>NZ_JBJGZV010000044.1:0-42649 GCF_054050715.1 Blastococcus sp. SYSU D00669
ACCGAAGAAGGGCTGTCGAAGAAGGACATCATCCGATGCCTCAAACGACTGATCGCCCGCGAGCTCTACTACCTGCTCACCTCACCACCACCGGCCCGAGCCGCTTGACGATCCATAGGAGCATCGGTTCCCGGACGGCTGACGCGCGGGCGCCGCTGCCCTACGGTCCCCGGGGTGTGAGAGCCGCGGTGCGCGACCGGTACGGCCCGCCCGGCGTGCTGCGCGTCGAGGAGGTCCCGGTCCCGGCGCCCGGGCCGGGTCAGGTGCTGGTCGAGGTCGTCGCCACGTCGGTCAACCTCAGCGACTGGGAGTGCCTGGTCGGCTCCCCCGCCTACGCCCGGATCGGCGGGCTCCGGTCCCCGCGGTTGCGCACCCTGGGCTCCGACATCGCCGGGCGGGTGGCCGCGGTCGGCGAGGGCGCCACCCGCTTCCGGGTCGGTGACGAGGTCTACGGCGACGACCTCGCGCTCCTGGGCGGCTTCGCCGAGTACGCCGTCGCGCCGGAGGCGGCGCCGGCCGTCAAGCCCGCCGGGCCGACGTTCGCCGAGGCCTCGACCATCCCCCAGGCCGGCGCCACCGCCCTGCAGGGCACCGCCGGGATCGGGGCCGGGCAGCGGCTGGCGGTCAACGGCGCCGGCGGGGGCTCGGGCGCCTTCGCCGTCCAGCTCGCCGGGCGGGCCGGCGCTCACGTCACCGCCGTCGACGACGCCGGGAAGCTGGGGTTCCTGCGGTCGCTGGGTGCCGACGGACGTGGTGGACTTCCGCGCCGAGGACTTCACCCGCCGCGGGCCCTACGACGCCGTCCTCGACCTCGTGGCGCACCGGTCGGTGTTCGCCTACCGGCGGGCGCTGGCCCGCGGCGGCCGCTACCGCTGCGTCGGCGGGACGGTGCGCGCGCTGCTGCGGGTCGTCCCCGCCGGCCGGCTCACCGGTCGGTCGCTGGGCGTCCTCGTCGTCCGCACCGGGCCCGCGCACTCCACCCGGCTGGCCGACGTCTGCCTCGCCGGGGAGGTCGCCGTCCGGATCGACCGGACGTACGGCCTCGACGACGTCGCCGAGGCCCTGGCCCGCGTCGGCGCGGGGCGGGCGCTCGGCAAGGTCGTCGTCACGCCGGGGTGAGCCGCAGCGCCCTCCGGCCGCCATCGCGTACGCTGTAGGCGGTCGCTGTCGTACCTCTGCCTCGTTCTCGGACGTCCGCAGTCGTCTCTGCCTGACGTTCCCCTCGGTCCTGCCGGTCGGTGCGGCGACCCCGGACCGGCTCTCCGCCGGTCCGGACACCTCCAGCACGGAAAGAGAACGACATGACCCAGGGCACTGTGAAGTGGTTCAACGCGGAGAAGGGCTTCGGCTTCATCTCCCAGGACGGCGGCGGCCCCGACGTCTTCTGCCACTTCTCCGCCATCCAGACGAACGGGTTCAAGTCCCTCGACGAGAACCAGCGCGTCGAGTTCGACGTGACCCAGGGCCAGAAGGGCCCGCAGGCGGAGAACGTCCGCCCCGTCTGACCCCGCACGCGAGAACGGGCCCCGGCGCGGCGCGCCGGGGCCCGTTCTCGTCCGCAGGTCGCCTCAGGCGGCCTGCAGCGCCCGGCGCACCTTCGGCCCGCCGGTGGTCATCCGGTAGAGCTTGACCAGCTGCGAGGGGGCGTTGCGCCACGTCGTCTGCTCGAGCCAGCCGTTGGGCAGCGAGAGCCGCAGCACCTTGTGCCAGGCCGACGCGACCTGCTGCGGCAGGGGTGCGGAGTGGTAGCGCAGCCCGTAGCGCTCGAAGACGTCGCGCACCTTGGGCGCGATCTCGGCGTACCGGTTGCTGGGCAGGTCGGGGAACAGGTGGTGCTCGACCTGGTGGGAGAGGTTGCCGGTCAGGAGGTGCATGGCCTTGCTGCCGGAGATGTTGGCCGAGCCCAGCATCTGCCGCAGGTACCACTCGCCGCGGGTCTCCCCGTCGATGGACTTCTTCTCGAACGTCTCGACGCCCTCCGGGAAGTGCCCGCACATGATCACGGAGTGCGACCACACGTTGCGGACGACGTTCGCCGTGAAGTTCGCCCCCACCGTGGCCAGGAACGAGGGCCCCGACAGCAGCGGGTGGACGAGGTAGTCCTTGGTGGCCTGCTTGCGGATCTTCCCCAGCACCGCGCGGACGCCGGCCCGGAACTCGGGCTTGCTGCGCCGCTCCTTGGTCGCCAGGTTGGCGCCCAGCTCCAGGTCGTAGGCGGCGATGCCGTACTCGAAGAAGCAGGCGTTGACGAAGTTCCACAGCGGCTGCAGCAGGTACAGCGGGTGCCAGCGCTGGTCCTCGTCGACGCGCATGATGCCGTAGCCGAGGTCGTTGTCCTTGCCGAGCACGTTCGTGTACGTGTGGTGCAGCTCGTTGTGCGAGTGCTTCCACTGCTCGGCCGGGCTGGCCATGTCCCACTCCCACGTCGTGGAGTGGATCTTCGGGTCGCGCATCCAGTCCCACTGCCCGTGCAGGATGTTGTGCCCGATCTCCATGTTCTCGAGGATCTTGGCCAGCGACAGGCCGATCGTCCCCACGATCCAGGCCGGCGGGAAGCCGGAGGCCAGGAGGACGGCGCGGCTGCCGAGCTCGAGCTTGCGCTGGACGTCGATGACGGTGCGGATGTACCTCGCGTCGGACTCGCCGAGGCTGTCGCGGATCTCCTGGCGGATGGTGTCGAGCTCCTTGCCCAGGAGCTCGACGTCCTCGGCGGTGAGGTGCTCGATGGGGTTCTGGGTCTTCTTCTGCAGGGCGGTCACGGGGGCTCCGTCCGTCGGGGTCAGTGGTCGATGTCGCAGGCGCCGGCGGCGGCGCTGATGCAGGTCTGGACGAGGACGCCGTCGCCGGGTGCGGCGGTGGTGACCTCGCCGGTGCGCAGGTCGCGGACGGCGCCCTCGCGCAGCGGGAGCACGCAGCCGTAGCAGATGCCCATCCGGCAGCCGCTCGGCATGAGGACGCCGGCGTCCTCGGCGGCGTCGAGGATCGGGGTGGCGCCGTCGGCGTCGACCGTGGTGCCGGTCCGGGCGAAGGACACGGTGCCGCCCTCGCCGGTGACCAGCACGGTGGGCCGGAAGCGCTCGGTGTGCAGCCGGTCGGCCAGGCCGGCCGCGGCCCAGTGCTCCTCGAGCGCCTCGAGCAGGCCGACCGGGCCGCAGGCCCAGGTCGTCCGCTCGGCGAGGTCGGGCACGTGCGCCGCGATGCCGGCGGCGTCGAGCACCCCGTCGCGGTCGGTGTGCCGCTCCACCAGGCGCAGCGCGCCGGCGGCGGCGAGCCGGCGCAGCTCGGCGCCGAAGATCACGTCGTCGGCCGTCGGGGCGGAGTGGACGACGACGACGTCGCACGCCCCGGCCGGCAGGTTGCGCAGGATGCCCATGACCGGCGTGATCCCCGACCCGGCGGTCACGAAGAGCACCTTGGCCGGCGGCCGGGGCGGCAGGCAGAACTCCCCCGTCGCCTGGTCCAGCTGGACGATCGTGCCCGGGCGGGCCCGGTGCACCAGGTGGTTGCTCACCTTGCCGTCGGGGATGGCCTTGACCGTGATGCTGATGCAGCCGTCGGCGCGGGTCAGGTCGGAGGTGAGCGAGTAGGCCCGCCACTGGCGGACGCCGTCGACGTCGATGCCGATGCGCACGTACTGCCCGGGCGTGTGCGGCCGCCAGCCGCGACCCGGGCGGATGACCACGGTGGCCGCGTCGCGGGTCTCGGGCCGGACGGCCTCGATGCGGCCGCGCAGCGCGGCGCCGGCGCGCAGCGGGTCGATCAGGTCGAGGTAGTCGCCGGGCAGCAGCGGGGTGGTCACCAGCTCGGCGAGCTTGAGCACCCGGTCGCGCAGTGCGACGCGCGGCCGGACCGTGGCGGGGCGCGGGGCGGTCGACGTCATGCCCCGAGGTTTGTCCAGCGCAGCGCACAAGTACCTGTGCCCTCGACGTGAATCGGGCGATAGGTTCTGTTCCCCGCGAACAAACAGGAGGGCCGGTGGCGGCAGACCCGACCGCGATCCCCGCGCCGGTGGCGGCGGCCATGCGCGCCGAGCTGCCCGCGGTGGCCGAGGCGACCGTCGCCGAGATCATCGTCCAGGTGCCCAGCTACGTCGACGCCTTCTCCGGCGACATGGGCCGGGTCATCGGCAACGCCGTCGAGCTGGCGCTGGCCGGGTTCCTCGAGCTGGCCACGGCGAGCGCCGCCGACCCCGCCCAGCCGATCCGGCCGGCGCTGGAGGGCGCGTACGCGCTGGGGCGGGGCGAGGCGCGCAGCGGGCGCTCCATGGACGCGCTGCTGGCCGCCTACCGGGTGGGCGCGCGGGTGTCGTGGCGGCTGATGAGCGCCAGCGCGGTGCGGGCCGGCCTGGACGCCGAGCGGCTGGCCCGCTTCGCCGAGCTCGTCTTCGCCTACATCGACCAGCTCTCCGCCTCCAGCGTCGCCGGGCACAGCGACGAGCTGGCCACGAGCGGCCGGGTGCGCGAGCGCTACCTCGAGCGGCTGGCCGCCCGCCTGCTGGGCGGTGCCGACCCGCAGGAGCTGGCCGCGGTCGCCGAGCGGGCCGGGTGGGCGCCGCCGCGGACGCTCACCGCCGTCGTCCTGCCGGAGGCCAAGGTGCACGGCGCGCTGGTCTCCCTCGACGGGCGGACGCTGCGCTCCGGCGAGGAGGTGCCCGACACCGAGGGGCTCCTGGTGCTGCTCGTCCCCGACGCCGAGGGGCGCTCACGGCCGGCCCTGCTGCGCACCCTCGACGGGCGCGACGCCGTCGTCGGGCCGCCCCGGCCGTGGACGGCGGTGCACGAGTCGCACGCCCGGGTCCGGCGGGCGCTAGAGCTCGGGCTGGCCGCGGAGGGCACCGAGCCCGTGGACACCGAGGAGCGGCTGGCCGAGCTGGTCCTGCGGGCCGACGAGGGCGCGCTGGCCGACCTGCGCACCCAGGTGCTGCAACCGCTGGCCGGCCTCGCCCCCGGCGCCCGGGAGAAGCTCACCGAGACGCTGCGCGCCTGGCTGCTGCACCACGGCCGGCGCGAGCGGGTGGCCGCGGAGCTCTTCGTCCACCCGCAGACGGTGCGCTACCGCATGGGCCAGCTGCGCGAGATCTACGGCAACCGGCTGGAGGACCCCGCGACGGTCCTCGCGCTCACCGTCGCGCTGGGCACCTCCCCTCAGGCGGGCGGGGTGGTGACGAGCCCCGCGGGCACGGCGGGCAGCACGCGCCCGACGTAGTCGCGCAGCGCGGCCTCGGTGCCGACGTCCCGCCCGGCGGCCTCGGACAGGAACCACCGGTGCTCGAGCAGCTCGTGGTAGATCTCGGCGTCGTCCAGCCGGCGGCGCAGGTCGTCCGGGACGGCGGCGAGCGCCGGCTCGTAGACCTCGGTGAGCCAGCGCGCAGCCGCCGCGGCCTCCGGGACGGGACGCCCCTCGACGTGCTGCAGCCAGGCCCGGTAGACGGCGATGTCGGCCAGGAGCCGGCGCGCCTGGTTCTCCTGCACGTGCAGCCCGGTGCGCGCGAACAGCACCCGCCGGTGGTGGCCGGGCTCGGCGACGCGCGTGGTGAGCCTCAGCCGGCTGCCCCCGCCCGGCTCGTCGAGCAGCTCCAGCTCGTCGACGTCGTAGTCGAGGGCGTGCAGCCGGCGGATCCGCTCGGTGACCCGGAAGCGCTGCTCGTCGCGGGCGATCACCTCCTCGCTGGTGAGGGTCGCCCAGAGCTGCTCGTAGCGGCCCACCAGGTCGGCCGCGGCCAGCGCGGGGTCGACGTCGGCGGCCAGCGACCCCCGGCGGCGGAGCTCGCCGAGCTCGTCGACGACCCGGCCGTAGGCCACCTCCAGGTCGGTGTCGCGCTGCCGCTGGGTGAGGACGTCGTGCACCTCCCCCTCCTCGGCGTCGACCAGGTACGCCGTCAGCCGGCCGGCGTCGGAGCGGAACAGCGTGTTGGACAGCGAGCAGTCACCCCAGAGCACGCCGGCCAGGTGCAGCCGGACGAGCAGCTCGACCTGGGCGTTCATCACCCGCGCGGTCAGCTGGCCGCACCGGGGGTTGGCGAACAGCGTCAGGAAGGACGACGAGTAGTCGAGGAACCGGGTGACCAGCGCCGCTCCCGCGGGGGCCGGCCGGTCGACGACGACGCCGATCGCGGTCACCGCCGGGACGGCGAGCTCGGCGAGGTGTCGCAGGACCCGGTACTCGCGCCGGGCGGGCTCCTCGGGCAGCTCCTTGAGCGCGAAGACCTGGCCGGACTCCGCGACGAAGCGCACGACGTGCCGGGCACGCCCGCTCTGCGGGATCTCGACCAGCAGGTCGGCCGGCCACCGCGCCAGCGGCAGCTCCCACGGCAGCGCCAGCAGGGCCGTCGCCGCCTCCGCGGGGGGACTGAACACGAAGCGCATCGGCGCACCTCCTGCCGGGAGCGGCGACGGGGTGCTACCCGCCGAGGAGCCGGCGCACGCAGCGCACCGGCATCCCGGCCGACCACCGCAGCAGCCGGACGCCCAGGTGCACCAGGTCGCCCCACTCGGGCGGCCGCGGCGCCGACGGGGCGGGGGTCGGCGCGGGCGCGGGGGCGGCCACGGGCTCCGGGGCCGCCACGGGTTCCGGGGCGGCCGCGGGCTCCCGGGCGGGGGCCAGCACGTCCATCGCGGTGGTGCGCCGCCGGGGCGCGCGCAGCGACTCGAAGGACGGGATCGGCGGGGCCGCGGGGGCTTCGGCTGGATCTCCCGGCGGCGGTGTCGGCACGGTTCACGACCCTAGCCCGGCGCGCTGGGGCCGGCGGCGACGGCCCGGGAGGACGGACGTGCCGGGCAGGCTCCCGTCGGTTCAGCGTCCGCTGTACAGTCCGCGCCATGATGCCCGTCGCGCACGCCGACGTCCTCGCCCGGTTCGGCCACGCACTGTCCGACCCGACGCGGACCCGGCTGCTGCTGGCGCTGCGCGAACGACCCGGCTACCCCTCCGACCTGGCCGAGGAGCTCGGGGTCACCCGGCAGAACCTCTCGAACCACCTGGCCTGCCTGCGCGGCTGCGGGCTCGTCGTCGCCGTGCCCGAGGGGCGGCGCGCGCGCTACGAGCTCGCCGAGCCGCGCCTGGCGCACGCCCTCGACGACCTGCTCGGGGTCGTCCTCGCCGTCGATCCCAGCGCCTGCCCGTCCGCGGCGGTGGGGGACTGCTGCTGATGACCGCGACGCCCGGGTCGCTGGCGAGCTCCGCGGCGCGGCGTGCGCTGCTGGCGCGGCGGATCCGCTGGTTGGTCGCGGCGACCATCACCTACAACGCGGTCGAGGCCGTCGTCGCGCTCGGCGCCGGCACGCAGGCGTCGTCGTCGGCGCTGATCGGCTTCGGGCTCGACTCGGTGGTCGAGGTGTCCTCGGCGCTGGCCGTCGCCTGGCAGTTCGCCGGCCGCGACCCCGAGGCGCGCGAGCGGGTCGCGCTCCGCGTCATCGCCGTCTCGTTCTTCGCCCTCGCGACCTTCGTCACCGTCGACGCCGTCCGGGCGCTGCTCGGGCCCGGGGAGGCCGAGCACTCCGCGGTCGGGCTGGTGCTCGCGGCGGTCAGCCTGGCGGTCATGCCCGTGCTCTCCACCGCCCAGCGGCGGGCGGGCCGCGAGCTCGGTTCGGCCTCGGCGGTCGCCGACTCCACGCAGACCCTGCTGTGCGCCTACCTCTCGGCGGTGCTGCTCGCCGGCCTGGCGCTCAACAGCCTGTTCGGGTGGGCGTGGGCCGACCCGGTCGCCGCCCTCGTCATCGCCGCCGTCGCGGTCAGGGAGGGGCGCGCGGCCTGGCGCGGCGACGCCTGCTGCTCCCCCGCCGCCGCCCTGGCCGGACCCGCGGACGACGACGGCCCCGGCTGCGACTGCTGCCGCGGGGAGGCCGGCCGGTGAGCGCCGGGCACGCGCACGGCCACCGGCACGGCGGGACGGCCGACCACCGGCGGCGGCTGGCGGTCGTGCTCGCCCTCACCGCGACCGTGCTCGTGGTGGAGCTCGTCGGCGCGCTGCTCACCGGCAGCCTCGCGCTGCTCGCCGACGCCGGGCACGTGCTCACCGACGTCGCCGGGCTGGCGATCGCCCTGGTCGCGGCCACCCTGGCACTCCGGCCGGCGACGGCCCGGCGGACCTGGGGCTACCGCCGGGCGGAGGTGCTGGGCGCCACCCTGCAGGCCGCCGTCCTGCTCGCCGTCGGGGTCTACGTGTTCGTCGAGGGCGTCCGCCGCCTCGCCGATCCCCCGGAGATGGCCGCCGCGGGCGTGCTGGTCTTCGGCGCGGTGGGCCTGGCCGCCAACGTCGTCGCCCTGGTCGTGCTGACCCGCGGCGGTCGCAGCTCCGACGTGAACCTGCGCGCGGCGTTCCTCGAGGTGCTCGCCGACGCGTTCGGCTCGGTCGCGGTGCTGGTCTCGGCGGGCGTCATCGCGCTCACCGGGTGGCAGCAGGCCGACGCCGTGGCGTCGCTGCTCATCGCCGTCCTCATCGTGCCGCGCACCCTGTCGCTGCTCCGGGAGACCGTCTCGGTCCTGCTGGAGTCGACGCCGCCGGGCCTCGACCTCGACGAGGTGCGCCGGCGGCTGCTCGAGGTGCCGCACGTCGTCGAGGTGCACGACCTGCACGCCTCGCAGATCACCAGCGGCCTGCCGGTGCTGTCCGCGCACGTCGTGGTGGAGGACTCCTGCTTCCACGACGGCCACGCACCGCAGATCCTCGACCGGCTGCAGGCCTCGCTCGCCGGCGACTTCGCCGTCAGCGTCGAGCACTCCACCTTCCAGCTCGAGTCACCGGCGCACGCGTCCCACGAGCTGACCGCGCACGACTGACCCGCCTCCGGGCGGGGTCGCGGTCAGCCCCGGTAGTTCACGTGCACGTGGTCCATGTGGTTGGCCGTGGCACCGCCGCGGTCCTCCATCGTCGACCACGAGCCGCCCGGCGACTGCAGGATCCGCTGCTGCCAGATGATGTAGTCGACGCCGAGCTCGTCCCAGTGCGCGATGTGGTAGTCGACGATCGCGTCGCCGAGCGCGGCGTCGGTCAGCACCATGTAGTCCAGTGCGAGCCCGGAGGGGTGACCGCCCGGGTCGGCCGCGCTGGCCCGGGTGCCGCCCAGGGTGATCGAGCCCGCGCCCGGCACGTTGGTCACCACGGCGTCGGCGGCGCGCTGGACGACGGCCTTGTGCGCCCCGGCGGTGTTCCTGATGACGGCGACGCCGGACGGCGCGGCGGTGCTGGAGGAGACCGCACCGCCCTCCTCCTCGACGGCGGCGGCCTCGGCAGCGGCGGCGGCGGCCGCCTCGGCGGCGGCCTGGGCGGCGGCCGCGGCCTGCGCGGCGGCGGCGGCCTCGGCGGCCTGCCGGTCGAGCACGGCCTGGTCGGCGGCGGCCTGGGCCTGCGCGGCGGCGGTCTGCGCGGCCTCGCGGGTGGACCGGCTGGCGGCCAGGTCCTCCAGCGGCGCGAGGTCCACCTCACGCGCCTCGAGCGGTCCGGACTGCGCGGTCAGCCCGAGGGCCTGGGCGACGGCGACGGACTCGCTGGACCCGGCCTCGGCCTGGGCTGCCGGGTCGGCGCCGAGGAGCACGTTGACGAGGACGGCGCCGGCGGCGGCCACGCCGAGGTAGATGCCCGGTCGGCGCGCCGGGACGGGCACGCGGCGGCGGGAGCGGGCGGTGCGACGCCCGGCGGCGCGGCCGGACGAGGTGGTGCGGGGATCCATGGGGGAACTGCTCCGAGAGGTGTGCTGGGCGCAGGCCGCCCGGACGGGGCGGGACTGCGGCGGGTGGGCCCGGGACGCGGCGTCGGGCGACGGCCGCGCGGGTGCGGTCGCGGGGTGGTCAGCTGCGCGGGCGCACCCGGGTCCGGCGGGACCGGGCGGAGCAGATCCGTGCGGTGGTGCTGGGGCACGCCATCGGGGCGGCTCTCCGTTCTTCCGATGGCCGCCTACCGAGTTAGCTGACGGGTTCGGGCGGGAAGCAGCCCTACCGACCCCGGCCCTCGACGGGCCGCGGGTGCGGATTCACCCCAGTACTGCGGTGGGTCCCCGGCTCGCCCCGGAGGGCGACTCGGCGGCGCTCGCCCGGTCTCCCCTGCTGGGGATGTGACGGCCGGGACGGGCGGGAGCCACGGTAGCCACGTTATGCAGCCGTGACAATCGGCGGCGTCGGAAACCGTCAGGTCGCGCCGATCGGTGTGAGCGACGTTACCGACCATTTCGGTCGGTTCGCCTACCGAAATGGTCGGCCCGGTCCGTACGGTGTCCCCGTGGCACGACCGTTCCGTCAGCGGATCGACGAGGGCATCGTCGACCGCGCGGCCGCGCTGTTCGCCCGTACCGGCTTCGCGAAGACCTCCGTCCAGGCGGTCGCCGACGCCGTCGGGCTGTCCAAGGCAGGGCTGCTGCACCACTTCCCCAGCAAGGACGCGCTGCAGGAGGCCGTGCTCGCCCAGGCCGCCGCCCTCGGCCGGCGGGTGCTGGACCAGGTGGGCGACCTGCCGGACGGTCCCGCGCGGGACCGCCGGGCGGTCGAGGTCGTCGTCGACGTCGCCCTCGCCCACCCCGGTCTGGTCGCCCTGCTCCTGGCGCCGCTGACCAACCGCGAGGTGGACACCGCCGTCCCCGAGCTCGACGCCGTGGGTGCCATGGCCCTGCAGGTCTTCGGCATCGACCCCGAGGAGCCGGTGTCGGAGCGGGTGGTGCGCGTCGTCGGCGCGCTCACCGCGCTGGCCGTGCTCACCCTCGCCGCGCACCGCGAGAACCGGACCACCGAGTGGCGGCCGCACATCGTCGCCACCTGCTTCGACGCGCTCGGCCACCGCCGACCCGGCGCCGCTCCCCCCGACCCCGACCAGGTGGAGGCCTGATCCGCATGGCTGTTCTGTTGTCCCGACTCGGGGCGTTCTCGCACCGCCACCGGGTGGGGGTGGTCCTCGTCTGGCTGGCCGTCCTGGTGGCCGGCGGCGTCGGCGCCGCGACCCTGGCCGGGGAGACGACGAGCCAGTTCTCCATCCCGGGGCAGGAGTCCACGACGGCGCTGGAGCGCATCGACGAGGAGTTCGGCGGTCTCGGCGGCGGGGCCACGGCCCGGGTCGTCGTCGCGGCACCGGACGGCGCGACGCTGACCACGCCCGAGGGCGCCGCCGCGATCGGCGAGCTCGTCGCCACCCTGGGCGAGCTGCCCGGCGTGACGTCGGCGACCGACCCGCTCGACCCGGCCGCGCCGGGCGTCAACGCCGACCAGGACACCGCCTACAGCACCGTCACCTACGACGCGGCGCCGGGCGAGGTCACCCCCGCCGAGCAGGAGGCGCTGCTCGACGCCGTCGCCGACGCCCGCTCCTCCGGGTACACCGTCGAGGTCTCCGGCGAGGCGGTGCAGGAGGTGCCGCACGTCGGCGGCCCGGCCGAGGCGATCGGCGTCGTCATCGCCCTGGTGGTCCTGGCCGTCACCTACGGCTCGCTGCTCGTCGCCGGCATGAACCTGCTGACCGCCGCGATCGGCGTCGGCATCGGCGTCATGGGCATCACCATCGCCACCGGGTTCACCGACCTGTCGTCGACCACCCCGATCCTGGCCGCGATGCTCGGCCTCGCGGTCGGCATCGACTACGCGCTGTTCATCGTCACCCGGCACCGGCAGGAGCTGCGGCACGGCGCCGACGTGGGCACCGCGCTCGCCACCGCCGTCGGCACGGCCGGCTCGGCCGTCGTCACCGCGGGCCTGACCGTCGTCATCGCGCTGGCCGGCCTGTTCGTCGTCGGCATCCCGTTCCTGACCCAGATGGGCCTCGCGGCGGCCGCGACCATCGTCGTCGCCGTCCTGGTGGCGCTGACCCTCGTGCCCGCGGTGCTGGGCTTCCTCGGTCTGAAGGCGCTGCCGAAGAAGCAGCGCGCCGCCGTGGGCGACGGCCCGGCGACCGGCCGCGGCTTCCTGGCCGGCTGGGCGGCCACGGTCACCCGGCGCCGCGTGGTCTCGCTGCTGCTCACGGTGGCGGCCCTCGGGGTCGTCTCGATCCCGTTCTTCTCGCTGCAGACCACGCTGGTGCAGACGCCGGCCGAGGGCAGCACCCAGGCCCGGGCGGCCGAGCTGCTCGCCGACGGCTTCGGCGAGGGCTTCAGCGGCCCGCTCACCGTCCTGTTCGAGGGTGACGGCGCCGCCGGGACGGCCGCCGGGCTCAGCGGCGCGATCGGCGGGCTGGACGACGTCACGCTGGTCACCCAGCCCGTCCCGAACGCCGACGGCACCGCCGCGCTGCTCACCGTCATCCCGACCTCCGGCCCGACCGACCCGGCGACCGAGCAGCTGGTGGCCGACCTGCGCGAGCTGCTCGCCGGCACCGACGGGGTGCAGGCGTCGGTCACCGGTCAGACGGCGGTGAGCGTCGACGTCGCGCAGGCCCTCGACGACGCGCTGCCGGTGTACCTGGCCCTGGTCGTCGGCCTGGCCCTGGTGCTGCTGGTGCTGGTCTTCCGGTCGCTGCTGGTGCCGCTGGTCGGCGTGCTCGGCTTCCTGCTCACCGTGGGCGCGGCGCTGGGCGCCACCGTCGCGGTGTTCCAGTGGGGGTGGCTGGCCGACGCGGTGAACCTGGACTCGGCCGGTCCGCTGATCAGCCTCACGCCGATCCTGGTCATCGGGATCCTGTTCGGCCTCGCGATGGACTACCAGATCTTCCTGGTGTCGCGCATGCACGAGGCGCACAGCCACGGCATCGCGCCGCGGGAGGCGATCCGCACCGGCTTCCGCCAGGCGGCGCCGGTCGTGGTCGCGGCCGCGCTGATCATGTTCTCGGTCTTCGCCGGCTTCGTGCCGGCCGGCGAGCCGACGGTCAAGTCGATCGCGTTCGCGCTGGCCATGGGCATCCTGTTCGACGCCTTCGTCGTCCGGATGGTGCTGGTGCCGGCCGCGCTGGCGCTGCTCGGCGGTGCCGCCTGGTGGCTGCCCCGCTGGCTGCGCTGGCTGCCGGTGCTCGACGTCGAGGGCGCGGCGCTGGAGAAGGCGTCGCACCGGCCGGCCGAACCGGCGGAGCCGGTGGTCGCCGGTCGCTGACCGGCCCGACCGTCACGGGGCCCGTCTCCCCCTGCGGGAGGCGGGCCGCGCGCCGTCAGTCGTCGTCCTCCTCGCCCTCGTCGTCGCCGGACTCCTCGTCCACCTGCTCCTGGCCGCCGCCGTCGTCACCGGACTCGCCGCCGCAGGCGGCGACGGTGAAGGCGGAGGCGGCGACGGCCATCCCGGCCACGGCGGTGCGCCAGCGGGCGCGTCGGATCGTCATGCGGTGCCGGTGCCCGGAAGCGGCCGAGCCCACACGCCCTAGGAGGCGGCCGGTGGGGCGACCAGCTGCAGGCCCGGTGGCGGCAGGCTCGTGGCCAGCGTGGCGACCGCCTCGTTGACCTGCTGGTTCATCCGCCGCAGACCGGCGAGCGCGGTGTCCCGCCGGCGTTCCAGCTCGGCGACCTCCGCCGCCAGGGCCGCGAGGCGTTCGGCCGCCTGGGCCTCGGCCGCCTCGCGCTGCCGGCGGGAGGCCTCCTCGAGCCGCCGGAGGCGCGCGACGGCCTCCGCGTCGTCCCGCGCGCGGCGCTCGGCCGCCTGCTCGTCCAGCCGCGCGCGCTCGCGGGCCGACTCGGTGTCCAGCCGGTACCGCTCGTCGCCCGCCCGTTCCAGCAGCTCGGCGACCTCCGCGAGGGCCTGCTGGCGCGCGGCGGCCGCCTCGGCGCGGTCGGCCTCGGTCTCCCGGCGCACCCGGGCGGCGTCCGCGGCGGCCAGCTCGGTCACCTCCCGGGCCCGCTGCTTCCAGGCCTCGGCCTCCTCCGCGGCGGTCGCGGTGATCTCGGCGGCCTCGTCGGCGGCGAGCTGCAGCATGGTGCCGATCCGCTCCGAGACGCGGGCGAGCTGCTGGGCGCCGGGTGAGTGCACCAGCCGCTGGCGGGCCAGCTGCAGCTCGGCATAGCACCGGCCGAAGCGCTGCAGCAGGTCGTCGGTCTCGCGGCGGGCGCTGACCAGGCCGGCCTCGGCCCAGCCGACGTAGTTGTCGACCTGGAGCCGCTCGTAGCCCAGCAGCCGCCGCCGGAAGACCGGCCGGGCGGTGAGGATCTCGTCGATGTCGCCGGTGAGGTTCGGGCGCCGCACGGGGAGGGCGGCGACCGCGGCGGCGGGCTCCTCCCGCACCTCCGGCGCGTCCTCCCGCACGACGTCGGGCTGATCGGTCACGGCGATCGCCTCCTCGCTCCGGCTGGGCCCGTGGGGGTCGGGGGTGGGCCTGGCTGCCGGGTCCTCGAGCTGTCGTGCCCCGGACCATCCCGTACCGCAAGCGGACGGAGGAGCGGTTCCGGCGCCACGGGTGCCGGCACGTCCTCTCGCAGCGTGTCGCGTGCCGGTCACGCCACCGAGGGTGACCGGCCCCCGCGCTCAGCCGGCGTCGGCCCAGGACCGGACGACGGCGACGTCGAGCGGGAAGTCGAGGGGGAAGCCGCCGAACAGGAGCCGCCCGGCGGTCGCCGCGGCCGCGCGCACCTCGCGGGCGACCTCGTCGGCCAGCTGCGCCGGGGTGTGGACGACGACCTCGTCGTGGAGGAAGAACGCCAGGTGCGGCCGCTCCCCCAGGTCGCCGCCGCCCAGCCGCCACAGCCGGTTGCGCAGGTCGGCGAGCCAGCACAGCGCCCACTCGGCACCGGTGCCCTGGACGACGAAGTTGCGGGTGAACCGTCCCCACGCCCGCCGCCGGCGGTCGCGGTCGGGCCGCGGGCCGCCGTCGTCGGGGGGCTCGCCGAGGTCCACGGGGCGCTCGGCCCACTCCCCGGTCGGCAGCGGCGACCCGCGGCCGAGCAGGGTGGCGACCACCTCGCCGCGCTCGCCGGCGCGGGCGGCGTCCTCCACCAGCCCGACGGCGCGCGGGTAGCGGCGGGCGAGGCGGGGCATCATGCGGCCGCTCCCGCCGCGGGTGCCGCCGTAGATCGCGCCGAGGACGCCGACCTTCGCCTCCGCCCGGGTCGCGACCACGCCGGCGTCGACCATGCCCTGGTAGAGGTCGGCCGAGCGGGCCGCCTCGGCCAGCGCGGTGTCCCCGCTCATGCCCGCGAGGACCCGCGGCTCGAGCTGGGCGACGTCGGCGACCACGAGCCGCCAGCCGTCGTCGGCGACCGCGGCGGCGCGCACCTGGGTGGGCACCGACAGCGCTCCCCCGCCGTTCGACGCCCACCGCCCGGTGACGACCCCGCCCGGCAGGAACACCGACCGGAAGCGGCCGTCGCGCACCCAGGTCTCCAGCCAGGACCAGCCGTTGGCGGCGAGCAGGCGGGCCAGCTTCTTGTACTCCAGCAGCGCCGGCACGGCCGGGTGGTCGAGCTGCTCGAGGGTCCACGAGCGGGTGTCCTCCACCGGCAGCCCGGCGACCCGGAGCGCGGTGAGCAGCTCGCCCGGCGAGTCCGGGTTCAGCGCCGGCGCGCCCAGGGCGGCTCGGACCTCCGCGAGCAGCCGCTCGAGCACCGCCGGCCGCTGCCCCGCGCGCGGCCGCGGGCCGAGCAGCTCGGTGAGGAGCCGGTCGTGCACGTCGGGCCGCCACGGCAGCCCGGTGTGCGTCATCTCCGCGGCCACCAGCGCCCCCGACGACTCGGCGGCGAGCAGCAGGCCGAGCCGGCCGGGATCGCGCGACGCGGCCAGCGCGGCCTGCTGGGCGGCGTGCTCGGCGGCCGGGTCGAGCCGGTCGGCCGGGTCGTCCAGGGGGAACAGGCCCGGCTCGCCCGGGGTCGCCGGCGCCAGCGCGTCCCAGCCGGCGGACTCCGGCGTGGTCAGCAGCGCCTGGTCGACCAGGGGCGAGCGCCGCAGCACCGCGTGCGACAGCCGCAGGTCGGTGCAGCGCTCCACCCGGACGCCCGCCTCCAGCAGCGCAGGGTACCAGCGGGTCGTGTCGTCCCAGACCCAGCGGACCGCCGACGCCTCCCGGTCGCGCACCCAGCCGGCCAGCGCGCCGGCCGGCAGCCGGGTGGCCTCCGCCGCCGGGCCGTCGTCGGTCCACTCGCGCGCCTCCGCGCCGTCGGCCTCGCCGAGCCGCCGGAGGAGGATGCGCCGCACCGCCGCAGTGTCGCCGACGGCGCCGACAGCCCCCGCTCAGGTGGTGGCCGCCGCCGCGGGCTCGCCCCAGAACTCGTCGACGGCGTACTGGTCGCGGCTGTGCAGCCACGACTCGGCGACCAGCCCGTCGCGCAGCCGCGCGACGTGCGCCAGGTTGTTCTCCAGCGGCCGCTCGCGGTCGGGGCGCGTCGCGGTGTAGGTGCACAGCGCGACGCCCCACTCGCCGTCGTCGAGCACGCGGTGCACGGTGAGGTCGAGCGTTCCCCCGCTCACCTCGGCGGCGTGGACGACGAAGCCGACGACGGCGTCGCGGCCCTCGTAGGTGCCGGTGTTGCTGCTGCGGCCGGGCACGTGCAGCACGGAGTCCTCGGTGAGGGCCTGCGCCGCGGTGGCCAGGTCGCCGGCCTTCAGGTGGTCGTACCAGTGGGTCAGCGCCGACATGGCGTCCTCCTCGGGTGGGTGGCGTCCCCCGTGATTTCGACGTCGAAACGATGACAGGTCATCATTTCGATGTCAAACTCATACCCGTGACGACCGAGGACGCGGTGGACCGGATGGTGGCCCAGTGGCGCGCCGAGCGGGCCGACCTCGACCCCTCCGCCATGGCGCTGTTCGCCCGCCTCACCCGCGTGCACGTCGCGGCGTCGCGGGCGATCGAGGCCACCCTGGGCCGGTACGGCCTCAAGCGCGGGGAGTTCGACGTGCTGGCGTCGCTGCGCCGGGCCGCGGAACCCTTCCGCCTCTCCCCCGGCGACCTCGCCCGGGCGATGGTGCTCTCGCCGGCGGCCACCACCCACCGCGTCCAGCTGCTCGAGGGCCGGGGGCTCGTGGTCCGCCGTCCCGACCCCGCCGACGGCCGCTACGGCGTCGTGGAGCTCACCCCGGCCGGCCGGGAGCTGGTCGACCGGGCCGTCGCCGACCACGTCGCCACGCTGGACCGGATGCTGGCCGGGGTGCCGCCGGCCGACCGCGACCGGCTGACCGAGCTGCTGGCCGCCGTGGAGCGCGCCGCCGGCGGCTGAGGCCCGTCAACCGCGGGGCGCCCGCTCCGCCTCGCCGGCGACCCCCGTCCCCTCCCCCTGCCGCGGGGCGGGCACCAGCGAGCCGACCGGGACGGCGGGTGCGGTGCCTCGACGTCCAGGTGCGGCAGCACCCGGTCCAGCCAGCGCGGCGCCCACCAGGCGGCCCGGCCGAGCAGCGCCATGATCGCCGGGACCCGCACCATCCGGATGACGGTCGTGTCGATGAGCACCGCCGCAGCCATCCCGACCCAGGTGAGGACCACCAGCCGGTGACGGCGGGCGCACCAGCGGCCCAGCCGCTCGAGTGCCGCGTTCACGGGATGACCCGGGACGTGCGCATGGTCGCCGTCCAGCGGTCGGGGTCCCCCGTGCGGTCCCGGGCACGCTGGGTGCGCCGTCGCGCGAGCGGCATCGTCCGATCGGTGTGATCCGCGTCAAGAGGCGCTCAAGGAACTCGCCGGGACGGCCGATGCCCCTCTCGTGGGTACCACCCTTCTCGCGGACGCCGGGACGCTGGCGTCGTCCCTGGACGAGCTGGAGATCCGCTCCCGGCTCGTCAGCGAGGGGCTCGAGGACGACGCCGAGCGCGTGGCCGCGGCCGCGCGCGAGCTCGGCGACGCGGCGCTCGAGCTGCGGGCCCGGCTGATCGGCGGCGACCTGCTGCGGCGGCGCGGCGACGTCGCCGCGGCCGGCCGGATCGCCCAGGCGGTCCACCGCTGGGCCACCGACCACGGCGCCCGCTACCTCCTCGCCCGCAGCTCCTTCGTCCTCGCCGCCGTCTTCCAGGAGCTCGGGGACCGCTCCCTCGCGCTCGAGCACGCCGTGCGGGCCGTCGACCTGCTGGCCGACGACGCGCCCCCGGCGCTGCGGATCGACCACCTCGGCCGGCTGGCCGACTGCCTGGGCCTGGACGGCGACGACGCCGCGCAGGAGCACTACGCCGAGGTGCTGCGGCTGGCCGAGGAGCTCGGCGACGTCGACCGCCAGCTGCTCGTCCTGAACAACCGGGCCTACTGCGCGGTGCTCCGCGGGCGGTTCGAGCAGGCCCTCGCCGACAGCGCGCGGCTGCAGGAGCTGTCGGCCGCGCACGGCCTGGCGCTGCACGTCGGCCGGCTCGACACGGTGGCCCGGGCGCTCATGGGGCTGGGCCGGCTGGCCGACGCCGAGGCGGTGCTGCTGCCCGGGCTGGCGCCGGAGGTGCTCGCCGCCTCCGACGACGGCGACGCCGGCGCCGACTTCTTGCTCACCCTCACCGAGGTCCGCCGCGGGTTGGGTGACCTCGCCGCGGCGCAGCAGAGCCTCGACGAGTGCGTGCGCCGCTGCGAGCGGCACGGGCTGACCTCGATCCGGGTGCGTGCCCGCTGCGAGCAGGCCGAGCTGCACGCCGCCGGCGGCGACTTCCGGGCGGCCTACGAGGAGCACCGGCGCTACACCGCGGCGCTGCTGGAGCTGCAGTCCGCCGAGCGCGACGCCCGCGCCCGGGCGGTGCACGCCATGTACGAGACCACCGAGGCGCGCAAGCAGAGCCGCCGCTACCGCGAGCTGTCGCTGCGCGACCCGCTGACCGGCCTGTACAACCGGCGCTACGTCGACGAGCAGCTGCCCGGCCTGCTGCGCCGCGCCGCCGCCGCGGCCCTGCCGGTGACCGTGGCGCTGCTCGACGTCGACCACTTCAAGCGGGTCAACGACACGTGCTCGCACGAGGTGGGCGACCAGGTGCTGCGCATCGTGGGCGAGCTGCTGGAGGCGATGGAGCCGCCGGCGCCGGGGGCCGGGTCGTTCGTGGCCCGCATGGGCGGCGAGGAGTTCCTGCTGGTGCTCGCCGGCGACACCGCCGCGGCCGCGGCCCACCTGGACGCCGTCCGCCGGGCCGTCTCCGCCCACCCCGCCTGGGCGGGGCTGACGCGCGGCCTGCCGGTCACGGTGAGCATCGGCGCCACGTGCGCCGCCGGGTCCGACGCCGGATCCCCCGCCGACCTGCTCGGACGGGCCGACCGGCACCTGTACCGGGCCAAGCGGGAGGGGCGCGACCGGGTGGTCGGCGACCCGGTGCCGGCCCCTCGCTGAGAGGTCTTGGCAGAACCTGCTGAAGAACGCCGCCCGGTTCGACAGCCGAAATCCGCGGACCACGCGGTGCAGCTGCCGATCGTGGGGACATGTCCGTCCGGCTCGTGACAGCGCTGTCCGCGACCGAACCCCGCGTCGCGCCCCGCCCCTCGGCACCCGGGGAGTCGACACAGCCCTGGTGGCGCACCGCGGCGGTGTACCAGGTCTACCTGCGCTCGTTCGCCGACAGCGACGGCGACGGCATCGGTGACCTGGCCGGCCTGCGCTCGCGGCTGCCGTACCTGAGCTGGCTGGGCGTGGACGCCCTCTGGATCAACCCCCACTACCCCTCGGGCGGGGCCGACGGCGGCTACGACGTCATCGACTACCGCGCGGTCGACCCCGACTACGGCGACGTCTCCGACCTGGAGGACCTGGTCGCCGACGCCCGCCGGCTGGGCCTGCGGGTGGTCCTCGACGTCGTCCCCAACCACACCTCCGACCAGCACCCGTGGTTCCGGGCGGCGCTGGCGGACCCCGACTGCCCCGAGGCCCGGCGCTACCACTTCGCCCCGCCGTCGGCGGAGCCGCCGAACAACTGGCGGTCGCTGTTCGGCGGCCCGGCGTGGTCGCGCACCCCGGACGGCCGCTGGTACCTGCACCTGTTCGCCCCCGAGCAGCCCGACCTGAACTGGCGGAACCCGGAGGTGGCCGCCGACTTCGAGCGGACGCTGCGCTTCTGGCTCGACCGCGGGGTGAGCGGGTTCCGCGTCGACGTCGCCTACGGGCTGTTCAAGGACGCCGCGCTGCGCGACAACCCCGGCGCCTACTCCCCCACGCTGTTCGGGCACGGGCCCGAGCAGGCGATGACCTGGAACCAGCCCGAGGTGCACGACGTCTGGCGGCGCTGGCGGTCGATCTGCGACGAGTACCCCGACACGATGCTCGTCGGCGAGGTCTGCCTGGCCGACCTGGAGCAGGTGGCCCTGTACTCGCGGCCCGACGAGATGCACCAGTCGTTCTCCTTCCGGCTGCTGAAGTCGCCGTGGTCGGCGGAGGCGTTCGCCGACGGCGTGCGCACCGCGCTGGACGCCTTCGGCGAGGTCGGCGCGCCGGTCTCGTGGGTGCTGGGCAACCACGACAAGGACCGCCTGGTCACCCGCTTCGGCGGCGCCGCCGTCGGTGAGGCCCGCGCCCGCGCCGCGGCCCTGCTGCTGCTGGCGCTGCCTGGCTCGCCCTACGTCTACGCCGGCGACGAGCTCGGCCTGCCCCAGGCCGTGGTGCCCGACGAGGCGAAGAAGGACCCGATCTTCCTCCGCAGCGGCGGCGCGCGGGCCGGCCGCGACGGCTGCCGCGTGCCGATGCCGTGGAACGCCTCGGCCGGCGTCGGCTTCTCCCCCCGCGGGGCGGCCGAGCCGTGGCTGCCGATCCCGTCGGCCTGGCGGCGCTACGCGGTGTCGCGGCAGAGCAGGGACGACGGCTCGATGCTCCAGCTGTACCGCCGGGCGCTGGCGCTGCGCAGCGAGCACCCGGCGCTGGGCTCCGGCGAGGCCACGGTGAGCCGGCGCGGCGACGTCCTGACCATCCGGTGCACCGGTGAGGGGCGGACCGTGCGGGTCGTGCTCAACATGGGCGGCGAGACCGCGCTGGTGCGCTCGACGGGCACCGTGCTGCTCGCCTCCGCCGCGCACGTCCCCGCCTCCGGCCGCAGCATCGCCCTCCCGCCCGACAGCGCCGTCTGGCTCGAGGACTGAACAGCGCGGCGCGGCGGGGTCGGCGTCAGCCCGCCGCGGGGGCCCGCAGCAGCGCGCCGGCCGGGACGACCAGCCGTCGCACGTCCGCGTCGACCCGATCGGGGCCCGGCTCCGGTCCGTCCGGGTCCAGCGCGCCGATCGCGTAGGAGGCGGTGGTCGCGGTGACGCACTGCCAGCGCCAGCGCAGTTCTCCGGCGTCCAGGTGCGGCAGGAGCGGGCCGACGGCCGTGCAGTAGCGCGCGGCTTGGGCCCGCACCGCGGCGGCTCCGTTCGCCTCCCACCGGTCGGGCGGGGCCTCGAAGACGCGGGCGAAGACGCGGGCGGAGTACCGGCCCCGGCCGGTGCACCGCAGCCGCACGACCGGACGGACCCACCCGTCGACCAGGGCCTCGAGCTCCGGGGGATCCGGAGCCGCCGCCAGCGCCCGTTCGCGCCCGGCGAGCACCTCGTCGACGACCCGTCGCTCCACCGCCGCCACCAGCGCGTCCTTGCCGCCGAAGTAGTACCCGACGGCGGCGGCGTTGCCGACGCCGGCCAGCCGCAGGACGTCGCGCACCGACGTCCCGGCGCTGCCGTGGCGGGCCAGCAGCCGCTCGGCGGCGTCCAGCAACCGGAGGGGGGTTGTGCCGTCCGTCATGCCGCCTCCATGCTGGTCCGCGCCAGTCTAATACGAACGTCTCAGACGATCGTCTGGAGCTTCCATGGCCCCTGCCCACGCGGTCCGCCGCGAGCCGCCCCTGCTCCTGACCGGGATGTGCGCGGCCCTCGCCCTGGTCATCGCCGCCGGGTCGTCGCTGTCCCTCGCCATGCCGGCCATCGCGCAGGACACCGGGGCCACCCAGAGCCAGCTGAGCTGGATGGTCAGCGCCTACGTGCTCGTGCTGGCCGGCCTGCTGCTGCCGTTCGGGGTCGTCGCCGACCGCGTCGGTCGCCGGCCCGTGCTCCTCGCCGGCCTCGCCGTCTTCGCGGCCGCCACGCTGGTCTCGGGGCTGCTGGGCGATCCGGTGGCCCTCGTGGTCCTGCGGGCGCTGGCGGGAGCGGGGGCGGCCGCGGTGCTGCCCACGACCCTGTCGGTGCTGGTCGACGCCTTCCCCCTCGAGCGTCGCGCCGCGGCGATCGGCACGTGGGCCGCCGTCTCCGGGGCCGGCGGCGTCCTCGGAGTGGTGCTGGCCGGCGTCCTGCTGCACTTCGCGTGGTGGGGCAGCATCCAGGTGGCGATCGGCGCCACGGCCGCCGTCGTCCTGGCTCTGTGCGCCCTGGTCGTGCCGTCCTCCCGCGGCGCCGGGGTGCCCCTGGACCCGCTGGGCGGCGCGCTCGCGCTGCTGGGGCTGGGCGGCCTGGTGTACGGCCTCGTCGAGGGCCCGGTGCGCGGCTGGGCCGACCGGATCACGCTCACCGCGCTGGTCGGTGGCCTGCTCGTGCTGGCGGCGTTCGTGGGGCACGAGCTGCGCGCCGCCCACCCCCTGCTCGACGTGCGCCAGTTCGGCCACCCCGATCTCGCCATCGGGAGCGCGGTGGTCTTCGTCCAGTTCTTCGCCGCCTTCGGCGTCTTCTTCCTCGTGCCGCAGTGGTTGCAGTACGTGCACGGGCTGCCCCCGCTGCAGTCGGCGCTGGCCCTGGTCCCGGTGGGGCTCGGCGTCGGCCCGACGGCACGGCTCTCGCCCGTGCTGCTCCGGCGCGTGGGGGCGCGCGCGCTCGCCGCCTGGGGCCTGGCGCAGATGGCGACCGCCCTCGCGCTCGTCGCGGCCCAGGCCGGCGGGGCGCCGTTGTGGCGCTTCGAGGTCTGTCTCGTCCTCTTCGGCACCGGGTTCGGCCTGACGCTGGCGCCCGGGGTCCAGCTGGTCATGGAGAGCCTGCCCCCCGCCCGGCGCACCGTCGCGGCCGCCGTGACCAACGTGGCCCGCCAGCTGGGAGGCGCCTTCGGCGGCGCCGTGGCCGCGAGCGCCGTGCTCGCCGTCTACGCGGCCGACCTGCAGCGGCTGACCGCGTCCCTGCCGGACGAGGCCGCCGCCCGGGCCGGGTCCGGCGTGGCGCAGGCGCTCGGCGTGGCCGGGAGGCTCGGTCCGCGGGGAGAGGTGCTCGCCGACGGCGCGCGGAGTGCGTTCGCGGACGGGTTCGGGACGGCGGTGCTCGCCTGCGCCGCGGTGCTGCTGCTCGGCGTCGTCGTCTGCGGCCTGGTGGCACCGGCCACTGCCCGGACGCCCCGGTCGGGCAGGCCGCCGGGGGGCGGGGTGCCTCGTCCGCGCCGGCCGGTCACGGCCACCGTCCCTGCGGTGTCGGCGGCGGTCGCCCGCCCGCTGTCGCTGCGGACGAGGATCGTGCTGGTGACCGCGGGCACGGTGGGCTTCTTCTTCGCCGTCGCCGGGGTCGCGGCGCACGTGCACTCCTCCGGCGGCGGACTCGCCCTCCCGCCGGACAGCGCGGTCCGGGTCGAGGAATGATCAACGCTGCGCCCGGGCGGGGTCGGCCGCGAGGAGCCGCACCGCCAGGGTGGCGACGGCGAACGGCACCGCGGCGAGCAGCAGCAGCGCCGGGCTGCCCTCGGCGCTGCGGAGCAGGCGCTCACCGGCCAGCGGCGCCACCAGGCCCGCCGTCCCCCAGCCGGTGAAGACCCGCCCGTAGGCCGCCGGGAACGCCGCCGCGCCCACCCGGTCGGCGGTGGCCGCCGGGACGAGGGCGGACACCGCCCCGTAGGCCAGGCCGCTGCCCAGGAAGCCGGCGAGGACCACGACGGCCGCCCTGGGGCCGGCCAGGCAGGCGACCGCGGCCGCACCGGCGGCGAGGGCGGTGGCCAGCGCGACCCGGCGGCCGACCCGGTCGGACCACCACCCGGCGACCAGCCGTCCGGTCAGGTTGCCGACGGCCAGGGCGGCCACCGCGAGCCCGGCCGCCGCCGGGCCCAGCCGCCGGTCCGCCGCGAGCGGGACCGCCTGCGCGAACAGCGCGAGCCCGGGCGCCGTCCCGGCCGCGAAGACCACCCACAGCAGGACGACGGTGCGCCGAGGGACCGGGGCCGGCTCCTCCCTCCCGGACGGCTGCACCGGCTCCGGCGGGAGCAGCCGGGCCGCCGCGGCGAGCAGCGCCGTGACCGGCAGCGCCAGCACGGCCAGGCAGGTCCGCCAGCCGGCCGCCGCCAGGGCGGGCGGCGCCACGAACCCGAGCAGCACCGGTGTCACCGCGTAGGCGGCGACCACGAGCCCGGTCGCGGCGCCACGCCGCCGGGCCGGCACCCGGGCGGGCAGCCCGACGGCGACGCCGTAGCCGAGCCCGTTGGCGGTGCCGAAGAGGACGGCGACCCCGGCCCACAGCAGCAGCGCCGACCGGGCCGAGGCGGCGACGAGCAGACCGGCCGCGGCCAGCACGGCGGCCGCGGCCAGCAGGCGCCGCGGCCCGGCCCGGCGCTGCAGCGGCCCGAGCGCGAGCAGCACCGCGCTGAACACGGCCACCGCCGTCGCGAACACGGCCGCGGCGCCGCGGTCGGACATGCCGACGTCGTCGGCCGCCTGCTGCGCCAGCAGGCTCCAGCCGAACAGCGTGCCGACGGCCAGGTTCGCCGCGACCCCGGCCAGGACCAGCCGGGCCGGGGTCCCGACCGCGCTCACGCGAGGTGGTGCACCTCCTGCAGGCCGTGGACCGGGGTGGGGATGCCCACGTGGCGGGCCTTGAGCTGCAAGGCCAGGTAGAGGGAGTAGTGCCGTGACTGGTGCAGGTTGCCGCCGTGGAACCAGAGCGCCTCCTGCTGGGTCGGCTTCCACATGTTGCGCTGCTCGCCCTCCCACGGACCGGGGTCCTTGGTGGTGTCCGAGCCGAGCCCCCACACCTTGCCGACCTTGTCGGCGACGTCCTGGCCGATGAGGTCGGCGGCCCAGCCGTTCATCGAGCCGTACCCGGTCGCGTACACCACGAGGTCGGCGGGCAGCTCGGTGCCGTCCTCGAGGACGACGGCGTCCTCGGTGAGCCGGACGACCTGGCCGTGCGCCAGCTTCACGTCGCCGCTGCACACCAGGTCGGCGGCGCCGACGTCGATGTAGTAGCCCGAGCCGCGGCGCAGGTACTTCATGAACAGCCCGGAGCCGTCGTCCCCCCAGTCGTGCCGGAAGCCGGCCGCCTCCAGGCGCTCGTAGAAGTCGGCGTCGCGCTCGGCCATCTGCTGGTACGCCGGGATCTGGAACTCGTGCATGATCCGGTACGGGATGGAGGCGAAGATCATGTCCGCCTTCTCCGTCGTCACGCCGGCGGCCACGGCCTCCTCGCTGTAGAGGGCGCCCAGGCCGATGTCCATGAGGGTGGCGCTCTTGACGATGTGCGTCGACGAGCGCTGCACCATGGTGACGTCGGCGTCGTTCTCCCAGAGCGCGCCGCAGATGTCGAAGGCGGAGTTGTTGCTGCCGATGACGACGCACCGCTTGCCGGCGTAGGCGTCGGGCCCCGGGTGGGCCGACGAGTGGTGCTGGTCGCCGCGGAAGACGTCCTGCCCGGGGATGTCGGGGACGTTCGGCTTGCCCGACATCCCGGTGGCGAGCACCAGGTGCGCCGGCCGCAGGGTCAGCGGGTCGCCCTCGCGCTCGAGCTGGACGGTCCACTCGCCCTTCTCGGGCGAGTACGCCGCCCGTGTGACGGTGGTGCTCGTCCAGTACGGGACCTCCATGGCCTCGACGTAGGACTCGAGCCAGTCGCCGATCTTGTCCTTGGGCGAGAACACCGGCCAGGTGTCAGGGAACTTCAGGTACGGCAGGTGGTCGTACCAGACCGGGTCGTGCAGGCACAGCGACTTGTAGCGGCCGCGCCACTGGTCGCCGGGCCGGGGGTGCTTGTCGACGACGAGGCTCGGCACACCGAGCGCCCGCAGCCGCGCGCCCAGCGCGATGCCGCCCTGCCCGCCGCCGACGACCAGCACGTACGGCTGCACGGAGGTGCCGAGCTCGGCCCGCTCCTTCTCCCGCCGCTCGAGCCAGGTGAGCCGCCCCTTGTTCGCGCCGTGCTCCGCGCCCATCGGGCGGCGGGGTCCCTTGGGCTCCTCGTGGCCCTTCAGCTCGTGGAGCGAGGTGAGGAACGTCCAGGCCTTGGGGGCGCCGTCCTCCTCGACCAGGCGCAGCAGCCCCCGGCCGCGGCCGACGGCGGTGTCGAAGGTGAACCACGCGGTCGTGACCCCGTCGGCCTCCTCGGGCGGCTCCTCGACCGCGAAGCCCGTCGGGTCGGTGCGCTCGAGGGTCGCGGTGAGCAGTTCGGTGACGCCGTCCCGGTCCTCCACCGTGAAGAGGTTCCAGGAGAACGCGATCAGGTCCCGCCAGAAGCTCGTCGTGGCGAACAGGCCGGCCGCCCGCGCCACGTCGCGGGCGCGCAGCGCGTCCTCCAGGTCGGCGAGCCAGGTCTCCGCCTTCCGCTGCGGGGTGAGCGGGGGCGTGTCGAGCGTCTGGGTCATCGGGACCCTCCCTGGGGGATCGGGAAGCGGGGTGTGATGGGCAGCACACCACCACGGCCGCCCGACCGGAAGACCGGCAGACTGGCGGGGTGGCTCCCCGACGCTGTCCGTGCGGCAGCGGGCTGCCGTACGCCGAGTGCTGCGGCCGGCTGCACGACGGGACCGCCACCGCGGCCACGGCCGAGCAGCTGATGCGCTCGCGGTACAGCGCCTTCGCCGTCGGCGACGCGGGCTACCTGCTGGAGACCTGGCACCCGCGCACCCGGCCGCGCACGCTCGACCTCGACGCCGACGTGCGCTGGACCGGCCTGGAGGTGCTGGCCACCTCGGGCGGGTCGCTGCTCGAGGCGGAGGGCGTCGTCGAGTTCCGCGCCTCGTACGTCGTCGACCGGGTGCCCGGCGCGCAGCACGAGCGCAGCCGCTTCCTCCGCGAGGACGGCCGCTGGCGCTACCTCGACGGCGTCGCCCTCGGCTGACCCGCGCCGCGTGGTCGCCACCGGCGCGACCCACCGCGAGGGCGGCGGCCACGCGGCGAGGATGAGCGCCGGCCACGGTCGCGGACGGCGGGCTGTCGGCGTCACCTGCGACGATGCGTCCGTGCTGCTCGCCGACGTCCTCGCCGCCTCCGCCGCGGTGGCCGCCACGCGGTCCCGCACGGCCAAGGCGGCGACCATCGCCGACCTGCTCCGGCGGGCGGCCCCCGACGAGGTGCGGCCGGTCACCGCCTGGCTCTCCGGCGAGACGCTGCAGGCGCGGCTCGGCGTCGGCTGGCGCACCCTCTCCCGCCTCGCGCACGACCCCGCGCCCGGGCCGGCGCTCGCCGTGGCCGCGGTCGACGCCGTCCTCGACGAGCTGGCGGCCACCACCGGGCCCGGCTCCACGGCCCGGCGCGAGGAGCTGCTGGCGGGACTGTTCGGGGCCGCCACCGCCGACGAGCAGGGCTTCCTGGTCCGCCTGCTCACCGGCGAGCTGCGGCAGGGCGCGCTCGAGGGGGTCGTGCTCGACGCCGTCGTCGCCGCCGCCGGGGTGCCGGCCGAGACGGTGCGGCGGGCCTTCATGCTCTCGGGCAGCCTGCCCGGCACCGCGGCCACCGCGCTCGGCGGCGGCGCCGCGGCGCTGGAGCAGGTGCACCTGCAGGTCGGCGTCCCGCTGCGGCCGATGCTGGCCAGCCCCGGCTCCTCGCTCGACGACGCCCTCGCCGACCTCGGCGCCGACGTCACCGTCGAGCACAAGCTCGACGGCGCCCGCATCCAGGTGCACCGCGACGGCGACGAGGTCCGGGTCTGGACCCGCACCCTGCGCGAGGTCACCGAGGCGGTGCCCGAGCTCGTGGCCCGGGTCCGCGCGCTGCCCTGCACGACCGCCGTCCTCGACGGCGAGACCCTCGCCCTGGACGACGACGGCCGGCCGCGGGCCTTCCAGGACACGATGAGCCGCTTCGGCAGCGCGGCGACCGAGGCGGTCCTGCTCAGCCCGTTCTTCTTCGACCTGCTGCACCTCGACGGCCGCGACCTGCTCGACGAGCCGCTGCGCGTCCGCCTCGACGCCCTCGCCGGGCTGCTGGCCGCCGACGAGCACGCCCCGCTGCGCATGCCCGGCGTCCGCTCCCCCGCCCCCGGGCAGGCGCGGACCGTGCTGGCCGACGCCCTCGCCGCCGGGCACGAGGGCGTCGTCGTCAAGGCGCTCGGCGCGCCCTACGCCGCCGGCCGGCGCGGCAAGGCGTGGCAGAAGGTCAAGCCCGTCCACACCCTCGACCTCGTCGTGCTCGGCGCCGAGTGGGGCTACGGACGGCGCTCCGGGAAGCTGTCGAACATCCACCTGGGCGCCCGCGACCCCGACGGCGGCGAGCCCGTCATGGTCGGCAAGACCTTCAAGGGCATGACCGACGAGCTGCTCGAGTGGCAGACGCGGACCTTCCCCGACCTCGCCCGCGAGCGACCGCAGTGGGGCGTGCTGCTGCGGCCCCAGCTCGTGGTCGAGGTCGCCCTGGACGGCGCCCAGCGCAGCCCGCGCTACCCCGGCGGGGTCGCGCTGCGCTTCGCCCGCGTGGTGCGCTACCGGCCGGACAAGACGCCGGCCGAGGCCGACACGCTCGACGCCGTCCGGGCCCTGCTGGCCGGGGAGGCTCAGCCGACGGCGTAGCGGGAGTACACGACGCCGTTGCGGAAGGACCGCGACTCGACCAGCCGCAGCGCCGGCACCGGGGCCCCTTCGGGGAACAGCCGCCGGCCGCGGCCCTGCACCGCCGGGTAGGTGAACAACCGGTACTCGTCGACCAGCCCGGCGCCGACCAGCGCGTGGCAGAGCGTGATGCTGCCGGTCACGACGATGTCCTGCCCCGGCTGCTCCTTGAGCGCCGCCACCTCCTCGACCGGGTCGCCGGACAGCACGGTGGTCGGCTCCCAGCCGGGATCGGTCAGCGTCGAGGAGACGACGTACTTCTGCACCCGGTTCAGGTAGTCGGTGATCCCCGTGGGGTCGTCGGTCTGCGCCGGCCAGTAGCCGCGCAGGTCCTCGAACGTCCGCCGGCCCACCAAGAAGGCATCCGCCCGGTCGTCCTGGCGGCGCACCTCCTCCAGCAGGTCGGCGGTGCCCGACTGGTCCGACGGGTCGAACCAGTCCCCGAGCATCTCGATCGAGCCGTCGACGGTCGCGTTCTGGGTGATCGCGAGAGTGCGCATGCAGGGTGGACCGGCCGGGCCGGCCCGGGTCATCGGTTCAGTCGTCCACCGGCCCCGGGTGGGCCAGGTCGTACGGCAGCGGGACGCCGGGGTCGTAGACCTCCGGCGCCTGCCCGTCGGCCACCGCGGCCCGGGCGTCGGCCAGCCCGAACCGGTCGCGCACGCGGTCGAGGAAGTGCGGCTGGTCGAGGCGGACCAGCTTCGCACGCTGCCGGGCGCCGTAGACGTTGAGCCAGTCCCCCGGGTCCAGCACGCCGGTCAGCTGGCCGTCGATGCTCACCGCGACCTGCCCGGAGCGGGCCAGCACCCGCATGCCGATCCGGTGGCTGGCGGCCAGCACGAGGCTGCGGTTGAACACCATGTGCGGGGCGACCGGGGTGAACACCAGCGCGTCCAGGTCCGGGGAGAGCACCGGGCCGCCGGCGGCGAAGCTGTACGCCGTCGACCCGGTGGCGGTGGAGACGATCAGCGCGTCGGCCGAGTACGAGGCGAACAGCCGGCTGTCGACGTAGACGGCGATGCTGGCCTGCCGGTCGCGGGCCAGCTTCTCGAAGACGATGTCGTTGAGCGCCCAGACGTCGAGCGGCACCCCCCAGCCGAACGTCTCCGGATCGGGCCGCACCGCCGGCGGGGGCAGCGCCGGCCCGCGGCCGTAGCGCAGCAGCTCGTCGATCCCGTGCGGGATCTCCAGCGGCCGGGAGGCGCGCATGGTCAGCGTCATCCGCTGGTCGAGGACGACGTCGCCGGCGAGCACGGCCTCGAGCGCCTCCTCCAGCCGGCCGACCTCGACCTCGGTGAGGAAGCCGACCCGGCCGACGTCGACGCCCAGCACCCGCGCCCCCGCGGCAGCGGCCACCCGGGCGCCGCGCAGGAACGTGCCGTCGCCGCCGACGGTCACCACGAGGTCGGGCTCGCCGGCGATCTCGGCCTCCTCGCCGGCGGTGTGCCGGGAGCCCTCGCCCCAGACGTCGACGTCGGTGCACGGCAGGCCGCGGGCGCGGGCCCAGGCGCGCACGCGCGCGGCGGCGTCGCGCGCGGCCTCCTTGCCGGTGTGCACGACCAGGCCGATGCGGTGGATGGTCACCGGGGCAGTCTGCCGGTCAGCGGACCGCTGCGGAGCGTCAGCGGTCGCGGGAGAAGTGCAGCCGGATGGCCGTGCCGGCCGGGCCGGTGGCGACCGCGGCGTCGTCGCTCAGGCTCCAGGCCAGCCACATGCCGCGCGCGGCGCCCGGGTCGGGCGGTGGCGGGACGTAGGAGCACAGCTCGTCGGGCAGGCCGGGACCGTCGTCGGCGACCTCGACGACGAGGGTGTCGTGGTCGGTCCAGTAGGCGACCCGGGCGAACGGCGCCACCCGCAGCGCGTTGACCACCAGCTCGTGGACGGCGAGGAGGACGTCGTCGGCGCGCTCGGCCCAGGGGCCGCCGTCGATGGCGGCCGCCAGCTCCCCCCGGGCCTCGCGGGGCGTCGTCACGGCGCCCAGCACCGCGTGCCCCGGGCGTTCCACCCACTCGGGCTGCACCGCGCGGAGGAAGCGCACGGGGTCCTCGTACGCCGGCGAGGGCGCCGGCTGGCTGCCGCCCCAGACCAGCGGGTGGGTGCGGACGACGGCGTCGAGCACCTCTCCCGGCAGCCGCTCGCGGTCGTGCAGGCAGAGGCTGTAGTACGGCATGTCGGTGTAGCACTCGTTCGCCACGGCCTCGAAGCGGCTCCACTCCCGGCCCTCGTCGGACGCGAGCCACACCGGTTCGGCGGCCAGCCGCCAGGACGGCGTGCTCGCGCGCAGGGCCTGCAGGTCGCGGTCGTAGGCCTGCAGCGTGCCGTGGCCGCCGCGCCACCAGCTCTCGGCGGGCGCGAAGGTGGCCAGCCGCGCGGCGTCGGCGCCGAGCCGCTCGGCGAGCACGGTGCGCACCCGCTCGCCGGCCACGACGAGCACCGGCTCGTCGCGCGAGAACCCCTCCGCCACGAACGGCAGCACGCGCTCGGCGACCTCGTCGTCGGTGCCGAAGACGAAGGCCTCGTGCGCGAACGCCTTGCCGTCCCAGTCCCCGGTCGGGCGGGTCGGCGTCATGCCCGCGCCGCCGCGACGACGGCGTCCACTCTGTTCGAGACGGCCACGTCCGGAACGCTACGCCCGTTCCGTGGACCTCGTGGCGGGATTTCGACGGACGCCGTCCGCCCCGCTGCTCGCCGCCGGCAGCGGGGACGGCGAAGCTGAGCCCATGAGCTCACCGGACGGGACCGGTTCCCGGGGCGTCTGCCTGGTCACCGGCGGGGGGCGCGGAATCGGCGCCGCGACCGCCCTGCGGCTGGCCCGCGAGGGCTGGGACGTCTGCCTGTCGTGGGTGTCGCGGCGCGAGCCCGCCGAGCAGGTGGCCGCCGCCTGCCGCGACGCCGGGGGCCGGGCGGTCGCCGTCCGAGCCGACGTCGCGCGGGAGGACGACGTCCTGGCCCTGTTCTCCGCGGCCGCGGAGCTGGGGCCGCTGCGCGGGCTGGTCGCCAACGCCGGCTCGCTGGGGCGCCAGGCCCGGGTCGAGGACCTCGACACCCGGCGCGTCGAGCGCACCTTCGCGGTCAACGCCGTGGGCGCCCTGCTCTGCGCGCGCGAGGCCGTGCGCGCCATGTCGACCCGGTTCGGCGGCGAGGGAGGGGCCGTCGTCACCGTCTCGTCGCGGGCGGCGGTGCTGGGCGGCGCCGACGAGTACGTCGACTACGCCGCCGCCAAGGCCGCCGTCGAGGCGCTCACCGTCGGCCTGGCCCGGGAGGTGGGCGCCGACGGGATCCGGGTGAACGGCGTGCGGCCGGGGTTGATCCGCACCGACATCCACGCCTCCGGCGGCGAGCCCGGACGGGTCGACCGGCTGGCCCCGGCGGTGCCGATGCGGCGGGGCGGCGAGCCGGAGGAGGTCGCGGCGGTGATCGCCTGGCTGCTCTCCGCGGAGTCGTCCTACGTCACGGGGACCCTGGTGGACGTCGCCGGGGGCCGCTGACGCGCGGCGTACGCGGCCGCCTCGGCGCGGTTGCGCACGCCGAGCTTGGTGAGGATCCGGCTGACGTGGTGGCCGGCGGTCTTCTCGCTGATCAGCAGCGCGCGGGCGATGCCGGCGTTCGACATCCCCCGGGCGACCAGGCCGAGCACCTCCTCCTCGCGCGCGGTGAGCTCGCCGACCGTGCGCGGCCGGCCGGCCTGCCCGGCGCCCCGTTCGCGCAGCACCTCGGCCGCGGCATCCGCGGCCCGGGAGGCCCCCAGCTCGCGGAAGGCGCCCAGCGCGGTCCGCGCCTCCTCGCGCGCGGTGTCGGGGTCGTCGCCGGCGACCGCCCGGGCGAGCGCGAGCCGGGCCAGCCCGGCGTCGAGGGGCATGAGCAGGCCGCCGAAGCCGGCCAGGGCCCGCCGGGCCGCCTCCATCGCCTCGTCGTGCTCGCCCGCCGCCAGCGCCACGTGCGCCGCGGCGAGCTCGGCCCGTGCGCGCAGCAGCCGGATGCCCGACGCCGCCGCCAGCCCGGCGAGGTCGTCGGCGGCCGCGCGGGCGCCGGCCGGGTCGCCGAGGGCGAGGCGGGCCTCCACCAGCGGCACGAGCAGGGCGGCGGTCGTGACGGCGTCGTCGGCCGCGCCGCGGAGCCCGCGCTCGAGCAGCGTCACGGCCTGCCGGTGCCGCCCGTCGGCGATGCGCAGCGCGGCGAGGGCCCGCAGCGACGCGGGGTGCTCCTCGCGGCCGGCCAGCAGCTCCTCGGCCTCGGGCAGGCGGCCCTGCTGCACGCGCAGCTCGGCGAGCGAGGCGATGGTGGGCGCGCTCATCTCGGGGATGTGCCGGGCGTTGGCCGCGAGCGCCTCCTGGAGCGCGCTCTCGGCCCGGGCCCAGTGCCCGTTGGCGAGCAGGACCTCGGCGTGCACGGTCCGGCACGCCCCGATCAGCGGGGTGACCCGGCGGGTGCGGGCGAACTCCTCCACCAGCTCGCACCACTCGGAGGCCAGCTCCCACTCCCCCGCGCTGGTGCAGGCGGAGACGAGGTTGCAGTACGCCGAGCCGAGCGTGTGCACGTCGCGGACGCGCCCGGCGGAGGCCGCGGCCATCGCCTCCTCGAGCAGGAGCAGGCCCTCCTCCCGCCGGCCGGCGCTGACCTGGGCGCGCCCGAGCAGGCTGACGGCGAACACCTCCAGGTCGGCGGCCCCGTGCGCGCGGGCCAGCTCGACGGCGCGTTCGGCCTGGGCGACCTGCTCCTCGACGCTGCGCGCCTGGCGGGCCCGCTCGAAGGCCAGCCAGCCGAGGCCGGCGCAGGGCTCGACCCCCGCCAGCGCCCGCTCGCAGCGCGCGAGCCACCCGCGCGCCGCCGACGCGCGACCGGCGGTCGTGTGCTGGTGCGCCACCCACACCGCCACCCGGGCGGCGTCGTCGCACCGGCCGGCCGCCACGTACCCCTCGAAGGCCCGGGCCCGCAGGGCGATCCCCTCGGCCACCTCGCCGAGGAACCACAGGGCCTGGGCCAGACCGTCGCGGGCCTCGACCGAGCCGCGCCCGGACGGGTCGCACAGCACGGCGGTGAACGCCGAGCGGGCGGACTCCCAGTCCGCCCGCTCGAGCGCGCGCCATCCCTCGCGGAGCTGCGCCGGCCCCTCCATGGCAGGTCAGCGTGCCACGAGAGGGGCGGGCGCCGGGAGGTCTCAGACCCGCGTTCCCACGGCGACGAGGTACTCCATCTCGAAGCGCGCCTGCTCCGCCGTGCCCCGGTTCCACTCGTCGCAGAAGTCGAGCAGCACCTGGTCGAACTCCGCCTCCCGGCCCTCCCGGGCCGCGTTCGCCCGGGCCGCGATCGTCGGCCCGTAGTAGGCGGTGAAGTGGCGCGCGAGGTCGTGCGGGTCGGCGAACGCCGTGACCTCGAGGACGTCGCGCTCGACGCCGGAGAACTCGACCCGGCCGCCGAAGAGCGCCCGCTGGTGCTCCTCGCTGCCCCACAGCGGCGGCGGCTGGGCACCGGGCGGGGGCGGCGGCGCGAACGGCTTCATCGCCCGGAACAGCGCGCCGATCTGGCCCTCGGGGGTCCAGCAGAGCAGCCCGATCCGGCCGCCGGGCCGGCAGACCCGCACCAGCTCGTCGGCGGCGGCCTGGTGGTGCGGGGCGAACATGACGCCGATGGCGGAGATGACGGCGTCGTACGAGGCGTCGCCGAACGGCAGGTGCTCGGCGTCGGCCGGTGTCCACTCGAGCTCCAGACCGGCGGCCTCGGCCCGGCGCCGACCGACCTCGAGCAGCTCGGGGGTGAGGTCGCTGGCGGTCACCGCCGCGCCGCGCTCGGCGGCGGGCAGCGAGGCGTTGCCGGTGCCGGCGGCGACGTCGAGCACCGTCGTCCCCGCCGTGATGCCGGCGGCCTCGACCAGCCGCGGCCCGAGGGGCAGCAGCCAGGTCTCCACCATCCGGGGGTAGTCGCCGGAGGCCCACATCGTGCGGTGGCGGGCCTTGAGCTCGTGGTCGTCGATCGTGACGGTCATCGGGGGTTCTCCTCGCGGTCAGGACTGGTGACAACGAGGATCGGGATCCCGGGCGGGCGGGACATCGGGCGGAATGCCTACGCGATGCCCATGGGCGGGGGCCGGGAGGGCGCATGGGCTGGGTGGTGACCGCGATCGGCGGCGCCGTGGTGCTGGTCGGGCTGCGGGACATCTTCCACACGCTGTGGCACCCCGGTGGGCGCGGGGGCTTCAGCGAGCGGGTCATGGTGGGGATCTGGCGGGCCGGGCGCCGCCGCCGGCACGGGCGGTTCGGCGGGCTGGCGGGCCCGATCGCCATGGGCGTGGTGGTGGTCGCGTGGGTGCTGGTGATCGTGCTGGGGTGGGCGCTCGTCTACTGGCCGCACCTGCCGAGCGGGTTCGTGTACGGCAGCGGCCTGGACCCCGACACGCGCGCCGGCTTCCTCGACGCCGTCTACCTGTCCACGGTGAGCTTGGCGACCCTCGGCTTCGGCGACATCGTGCCCCACGACCCGTGGCTGCGGATGGTGGTGCCGCTGCAGGGCCTCGTCGGGTTCGCCCTGCTCACCGCCGCCGTGTCCTGGGTGCTGCAGGTCTTCCCCGCGCTGACCCGGCGGCGGGCGCTGGCGATCCGGCTGGTGCTGCTGGCGCGCACGGACGCCTGCCGGCTGGTGGAGCGCGAGGACTCGCCGCTCGCCGTCACGACCCTGGAGGCGCTCGCCGCCGACGTCGTCCAGGCCCGGGTCGACCTGGCCCAGTACCCCGAGACCTACTACTTCCGGGACGGCGACGAGGAGAGCTCGCTGCCGGCGACCCTGGGCATCGCCGCCGACCTGGCCGCCGCGGGGGCGGCCTCACCGGTCGCGGACGCGCGGTTCGCCGGGGACCTGCTCGGGCACGCGCTCGACGACTTCGCCCGCGTGGTCGACGAGCAGTTCCTGCGCAGCGGCGCGCCCACCGCGGAGGTCCTGCGGGCCTACGCGACCGAGCACGGCCACCGCGTGCTGCGGGCCCGGTGACGCTCAGCCGAGCCAGCGCCGCAGCCAGCCGATCGTGCGCTCGACGACCTGGTCCAGCGCCCCCGGCTCGGGGAAGAGGTGGGTGGCCCCGGGGACGACGGCGAGCTCGACCTCACCGCCCAGCCGTGCCGCGGCCTCGCGGTTGAGGGTGAGCACCTGCTCGTCGGCGCCACCGACGACGAGGAGCGTCGGCGCCCGGACCCGCGCCAGCGCCTCGCCGGCGAGGTCGGGCCGGCCGCCGCGCGACACGACCGCCCGCACCTCGCCGGGCCGCTCGGCGGCGGTGATCAGCGCGGCGGCCGCCCCGGTGCTCGCGCCGAAGGTGGCGAGCGGCAGGCCGCGGTCCCGGACGAGCCGGTCGGCGGCGGCGGTCAGCCGGCCGGCCAGCAGCCCGGTGTCGAACCGCAGCTCCCCGGTGCGGGCGTCGACCCGCTCCTCGGCCTCGGTCAGGAGGTCGAGCAGGAGGGTGCCGAACCCGGCCGCCTGGAGGGCGGCGGCCACCCGCCGGTTGCGCGGGCTGTGCCGGCTGCTGCCGCTGCCGTGGGCGAACAGGACGACGCCGCGTGCGGGAGCCGGCACGACCAGATCGCCCGTGAGGACGGCGCCGGGCACGGCCACCCGGACCTCGCCGCCGGGATCTGACGTCGCCATGCCGCGCCTCCACGGGGTGCCGGACGGCCGACGGGACCGGGATCCCCGACCGTGTGCGCAGACTGTCACCCCACGGCGCGGAAACCGACAGTCCGCGCACACGGTCGGCGAGGTGAGCTCATGCGGATCGATCGGGAGCACGTCCTGCAGGTGGTGCGCAGCCTGGGCACCCGCGAGCAGGTGGAGCGGGCGGAGCGGGAGCTGGGCCCCGAGGTGGACACCGAGGGCGACGCCGACCTGCTGCGGGAGCTCGGCGTCGACCCGGGGAGCATGGGCCAGGGCGGCACCCTCTCCCCGCTGCCCCGGCGGGACGACGAGATCCACCGGGGCTGAGGCGGCTCAGCGCAGGCGCACCGGGCCCGCGTCGATCGGCGTCCGGGACGGCACGTCGTCGACCCCGACGACCCGTCCGTCCACGAGCTGCTCGTCCGCCGGGGCCCGACGTCCCGGCCGGCTCACCCGGCCGGCGTGATCGGTGCCGGCTGCGTCGTGCCGGTGGACCCCGTGGCCGAGGGGTCGGCGGGCGACGGCTCGGCGGTGGTCGGCTCGGCGGTGGTCGGCTCGGCGGTGGTCGGCTCGGCGGTCGAGGGGTCGGCGGTCGACGGCTGCGCGGTCGAGGTGTCGGCGGTCGACGGCTCGGCGGTCGAGGGCTGAGCGGTGCTCGCCTCGGGCGCCGTCGGCTCGGCGGTGCTCGGCTCGGCGGTCGTCGCCTCGGGCGCCGTCGGCTCGGCGGTGGACGGCTGCGCGGTCGAGGAGGCGGCGGTCGACGGCTCCGGCGTCGCCGCCCCGGCCGAGGGCTGCCCCGCGGTCGTCGGCGGGTCCGCCGGTGCCCGGACGGACGCCGACGGTGCCGCGGGAGCGGGGACCGCGGACGGCGGCGCGACCGCCACCGCGAGCCGCACCACGTCGCCCGCCGAGAGCCGCACGCCGGCGGGGTCGAGGTCGGCGACCCGTCCCGGGTCGACCGCCGTGGTGGTCACCTCGCCCCGCTCGACGACCAGCCCGACCGCGGTCAGCTCCGCGGCCACCTGCTCGACCGGGCGGCCCACGTAGTCCTCCGCGGCCAGCAGGATCCCGCCGGTCCGCGACACCGAGGGACCTACGACCGGCGGCGCGCCGGGCTCGTCGCCGGACGCGAGGACCACCGACGCCACGCCGGCCAGGGACAGCAGGACGAGCACGAGGACGGCGATCGGCCACCTGCGCCGCGGCGCCTCCAGCCGGACCGGCGCGGGGCGCGGGTCCGCGGCGGGCCGGCGCGGCGGCGGAGCGGGCGCCAGGTCGATCACGCGGGTGGTGCGGGGCGCCTCGACGTGCACGTCCTCCAGCGCGGCCACCAGCGCGTCGCCGTCCGGGATGCGGTCGGCAGGGTTCTTGGCGATCGCGGCGTCGATGACGTCGCGCAGGGCGGCCGGCACCTCCTCCGGCAGGGCCGCGGGCTGCTGCCGGACCTGCTGGAGCGCCACGCTCACCGGGTTGTCCCCGGCGAACGCCGGCCGGCCGGACAGGCACTCGTAACCGACCAGCCCCAGGGCGTAGACGTCGCTCGCCGGGCCGACGGACTCGCCCATCGCCTGCTCCGGCGCCATGTACTGCGGTGTGCCGACCACCTGGCCGGTCCCGGTCAGCGGGACGCTGCCGGCCGACCGGGCGATGCCGAAGTCGGTCAGCTTCACCGTCCGGTCGTCGCGGACCAGGATGTTGGCCGGCTTCACGTCCCGGTGGACGACGCCGTGCCGGTGCGCCTCGCCCAGCGCGGCGGCCGCCTGCCGCAGCACCAGCGGCGCGGAGCGCGGGCCGATCGCGCCGTCGGCGGCCAGGCGGGCGGCCAGCGGGTCGCCGTCGACGAGCTCCATGACCAGGTACGCCGCCGGCCCGCCGGTGACCTCGAGCGCATCCTCGCCGTAGTCGTGCACCGCGGCGATGTTGGGGTGGCGGAGCGCGGCGGCGTGGGTGGCCTCGGCCCGGAACCGGGCGGTGAAGGTGGGGTCGGCCGCGTACTCGCTGCGCAGCAGCTTCACCGCGACCGGCCGGTCGAAGAGGGTGTCCCGGCCCCGCCAGACCTCGCCCATCCCGCCCGCGGCGATCATCCGCTGCAGCTCGTAGCGGTCTCCCAGGACCTCGTGGCCGAGGTCGGCGATGGACACGCTGGTTCGGTCCCTCCTGTCGTCCGGTGCGGCTCTCGCCCGTCGGGAGGGGGTGCCCGCGCGGCCGTCCCCGTACACCCCGGCACCGAGCGGCGGCCGGAGGCGGCACCCGGTAGACACGGGCCATGACGCCCGATGCGCCCGACCCGCGTCGGCCCCGCCCGGCCGACACCGCCCACCTCGAGCAGCTGCGGGCGGCCACCGACCGGGCCGCCGCCGTCGCCGAACCGCTGTCGTCGACCCACGCCGGCGCCCCCGAGGAGCAGCTCGCCCGGGCGGAGCAGGCGGTCGAGGCGGCCCGGGCCGAACTGCTCGGGCTCAGCCACGACCTGCACGCCCACCCCGAGGAGGGGTACGCCGAGCACCGGTCGGTGCGCGCCGTCGCCGAGCTCCTCGCGCGGCACGGCGTGGAGGCGCAGATCGGCGTCCACGGCCTCGAGACGGCGCTGCGGGCGTCCACCGGGAACGGCGCCGGCCCGACCGTCGCGGTGCTCGCCGAGTACGACGCGCTGCCGGGCATCGGGCACGGGTGCGGGCACAACGTCATCTGCTCCGCGGCCGTGGGGGCGTTCCTCGGCCTGCACGCGGTGCTGTCCGCCGGCGGCGTCGGCGGGACGGCGCTGCTGCTGGGCACCCCGGCCGAGGAGGGCGGCGGCGGCAAGGAGCTGATGGCCCGCGACGGCGCCTTCGACGGGGTGGACGCCGTGGTGATGCTGCACCCGTTCAGCTACGACGCCGCCGTCCAGCCGTTCCTGGGCCGGCGCCAGCTGGAGGTCACCTACACCGGCATCGCGGCGCACGCCTCGGCCCAGCCCTTCATGGGACGCAACGCGCTCGACGCCGTCGTCGCCGGGTACCAGGGCGTGGCGATGCTGCGCCAGCACCTCCCGGACAGCGACCGGGTGCACGGCATCATCACCGACGGCGGCCAGCGCCCCAACGTCGTCCCCGAGACCGCGAGCGCCCTCTACTACGTGCGCTCGGCGACCCCGGAGACGCTCGCCGACCTGTCCCGCCGCGTGGAGGCGATCGCCGTGGCGGCCGCGGCGATGACCGGCTGCGGGTACGAGCTGACCTGGGACGAGCTGCCCGCCTACCTGCCGATCCGGGCCAACCTCGAGCTCGCGGCGCGCTGGACCCGGCACCAGGCCCGTCGCGGCCGGACCGCGCTGCCGCCCGGCGTGACCCCGGCCTCGCTCGCCGGCTCGACCGACCTCGGCAACGTCAGCGTGCGCGTGCCGTCGATCCACCCCATGATCGCCATCGCCGGCCCCGACACGTCCATGCACACCACCGGGTTCGCCGCGGCCGCCGCCTCCCCCGCCGGCGACCGCGCCGTCCTCGACGGCGCCGTCGGGCTGGCGCTCACCGCGCTCGACGTGCTCGCCGACCCCGATCTCCTCGCCGCGGTGACCGCCGAGTTCGAGGCGGCGGGCGGCGTCCTCGACGTGGCCGAGGCCCTCGGCTGACCGGGCGGTCAGGGCAGCGCGGCCAGCAGCTCGTCGAGCGTGACGGGGAGATCTCGCACCTCGCGCAGCCGGCCATCCGGATGGTCGGGTGGGCCGCCGACGCCGACCGGGCTGGCCGTCTCGGGAATCACGGCGGGACGAGCACTGACCACGCGTGGTGGTGCAGGTGCCACGAGTGGTCGGCGACGGCGTCGTGGAGTTCCCCGTCGGCATCGGGTTCGAGCGGGGGCCCGGAGACGGCCACGGTGCGGGCACGGGTCACCAGGACGTCGTCGCGCCCGCCGTGCCGACCGTCGGCGAGCGCGGCGGCGAAGGCCACCCGCGCCACCGGACCCGTGGCGGCGCTGATGACGACGTCGGCCAGACCGTCGTCGGGAACCGCGTCGGGGGCGAGCGGTGTCCCGCCGCCGACCGTGGGTCCGTTGCACACCGCGACCATGAGCAGGCCGGTCGTCCCGTCGGCCGCCCATCCGGCGGTCTCGTGGGTGGCGACCCGGCCGTCGAGCTCCACCCGGAGGTCCCAGGAGGTGGTGGTGACCCCGGCGATCGCGGCGCCCAGGGGGAACGACGCCCGGCCGAGCGGCTGCTTGAAGCGGATGGACTCGGCGTAGGCCCGGGCACCCACTCCGACGTGGACGGCGTTGACGACCGGCCCGCCACGACCGTCGCGGAGGAGGTCGAGGGGGCGCGGTGTGCCGGCCAGCACCGCGGCCGCCGCGTCGACGGGGTCCAGGGGGATGCCCAGCGCGCGTGCCAGGTCGTTGCCCGTGCCGCCCGGGACGAGCCCGATCGGCTCGCCCGGGTCCAGCCCGCCGGCGTCGTCCAGCGCCCGGACCGTGGCGTGCACGGTGCCGTCCCCGCCCAGGACGACCAGCCGGCGGTCGCCCCGGCCGGCCACCGCCGCCGCCAACTCCCGTGCACCGGACGTCGCGGCGAGGCGCACGTCCGCTCCCCGGCGCAGCTCGGCCAGGGCCGCCCGCACCGCCGCGTCGTCAGCGGTTCCCGCTGCACCGTTGACCACCACGAGCAGTTCTCGCACGCCGGAGTCGTAGCACGGTGCGACCGTCGCCGCGCTCCGGCCCGGCAGCCCCGCGTCGCAGAAGGCCGATCGACGCGCTCGGCTCCCCAGCTCCTCCGCCGGGACGTGCGAGCATGCCGTCTCGTGCGGGCGCGGGGTCGGGGGGAACTGCCCCGCGAGGTGTGGGTCCTCGCCGTCATCGCGTTCGTCGTCGCCCTGGGCTTCGGGGTGGTGGCGCCGGCGATCCCGATCTTCGCCAGCTCGTTCGGCGTCGGGACGACGGCCGTGGGACTGGCGGTCAGCGCGTTCGCGTTCTTCCGCTTCGTCTCCGCGTTCGGCGGCGGCTCGCTGGTCGAGCGGTTCGGCGAGCGGCTGGTCCTCGCCACCGGGCTGGTCGTCGTCGCGGTCACCACGGGGCTGGCCGGGCTGGCCACGAACTTCCCGGTCTTCCTGGCGCTGCGCGCCGCCGGCGGTACCGGCAGCGCGATGTTCACCGTCGCCGCGCTCTCCCTGCTCCTGCGGGTGGCCCCGACGACCCACCGCGGGCGCGCGGCGGCCACCTGGCAGGGCGGGTTCATCCTCGGCGGCATCGCCGGCCCGGCCGCCGGGGGGCTGCTCGCCGAGCTGTCCCCGCGGCTGCCGTTCTTCCTCTACGCCGGGACGCTGCTGGTCGCCGGCGCCGTCTCCCTGGCCCTGCTCCGCACCCCGGCCGCGGCCCGCGCCGAGGGCACGCCGCCGGACGGCGGACCGGAGCCCGAGCCGCTGGGCCTGCGGGCGGCCCTGCGGACCCGCGCCTACCTCGCCGCGCTGGTCGCCAACCTCGGTCTGGGCTGGGTGATCTTCGGCGTCCGCAACTCACTCGTCCCGCTCTACGTCACCGAGGAGCTCGGGCGCACCGTCGCGTGGGCCGGGGCCGGCCTGCTGGCCGGGACGGCGGCGCAGGCCCTGGGCCTGCTCCGCTCGGGCCGGCTGGTCGACACGTGGGGACGGCGTCCGTCGCTGGTGCTCGGGACGGCGACGGGCACGGTCGCGCTGGCGGTGCTGGTGCTGCCGCCCTCGCTGGCCGCGTTCCTCGTGTCGATGGCCGTCTTCGGGCTCGCGGCCGCCCTGCTCGGCAGCGCGCCGGCCGCCCTCGTCGGCGACGTGACCCCGGCGCGGGGCGGCCGGGTCGTCGCGGTCTTCCAGATGGCGGCCGACCTCGGCGCGATCGCCGGGCCCCTCGTCGCGGGCTGGCTGGCCGACGTCGCCTCCTACCAGGCGGCGTTCGCGGTCACCACCTGCGTGCTGGCCGCCGGCCTGGCCGCGGCCCTCGCCCTGCCCCGCGCCCGCACCGGGGCCCCGGCCCCTCCGGTCTAGGGCCGCCACTCCGGCCGGTAGTCGTGGTGGTCGGCGTAGGGCAGGGCCAGCAGCGCGAGGGTGAGCGCGGCCAGCTGGTGCTGGTCGGCCGGGGTCAGCGGGAAGTCGGCCATGCCGTCCGGCCGGGCACCCAGGAACCGGAAGTCGGGCTGCGAGTCGCGGCAGACCATGACCAGCCGCCGCTTGGCGGCGCACTCGGCGAGGGTGCGCGCCGGGTCGTGGTGCAGCAGGTGCTCGGTCGCGTCGCGCTGCAGGGTCCCGGCGTCCCCGGTGCCCCAGTGCGCGTGGCCGGCGGCCGCGGCCGCGTCGGCGGCCACGCGCTTGTCCTCCGCGATGCGGGCCAGCAGGAACTCGTCGAGGTTGGGTTCGCGGTCGGGCTCCAGCCCGGGCTCGGCGGCCATGCCGTCATCCTGCTGCCGGCACGTCCTCCTCGGCAGCCCCAGCCGGCGCCCGGCGCGGGTCGAGGTGGGCGAGCGCCTCGCGCAGCTGGACGCGGCCGCGGTGGATGCGGCTGCGCACCGTCCCCAGCTTGATGCCCAGGGTCGCCGCGATCTCCTCGTAGGTCAGCCCCTCGATGTCGCAGAGCAC
>NZ_JBJGZV010000045.1:0-42400 GCF_054050715.1 Blastococcus sp. SYSU D00669
CCCCCCCCCCCCCCCCCCCCCCCCCCCCCCCCCCCCCCCCCCCCCCCCCCCCCCCCCCCCCCCCCCCCCCCCCCCCCCCCCCCCCCCCCCCCCCCCCCCCCCGCGGGTGTGCGGTCAGCCCGCGGAAGCGGTGGCCGGCTCCTCGGAGAACGCCTCGCGCAGCTTGTCCTCCTGCTCCCGGCTGAGGTTGCTCTCGACCAGCACCATGTGCTGGCCCTCGAAGGCCTCCTTGACCCGGTCGACGACCGCGCCGGAGGACAGCAGGAAAAGCGCCGACGTGCCCGGCTGGATCTCGTCGCGGACCCGCTTGATGAACGAGTCGTCGATGCCGACGTCGGTCAGGCTGCCGGTCAGCGCCCCGATGCCGGCGCCGATCGCCATGCCCAGCAGCGGGATGAAGAAGATCAACCCGAACAGGAACCCCCAGAACGCGCCGCCGAGCGCACCGGCGCCGGCCAGGCCCGTCAGCTGCTTGGTCTTGGGCTTGCGCGCACCCTCCGGGTAGGTGACCAGCGCCGCGTCGTGGATCTGGATCAGCTCCTGCCGCTGCAGTTCCTTCAGCGTCATCTCGGCGATCTCGGCGCCGTTGGCGGTCGGGAACTTCCAGACGGTCATGGTGGCCATGGACTTCTCCTCGGGTGTGCTCGGCCGGGCCGGGTGGCCCGGGGTCTCAGGAGTTGAGGATCTGGCTCTTCTGCAGCTCGAACTCCGCGTCGTCGAGGACCCCCGAGTCGTGGAGCTGCCCCAGCTCGCGCAGCTGGGCGAGCTTGGTGTCGGTGTCGGTGCGCGCCGGCGCCGGCGCCGGCTCGGCGTAGGCCGGCTCGGGCTGGGCGTACCGGCGGGCGTCCTGCTCGGCCCACCGGTTGGCCTGCCGGCGGCGGACGCGGCCGGAGACGGCGCTGGCCGTCCCGGCGACGACGGCCGTGCGGGCCATCCCGCGGAGCAGTCCGGGCATGTGCGGTCCCTGGGGTTCGGGCCGGTCCCGGCGGACCGGCGGAGGACGTGCGGTCAGCCCGCCGTCGACGCGCCCTGGCGGGGCCCGGGGTGCGCGAAGGCGGCGACGAGGAGCAGCAGGCCGAAGACGGCGATCTGGGCGCCGAGGACCAGCGAGAGCACCAGGACGGTCGCCTCCGGCCAGGCGACGGCGACGACGCCGAGGAGGAGGTTGACCGCCCCGGCGAGGGCGAGCCAGACCCAGCTGCGCGTCTCGTGCCGGACGGCCAGGGCCGTGCCGATCCGCACCGCCCCGTGCAGGATCAGCGAGACACCGGTGATCACGGCCAGCGCGAAGAGCGTGATGCCGGGCCAGAACGCGGCCACCAGGCCGCCGACGACCAGCACCGCTCCCAGGACCAGCGAGGAGACGCGCCGGCCGTCGTCCCAGCCGACCGCGATCTCCAGCAGCCCGCCGACGACGAAGGACAGCCCGACCAGCAGGGCGAGCGTGCGCGCCGCGGCCGTCGGGGAGAAGAGCAGGACGACGCCGAAGACCAGCGCCGCCAGGCCCAGCAGCCCGACCACGACGCGCACGCCCGTGTGCCGGGTCGGCGCGCCCGCGGCGGGGTCGGAGACGTTCGCAGTCATGGGGGTCCTCTCGCGGGAGGGGCTTCCGCGACCGAGACTCGCCGCCCGGCCGACCGGCGACCTCATCCCCTGCGGATGACGCGTCGGGCGGGCCGTGCCGACACGGTCAGTGGCATGAGCCGGCCGCGTCCGCTGCGCATCGCCACCACCCCCACCGCGCTCGCCCTCGTGCTCCTCGGCCCGGCCGCCTGCTCGTCGGGTTCCGACGACGGCGGCTCGGCGGGGGGCACGACGACGTCGTCCTCGGCCGCGTCGTCCTCGGGCTCGGCCTCCGCGTCGTCCTCGTCGTCCGCCGACGTCTGCGCCGCCGCCGACTCGCTGCGGTCCTCCCTCGCGGCCCTCGGCGACGTGCAGGTCGTGCAGAACGGGCTCAGCTCGGTGCAGTCGGCGTGGACGACGGTCGAGGACAGCTGGACGGACCTGAAGGGCGCCCTCGGGGACGAGTTCACCTCCGACGTCGACGCCGTCCAGTCCGATGCCGACGCCGTGCAGTCGGCGATCTCCGCCGCCGGTTCGGACCCGTCGGCCGAGTCGCTCGGTGCCGTGGCCACCGCCATCAGCACCTTCCTCCAGGAGGCCGACGCTCTCGTGGACGAGGTGGGCTCGACGTGCTGACCATGACCCCGGGCATCCCCGCACCGCGCACCGCCCCCGGCGCCCGCCCGACCCCGGCGGAACGGCACGCCGCGGGCAAGGCCCTGCGCGGCGCCGTCCCGCTCGAGGCGCACAGCGCGACCGGGCGCACGGCGGGGCGCGACGCGCTCGCGCTGCTCGAGGAGCAGGCCGCCGACCGGCTGCCCGAACTCGGGCCGATCCGCTACGGCCGGATGCTGCAGACGCCCTTCGCCTACTACCGCGGTGCCGCCCGGGTGATGGCCGCCGACCTCGCCGGTGCGCCGCGGTCGGGGCTGACGGTGCAGATGTGCGGTGACGCGCACGTGTCGAACTTCGGCCTCTTCGGCTCCCCCGAGCGCCGGCTGGTCTTCGACGCCAACGACTTCGACGAGACGCTGCCCGGCCCGTTCGAGCACGACGTCAAGCGGCTGGTCGCCAGCCTGGTGGTCGCCGCCCGGCAGGAGGGCCTGGGGAAGAAGCAGCGGCGGGCGATCGCCACGGCGGCCGGCGCGCGCTACCGCACCGCGATGGCCGAGTTCGCCGCGGCGCGGGAGATCGACGTCTGGTACTCGCGGATCGACGCCGACGAGCTCTTCGGCCAGCTGTCCGCGGAGCTGGACCCCGGTCCCCGCAAGCGGCTGGCGCGGGCGCTGGCCAAGGCCCGCACCCGCGACACCCTGCAGGCGTTCGGCAAGCTCACCGAGGTCGTCGACGGCCGGACGCGGATCCGCCCCGACCCACCGCTGGTCGTGCCGCTGCGCGACCTGGTCGCCCCCGCCGAGTTCGAGCGCTTCGCCGAGTCGTTCCAGGACCTGGTCCGGCAGTACCGCGGGTCGCTGCAGGCCGACCGGCGCACCCTGCTCGAGCGGTACTCCTTCGTCGACATGGCCCGCAAGGTCGTCGGCGTGGGCAGCGTCGGGACCCGCTGCTGGATCATCCTGCTCGTCGGCCGGGACGCCGACGACCCGCTCCTGCTGCAGGTCAAGGAGGCCAACCGCTCGGTGCACGCGGAGTTCGTGGGCCGCAGCCGGTACGCCAACCAGGGGCAGCGCGTGGTGGCCGGCCAGCGCCTCATGCAGCAGGCCAGCGACATCTTCCTGGGCTGGCAGCGGTCGACCGGCATCGACGGGGTCGAGCGCGACTTCTACGTCCGGCAGCTGCGGGACTGGAAGGGGTCGATCGAGATCGAGGAGCTGCGCCCGGAGGGGCTCCAGACCTACGGGGAGCTGTGCGGCTGGTGCCTGGCGCGGGCGCACGCCCGCTCCGGTGACCGGATCGCGATCGCCGGGTACCTCGGCAGCTCGCCGGCGTTCGAGCGCGCGGTGGCGGAGTTCGGCGAGGCCTACGCCGACGTCAACGACGGCGACCACCGCCAGCTCGCCGACGCGGCCGCCGCGGGCCGGGTGCAGGCCCGGTCCGACCTCTGAGGCCGCCCGGGCGGCCGACCGTGGACGGACCGGCACGGCACCAGCTGCTCCTCGGCCTCGGCCGGGCGGGGCTCACCGTCGCCGTGCTCCTCGCGCTCTACGCCGTCCTGCCGCTCGACCGCCCGTTCACCGCCGGGACCCTCGCGGTGCTGGTCGGGGGCGTGGTCGTCCTCGGCCTCCTGGTCGGCTGGCAGGCGCGGGCGATCCTCCGGTCGCAGCACCCGGCGCTGCGCGCGGTGGAGGCGACGGCGCTGTCGCTGCCGCTGTTCCTCCTCCTGTTCGCCGCCGCGTACGTGGTGCTCGACGGCACCGACCCGGACGCCTTCACCGAGCCGCTGGACCGGGTCGACGCCCTCTACTTCGTGGTCACCGTCTTCGCGACGGTCGGCTTCGGGGACATCGCTCCGGTCAGCCAGGTGGCACGGGTGCTCACGACCCTGCAGATGGTCGGCGACCTGCTGCTCATCGGCCTGGTCCTCAAGGTGTTCGTCGCCGCCGTGGACCGCAGCCGCCGGCGGGCCGCCGAGCGCGCCGCCTCGCCCGACCCCTCGCGCTGAACCCTCACACCCCCAGCAGGCGGGCCTTCTCGCGCCCGAACTCCTCGTCGGTCAGGACGCCGGCGTCGCGGGCCGCGCCGAGCCGGACGAGCAGCTCCAGCCGGCCGTTGAGGGTCGAGATCGCCTCCGGGGTGAGCGCGGCCGGCACCAGGGGCTCCGGTTGCGGCGCCGGCTGCCGGGCGCCGACCGCCGCGCCGACCAGCACGCCGTTGGCGGCCGGGCGGGGCACCGGCACCACCGGCGGCGGCCCGGCCGGCTGCGCGGGCCCGGCCGGCGCCGGCTCGGCCGCGCGACCGACCAGCCACGCGAGTGCACCGAGGTAGAGGGCGAGCAGCGCCGCGATCCAGACGAGCACCGACAGGGTGGGAGCGGGCCAGAACAGCAGGACGACGGCGCCGACGACGATGCCGAGCCACCGCGCCTGCTCCTCGTGGTCGCGGGCGTAGCCGCCCAGGCGCTCGGTCCGCGCGGGGAGCTCCAGCCCGGCGGTGAAGGCCGTCGTCCACGCGGCGACACGGCGCGTCCACGGCTCGTCGGCGACCGAGGCCGCGGTGCCGGGCTCGGCGCCCTCGGCGGCCGCCTGCGCCAGCCGGCGCTCCTCCCGGCGGCGCTGCAGCTGCACGCGCGCCGCCGCGCTGCCGCGCCGGATGCCGGCGACGATCCCGAGCCGGCCCCACACCAGGGTCAGCACGAACACGAGCAGGACGGCGCCGAGCAGCCAGAGGGTCCACGACCGCAGGCTCCCGGCGAACACGTCGTAGACGGCCCCGACGGCGTCGCGGTTCTCCGGCCGCGCGGCGACGACCACCCGCCCGCGCGCCACGCGCAGGGTGACGAGCAGGAGCAGCAGCAGGACGGTCGTCGTGACCGCCCAGGCGCGCAGCGTGCCGCGCCGGTGCCGGGAGACCCACAGGGCGGCGGCGAGGGTGACCAGCGCGAGCAGCCCGAGCCACCACCAGACCGACTCCAGCAGGTCGATCGCGTCGTACACCTGCGGGGCGTCCTCGGGGGTCAGCAGCGTCACCCCGACGTCGTCGGGCAGCAGGTCGAGGATCTGGCCGGCGATGCCGTCGCGCAGGCCGTCGGGCACCCGGTCCTTGGCCTGGCCGAGGGTGAACCGGACCGGCTCGCCGTTCACCAGCTGCGTCTGCGCCGAGGTCAGCGCGGCCTCGGTGAGCGGGCGGAACGGGTCCTCGGCGAGCAGCCGCCGCACGCCGGCCGACACCAGCGAGCGGATGCCCTCCTCGACGGTGGGCTCGAACCGCTGCAGCCGCTCGGGCAGCGCCGCGACGGCGTCGTCGATGGCGTCCTGCACGTCCTGGTTGCCCATCACGGTCGTGGTCACCTGCTCGGTGATCCGGGCCTCGACGGCCGGCAGGTCGATCGTCGTCTCCACGTTCGCGACGAAGACCTGCGTGTCGACCACGTTCCGGCGCGTCCACAGGGACGTGCTCGCCAGCAGCACGGCGAGCGCGCTCACCAGGACGAGCACCCCGACTCCGAATCGGCGCATGCGGCCACGGTGGCCATCGGGTGGGAACGGCTCATCACCCCCCGGGGACGATGTGCCCGCGGACGGGCGCGGACAGCGTCGCCGGCATGACCCAGACCGTTCCGCTCGAGACCGCGATCGCCGACCACGGCCTGATCGGCGACCTCCAGACCGCCGCGCTCGTCACCACCGACGGGTCGATCGACTGGTTCTGCTGCCCCCGCTTCGACTCCCCCAGCGTGTTCGGCGCCCTGCTCGACGACGAGCGCGGCGGGCGGTTCCGGATCCGCCCGGCCGACACCTCGTACACGTCCAAGCAGATGTACCTCCCCGACACCGCCGTCGTCGTCACCCGGTACTTCACCCCGGAGGGCATGGGGCAGGTCGTCGACTTCATGCCGCCGGCCGGTGGCACCGCGACCCACCGCCACCGGATCGTGCGCCTCCTCGACTGCGTCCGCGGCCGGATCACCTTCGACGTCGAGCTCGCCCCCCGGTTCGACTACGGCCGACGCCGGCACGCGGTCGACGTCACCGACCACGGCGCGGTGTTCGAGGCCGACGGCCAGCGGCTGACGTTCCACGTCGTCCGCGAGCCCGACGACCCGCGGGTGGCGACGAGGCGGCTGACCGACGGTGACGCGCACCTGCGCGTGGAGCTCACCGCGGGCCAGTCCCGCGGCGTCGTGCTCGAGTCGGCCGCCGACGGCCCGCCGCACGAGATCCGCTTCGCCGAGGTGAAGGAGCTGTTCGACGGCACCGTCGCCTTCTGGCGGTCGTGGGTGGGCCGGTCCACCTACGCCGGACGCTGGCGGGAGGACGTCCAGCGCTCGGCGATCACGCTCAAGCTGATGACCTACGCGCCGACCGGCGGGATCGTCGCCGCGCCGACTGCCGCGCTGCCCGAGCAGGTCGGCGGCGAGCGCAACTGGGACTACCGCTACACCTGGGTGCGCGACGCGTCGTTCTCGGTGCACGCCCTGCTGCGGCTCGGCATGGTCGAGGAGGCGGCGCAGTTCGGGCGGTGGATGGGCGACCGGATCCGCGAGCGGCTGCACAGCGACAGCGGGCCGCTGAACATCATGTACCGGATCGACGGCTCCTCCGAGCTCAAGGAGGACGTGCTCGAGCACTGGCGCGGCTACCGGGGCTCGGCGCCGGTGCGCGTCGGCAACGGCGCCGCCGAGCAGCTGCAGCTCGACATCTACGGCGAGGCGCTGGACAGCATGTACGACGCCGTGCGGGCCGGGCTGCCGCTCCCCGCCCAGGGCTGGTCGGCGATCGGCCACGTCCTCGACTGGCTGGCCGACAACTGGGACCAGCCGGAGGAGGGCATCTGGGAGACCCGCGGGGGCCGGCAGCCGTTCACGTACGGGCGGGTGATGAGCTGGGTGGCCTTCGACCGGGGCGTCCGGCTGGCCACCGAGCACGGCCGGCCGGCGCGGCTGGAGCGGTGGATCGGCGAGCGGGACCAGATCTACCGGCAGGTCATGGAGAAGGGGTTCCACGACAGCCGCAGGGCCTTCGTCCAGCACTACGACACCGACGTGCTCGACGCCGCCCTGCTGCGGATGCCCACCGTCGGCTTCGTCGACGGCCGCGACCCGCTGTGGGAGTCGACGCTGCGGGCGATGGACGGCGAGCTGGTGACCGACAGCCTGGTCTACCGCTACGACCCCGAGGCCTCGCCGGACGGGCTGCGCGGCTCGGAGGGGACCTTCTCCCTGTGCACGTTCGCCTACGTCGACGCGCTGACCCGCGCCGGCCGGCTCGACGACGCCCGCACCGCCTTCGAGAAGATGCTCACCTACGGCAACCACGTGGGCCTGTACTCCGAGGAGATCGCCCTCACCGGCGAGCAGATCGGCAACTTCCCGCAGGCGTTCACCCACCTGGCCCTCATCGACGCCGCGGTCACCCTCGACGCCGCGCTCGACGGCCGCCCGCCGCGGTGACGGCGGCATCCCTCGTCCGCGGTGGGTGACGACGGACGGCGGCCCGCTCACGACGCTGGTCGCCGTCCGTCCCGCAGGCAGGAGGAGCCATGACCCAGACCGCCCCCGACAACGCGCTCGGCCCGCTCGCCCAGGGCGACGCCCCCGTGATCGAGACCGTGCTCGCGATGAACCTCGACGCGCTGGAGCGTTCCGGCCTGGACCCCGAGACGTACCTGCTCGTGCGCCTGGCCGTGCTGGTCGCGCTCGACGCCCCGCCCGCCTCCTACGCGGTCAGCCTCGGCGCCGCCGCCGAGGCCGGCATCACCGTCGAGCAGGCGCAGTCGGTGCTCGTCGCCATCGCCCCGCTGGTCGGCACCCCGCGCGTCACCGCGGCGGCCGGCAACATCCTGCGCGCCCTGCTGGGCGTGGAGGCGCTGGCCGAGGCCATCCCCGAGCAGCGCACGTCCTGACCCCGGTCGCCGTCGGCGCCGATCCGCGCAGGGAGGACCACCCATGACCAGGACCGGCGCCGGCAGCGGCGCGGCCGTGGCGACGGCGGGCGCGATCGTCCTGCCGCTCGCCCTCGCGCAGTTCATCGCCAGCTACGCGGCGTCGAACATGAACGTCGCGATCAGCACCATCGCCGACGACCTCGGCACCGACGTCGCCGGCATCCAGACCACGATCACGCTGTTCACCCTGACGATGGCCGCCCTGATGATCCCGGGCAGCAAGCTGACCGACATCTGGGGCCGCAAGTCCTGCTTCATCCTCGGCCTGGTCGTCTACGGCGCCGGTGCGCTGCTCGCCTCGCTGGCCCAGGGCCTGGGGATGCTGACGATCGGCTACTCGCTGCTCGAGGGCGTCGGGTCCGCGCTGCTCATCCCGCCCATCTACATCCTGATCACCGTCGTGTTCGACGACGTGAAGACCCGGGCCAAGTGGTTCGGCGTCGTCAGCGGCGCCGCGGGGCTCGGCTCGGCCGCCGGCCCGCTGATCGGTGGCCTGATCACCAGCTACGTCAGCTGGCGCGCGTCGTTCCTGCTGCAGGTCCTCGTCGTCGCCGCGATCGCGCTGCTGGCCCGGCGGATCGACGACCCGCCGCTGCCCGCGCAGCGTCCCCGCTTCGACCTCGTCGGCGCCGTGCTGTCGGCGGCCGGCCTCTTCCTGGTCGTCTACGGCATCCTGCAGACCGGCACCGAGGGGTGGTCCTCGGCCCGGGTGTGGATCCTGGTCGCCTCCGGCGGGCTGGTGCTCGGCCTGTTCTTCCTCCACGTGCAGACCCGCGAGCGGCGCGGCCGCACGCCGCTGGTGTCGCCCTCGCTCTTCCGCAACCGCACGTCGAACCTCGGGCTGGCCACCCAGACCGTCCAGTGGCTGGTGCTCCAGGGCGCGTTCTTCGTGATCTCGGTGTTCCTGCAGCAGGAGCGGGGCTACTCGGCCATCCAGACCGGCCTCATGCTCATCCCGGCCACGATCGGCATCCTGCTGTCGTCGGCCATGGCGCAGCGGATGGCCAGCCGGCACCCGCAGCGGCTGCTGATCCGGGCGGGGTTCACGCTGACCGTCGTCGGCCTCGGCCTGCTGCTGCTCCTCTCCCGCGAGGACTCGGCCATCTGGACGTTCTGGCCCGGCCTGTTCCTGATGGGCTTCGGCGTGGGCGCCATGCTCACCGCCTCGGTCAACGTGGTGCAGTCGGCCTGGCCCGAAGAGGTGCAGGGCGACATCTCCGGCGTCTCGCGCAGCGTGAGCAACCTCGGCTCCTCGCTGGGCGTCGCCGTCGCCGGCTCGGTGCTCGTCGTCGCCGCGGGAGGCACCCCGTACGCCGTCGCCCTCGTGGTGATCGGCGGCTTCACGCTCCTCGGGTGGCTCGCCGCCTTCCTGCTCCCCCACCCGGCCCGGGAGCACCGGGCCGCCTGACGGCTACGGGCGCGGGGACGGGACCAGCCGCCGGTGCTCCTCCTCGGTGAGGGGTCCTCGGTTTGCTCGTGCCCGGCCGCGGCGCCCTGGACCTCGCGGTGGCCGCCGCCGACGCCGAGCGGGTGGTGGGCCCACCGGCGCCGTCCGCCGCCTGACGTGGTCGGCCCTCTGCCTGCACCGCCCGCTCGTCGCGCGCAGGGGCGGAGACGGGCGCGGGCGAGGCGTCAGGTGGGGACGTCGTCGTAGGAGCTCGGCCCCGTCGTCCGTACCTCGAGCAGGTCGAGGCCCAGGCTGCGCAGCCGCTGCAGCATCCCGTGCAACCCCGTCTGGTCGGTCGGTCCGGTGCGGAGGATCGTGAGGGGCGGCTCCTCCCCGAGGTCCTCCGCACCGATCTCCTCGAGGAGCTCGGCGGGGACGGGTCCGCGCACGCGGAGCTCGTACACCTGTCGTCCCATCGCGGGTGCTCCTTCCGCCGGGACACCGTGTCGCGGGGGCGTCGCTTCGGTGCCGAGCCTGTCCTCCGGGCCGGTCCCGGTGCCTCCCCCACGGCGGATGATGTGACCTCCGGGCACTGCCGCGACGCTGACGACCGTGATCGCTGCCGACGACTACCCGCTGGTCGACGTGCTGTGCACCTCCATCCTGCTGTCCGCCCTGACCGTCTCGTCCTGGCTGCTGCTGACCGTGCTCGCCGACCTGTTCCGCCGGCACGACCTGTCCGGCTGGGCCGAGGCCGCCCGGGTCGTGCTCGTCCTCGTGCTGCCGGTCACCGGCGCCGTCGCCCACCTGCTCGGCCAGGGCCGCGCCGTGGTCGACCGCGAGAACCGGCGCGCCGAGCGCCTGCGCGCGGTCGCGACCCCGGGCCGCGACGCGGTCGTCGAGATCGCCCGGGCGGAGGAGCTGCTCGACCGCGGCGCGCCCACCGAGGAGGAGTTCGTCCAGCTCGAGCGGCGCGTGCCCGCCTGACGCCGATGACCGGGGCGGAGGACACCTGGCTGCGCCGGTCCGCGCGGCGGTTCACGCTGGGCAGCGGCCCGCTCAAGCGCGGCAGCGACCGGCTGCAGGAGGCCGGCCGGGTGCTCGTCGTCCTGGCCGTCCTCGCCGCACCGCTCGTCGCCGTGGCCGCAGCCGGCGCCGTCGCCGAGCGGCTCACCGCCGTCGCCGAGGAGCAGGCGGCCGAGCGCAGCCGCACCGACGCCGTCCTGGCCGAGGACGCCCCCGCGGCGTCCCGCGAGCCCGGGTACGACTCCTTCACGCCGCCGCGCACGGCGCCGGCGGCGGCCACCTGGCTCGCACCGGACGGCACGGTGCGGGAGGGCCGCGTGCCGGCGCCGCCGGGCTCCCCGGCCGGCAGCTCGGTGCCGGTGTGGGTCGACCTCGGCGGGGACCTCACCCCGCCGCCGCTCACCACCCACGACGTCTCCGGCGCGGCCGGCGCGATCGGCGCCGGGGTCCTCGTGGCGGTGCCGGCCGCGGCCGGCGCGCTCTACGGCCTGCTGTGCGCGGCCCTGGACGCCCACCGGCAGCGCCGGTGGGCGCAGGGCTGGGCGGCCGTCGGGCCCGGCTGGGCCGAGCGCCTGCTCTGACCGGTCAGCTGCCGGCCGGAGCGGTCTGCGCGGCCGCCGACTCCTCCGCCTCGAGCGCGTCCAGCGCGGCCACGAGCGCCTGCACGGGGATGTGCCCGGCGCCGACGAGCTGCCCGCCCGAGCGGCGCAGGGCGGCCGCGAGCGGCGTGGCCCACGCGTTCTCGTAGACCAGGACGGCGGCCGCGGTGCCGGGGTCCAGCGCGGCGGCGGCCTCGGCGATGTCGTCGGGGCCGACCAGCCCGGAGGCCGCCCCGTCGAAGAGCGCGGCCTCCAGGAGCTGCATGCGCTGGAGGTCGACGTGGCTGAGCGTGGTGACCGACCCGTCCTCGTCCTTGCGCAGGAAGGCCAGGTCGAGGATGCGGATGATGCCGCGGTCCACCAGGTCGAGGAGGAGCGGGAACGCCTCGCCGGTCATCCGGTCGGTGGGGAAGGCCAGGACGATGTAGTCGACCGGTCCCAGGTCGTCGAGGTCCGGGGCGTGCTCGAGGTCTGCGGTCATGTCTCCTCCAGGGGCGCGGCGGCGGTCCGGGGCCCACCGTTGCGCGCCGCCGTCCCGGCGCACGTCACCCGGTGCGGACGATCGCGGGGCGCCCCTCCGCGCGACGGTGCCCGCCCCCGTGGCCGGGGACGGGCACCGTGCGGGTGCGATCAGCGGTAGTAGCCCTTGAGCTCCCGCCCGTGGACGATGATCGCGTAGATCACCACGACGTCGATCGTGATCATGATGACCGACCAGACGGGGTACGCGGCGATGAACGCGATGTTCACCAGCGCGCTCAGGCAGGCCACGATGACGCCGACGACGCGGGCGACCATGTTGCCGGCCAGCAGGCCCAGCCCGGCGAGGACGCCGACGACGCCGATCACCACGTGGACCCACCCCCAGGTGTTGTAGTCCACGTTGACCACGAGGCCTTCGCGGCCGACCAGGTAGAAGCCCTCGTCGAACACGGCGACGAGCCCCTCGATGATCTGGAAGGCGCCGAGCATGATCAGCATGACGCCGGCGAAGACCACCCAGCCGGCCCAGGCCGTGGGGGCCGGACCGTAGGGGGCCTCGACGTCCGTGTCGCTGCGGCGCGAGGTGTCTGTCATCAGCTCTCCTCCTCGAACGGACCGGTGCCCGTGTGGTGGTCCGCACTGTGCTGCGGGGGTCGGCGGCCCGGCATCGTCCGCCGCGCATGATCGGCGCGGTGCAGCGGGACGACCCGCCCGGTGGTCGCCTCCGGTTCCGGGGGCTCGTCCCGCGGACGGCGGGGTGGGGACGCCTCGTCGCAGCGGCGGATCTCCAGCAGCTCGACGTCCCGCGCGGTCAAGCGGTCGACCACCTCGCTGAGGTCCCGGTCGGCGGGGACCCGCAGCCGGAACACGGTCCGGCGGGGCACCGCGGTGGGTTGGACCGGCACCCGGAACGTGGCGAGAGCGGCCGGGCTGACCACCGTCTCGATCCTCAGCTCGTACCGCACCCGGGCCCCGGCCATCGGCGCGTCCCCTCCGTCGTCCCAGCGGTGGATCCGGCCCACGGTCCCCGGCCGGCGGCGCCGCCCGCCTCACCCGGCGTGCATGAGGGAGGGGCCGGTGTCAGAGGACGCCGCGCTCCCGCGCCCGTCGCACGGCCTGGTTGCGCCGGGTCACCGCGAGCTTGCGCAGGATGCTGCGGATGTGCGTCCGGACGGTGTTCACGGAGATGAACATCGTCGCCGCGATCTCGGCGGTCGAGAGCATCTCCGCCAGGTAGCGCAGCACCTCGAGCTCGCGCTCGCTGAGGTCCTGGACGACGTCGGGGACCTCGCGGCGCGCCCGGACCACCTGCGCCCGCCGCGCCGCCCCGTCGGCCGTGGGGCTGAGCCACTCGCCGAGCCCGTGCAGGCGCGGGTGCGAGCGGAGCAGCACCCGCACCTGCGGCGGGGTGTCGAGGAAGGGCCACCGGAGCAGCTCCGGACGGGCGAGGTCGAGCGCGGTGGCGAGCTCCTCGGCCGCGGCCGGCGCCGAACCGGCCTCCATCAGCTGGCACGCCCGCACGACGAGCGAGTCGACCACCACCGCCAGCGGGCCGGAGAGGTCCTCCGCCGCCGGCGCTCCGGTCGTCGCCCCCGCGAGCAGCTGCGCGGTCGCCCGCACCCGACGTCCCCAGGGCTCGTCGCCGGCCGTGTCGGCGAGGATCCGCAGGCCCTCGTCGACGTGTCCCCGGGCGACGGCGAGCCGGACGACCTCGGCGACCACCTGCTCGGCCACCCACCGCGGCAGCCGCGGCCCCCGCAGGTGCGGGGACAGGCACTGCGCGGCCGGGTCGTACTCGTGCCGCAGCCGCAGGAGCTGGCACTGCAGGACGGCGAGCAACGGCTCGGTCCCCACCGGCTCCCGGTCGGCCGCCCGGGCCCGGGCCCGGGCGCGGGCCGACCACTCACGGGCCTCCACGAGCGCGTACCGGCGCAGGTGCACCCAGGCCAGCGCCGTCGCCGCGGTCGCCTCGCGGTGCGGCTCGTCCCGGCCCTCCTCGGCGGCGAGCGCGTCGGCCTCGGCGGCCACCCGGGCGGCGCGCTCCAGGTGTCCCTGCAGCGCCTCGAGCAGCGCGACGTGCGCGAGGGCCCGGCAGCGCAGCCGCCGGGCCGACGCGGTCGTCGCCGCGGCCGCCGCGGCGCGCAGCCCGGCGACGAGGTCCTCGACCGGTGCGTCGGTGCGCAGCGCCGCGAACGCGCGCTGGCTGCTGACCAGCGCCGTGCACTCCCGGCGCTCCCGGCGGTCGGCGTCGGGCATCCGGGCGACCAGCGCCGCCACCGCGTCGGCCTGCGCCACCACGGCCGCGGGGTCGGCGTCCCCGCCCCCGTCGGCGACCAGGCAGGTCAGCGCCGCCGACACCCGCAGCGCCGGCCGGTCGCCGCCGTCGCGCGCGGCGGCCGTGGCCCGCAGGTCATCCGGCACGGGCGCCCGCCCGGCCGCGAGCGCGCCGGCGGTCCGGATGACGGCGGCCTCCGGCCCGGGGACGTCGGCCGGCAGGGCCTGCAGGCCGCGCAGCGCCGGGTCGCTCCCGTGCACCAGCACGCGCGTCACCAGCAGGTCGTCGACCAGGAGGCGGACGACGAAGGTCCAGTCCCCCGCGGCGATCGCGTGCCCGATCGCCTCCGCGGGCCGGCCGGCCTCGGCGTACGCGGCCGCGCACACGCGGTGCAGGCCGGCGACGTCGCCCGGGCGCTCGTAGGCCAGCTGCGCCTGGAGCATCTCGCGGAACAGCGGGTGGATGCGGTAGACGCCGGGCGCGTCCGTCGACTGCTCGACGAAGGCGTTCGCGTGGGCGAGCCCCGCCAGGATGCGCCGGCCGTTGGGCCGCCCTCCGAGCCGGTCCACGAGCTCGGGGGTGAGTTCGGGGGTCACGCTGGTGCGCAGGAGGAAGCGTCGCACGCCGGCGGGCTGCCGCTCGAGCACCTCCGCGAACAGGTACTGGGCCACGCTGCCGTCGTCGCGGGCCAGCGACGTCACCAGACGCTCGGCGGGCAGCCCGTGCGTGAGCGGTGCGGCGGCGAGCCGCAGACCGACCGCCCAGCCCTGCGTCTCCGCGCACAGCGCCCGTGCCGCCCCGGTGTCCACCGGGACGCCCATGGCCTGCAGGAGCTCGCGGGTCTCCGCCGGGGTGAAGGCCAGCTGGTCGCCGCGGATCTCCGACAGCGTGCCGGCCAGCCGGTACAGGTGCAGCGGGAGCGGCGGGTCGGCCCGCGCGCAGAGCACCAGCCGCAGCCGGCCACCGGCGTGCTGGAGCAGCAGGTCGAGGCCGGTGGCGATGGACCGGTCGGTCAGGTGGTCGGCGTTGTCCAGGACGAGGACCACCGGCTGCCCGGCGGCGACGAGGTCGGCCGCCAGCTGCGGGACCAGCCAGCCCGGCGGCGGCTCGCCGGGGACGAGCTCGGGGGGCCGGGACGAGGGGACGCCGGCGCCGGCCAGGGCGCGCAGGACGTAGCCCCAGAAGGTGGCGGGGTCGTCGTCGTAGTCGTCGAGGGTGATCCAGCCCACCGCACCCCCGGCGCGGCCGGCCCGCAGCCACGACGCGGCGAGGGCGGTCTTGCCCGAGCCGGCCGGGCCGCTGAGCAGCGTCAGCGGGGTGTGCTGGACCGCGCGGGTGAGCACCGCGAGCAGGCGCTCGCGCGCCACCGTCGCGTGTGCCAGGTCGGCCGGTTCGAGCTTGGTCGCCAGGCCCTGCCAGGCCCGCGGGGTCTCGCGGGCGGTGAGCGGCCCCACCGCCGACAGCCTGGTCATGAGGTGCCCTCCAGGGTCGCTTCCCCCGCGCCTCTCCGGACCTCGCGAAACTCTCCGGTTTCCGTGGACACCCTCCCGAGCACCCCGCTCCGAGGTCAGAGGCGAAGGTCCCCGGCGCCGATGGCCTGCGGGACGGAGGGCCCCTCGGGGAGCATGGCGGTGCGCGACCCCGGCCGACTCACCCGCAGCGGATGAGGGGGCGCGGGGCGCCCACCCCGATCCTGACCGGTGGCGACCGATCGGGAGGCCCGGATGCACCTGCCAGCGCGATGGGGTCCGCCGTGGCCGTGATCCCGGAGGAGCCGCGGGTCCGGCCCCTGGGGCCCGCGCGCGGGGCGAGCGGCGACCGGGAGCCGACCGCCGTCGACGGCGCCCTGGCCGTCCTCGCCGTCGCCGCGGCGCTCGTGCGCTACGCCGCGGAGGTCGCCGAGCGGCGCCGGCGCGCGCTGTTCCCCCGGCTCCCGGCCGTGCGCCCGCCGGGACGTGGGCCGCTCGGTCGGGTGCTGGCCCACCCGGCGTCGGCGGCCGTCCGGGCGCTGTCCGCGGTCGCGGACGTCGCCGTGCCCGAGGTGACGCGGGCCGTCCTCTCCCGCCTGGACCTCACCTCGCTGGTCCGGGAGTTCGTCGACCTGGACCGGCTGGCCGCCGCCCTGGACGTGGGTGCCGTCGTCGACCGCGTCGACCTCGACGCCGTCGTGGCGCGGGTGGACGTCGACCGCGTGGCCGCCCGACTGGACCTCGACGCCGTCATCGCCCGGCTCGACCTGGACGCACTGGTGGACAAGGTCGACGTCTCCCGCGTCGTCGACCGCGTCGACCTCGACGCGGTCGTGGCCCGGGTCGACCTCGACTGTGCCGTGGAACGGGTCGACCTGGACCGGGCCGTGGAACGGGTCGACCTCGACGCGGCCGTCGGCCGGGTGGACGTCGACGCGGTCGTGGACCGGGTGGACGTCGACCGCGTGCTGGAGCGCACCGACCTCGCCGGCGTGGCCCGCTACGTGGTCCAGGAGATCGACCTGCCCGGACTGCTGCGCGCCTCGACCGGCACGGTGACCGCCGAGATGGTGCGCGGGGTGCGCGACCAGGGTGCCGACGCCGACCGTGCCGTGGAGCGGGTGGTCGACCGGCTGCTGCACCGGTCGGGCCGGCGCACCGCGACCGTCCGCCCGGAGGCCGACGGTGACCGCCGCTGACGAGCGGCGCCGGGAGGGCGCCCACCCCTGGCACGACGCGGCCCCGCCGGCGGTGCTCGCCGCGGGCCCGCGGGCGGCCATCCGCGGGACCCGCGCCGGACTGGTCACCCGCGCGCTGGCCAACGTCGCCGACCTCGTGGTCGTGGCGCTCGCCGTGGGCGTCGGGTACCTCGCGGTGGCCGCGGCCCGCTACCTGCTCGAGCCGACCGGGTTCGCGTTCCCGGCGGCGTCGCCCACGACCCTGCTCGTGATCGGATCGGGTGTGCAGGCGGCGTACTTCGCGGTCACCTGGGCCGTGGTCGGCGGGACCTACGGCGACCGGCTGCTCGGCCTGCGGGTCACCGACGACCGCGGGGACCGCCTCGGCTGGGCACGGTGCGCCGTCCGGGCGGTGGCCTGCGTGGTCTTCCCGGTCGGGCTGCTCTGGGTTCTGGTCAGCGCGGAGAACCGGTCGGTGCAGGACCTGGTGCTGCGCACCTCGGTGGTCTACGACTGACCCGGCGTCGTCTGCACGGGACGATGCCGGACCGCCGCCGCACCCGGCACGCTGGAGCCACCCCACTCCCGCGGGAGGTGACCATGACCGCACCCGCCCCGCCCCGGGGGGACCTCACGGTCCTCGACCGGCTCATCTCCGCGGCGCTCCAGACGCTGCGGGCCGCCCGGGTCGTCACCGCGGCCGCACCGACCCGCCGGAACCTGGAGCGCCAGGCGCGCGCGGAGGAGCACCTCGACGCGCTGCTGGACTACCGGCACGCCGTCCGCCACCGCTGACCGGAGGAGGCCACCATGCCCGAACTGCCGTCCGCCCTGCCGGTGCTGGGCCGGGGGCACCACCGCAGCCCCGACCGCGGCGCGTGCTTCATGGAGTACACCGCGCTGCTGGCCGGTGAGTCGTTCAGCGACCACCCGCGGTGCGTGGACCCGGAACTGGCCACCGTCCTGCGCGGCGCCAACGACCGGCTGTCCGACGCCGACCGCCCGAAGCTCGTCCCGATGCTGGGCCGGGCGATCGGCCTGGGGCTCGGGCCCCGCCCGCCCCGCCCGGGCTGGAGCCGGCCGGCCGCGGAGCGGCGGCGGCGCCGGGAGGAGCTGGCCCGCCACCGCGCGGAGACCGCGCGGCTGCACCGGGCCGTCACCGCGCGGTTCGCCGCCGCGGTCGGGCTCCCGGCCGCCGACACCACCGGGCTGTGGGCCGGCGGGCGCGAGGACGTCTCGTGGCTGTTCTGGGACGCCATGGACCACCCGACCACGCTCGGCCGCTCCGAGGACTACGTCCGCCGGCTGGTCGCGCGCCTCGACCTGCTCCACACCTGCTACGAGGAGGCCCTGGCCGAGCTCGGTCACCTCCCCGCAACACGGGTGCCGGTTCCGACACACGTTCTTGACGACGGCGACCCGCTCGCGACACCGCGGAACGGTTGAGTCCGGAGTCGACCCGCAGATCGGCTGCGGGGCGCATCTAGGGTTCCGCCGCCTGCGCGCAGGCGGGCCTGGTCCGAGAGGTGCAGGCGGGCCGCGCACCGGCGCCGGACCGCCCCACGGCGGGACAAAAGCCCGGGAGGCCAGCACTGGCCCGGGCCGTGGTGTGCCCGGGCCCGTTGTGGGGAGGCCGGCACGACCGTGCTCGCGACAGACCCGATCCTCGAACACGACATCCCCGCCGCGTCGGCGTGGTCGCTGGAGCTGCGCGCCGGCCGGGTGCTGCGGCTGACCGCCCTGGACGACGGCGCCGTCTGCTCGGTGCTCCTCTACGCCCACCGGCACCCGGTCGACCGGCTCAACGTCCCGGACACGCTCAAGGCGCAGATGAGCGCCCGCATCGCCCCGCCGATGGTGCTCATGAGCGACCGCGGCACCGCGCTCGCCTCGGTCACCGGCTCGTCCCTGGACTGGCACGACTGCCTGACCGGGCACTCCCTCGACCCCCACGTCGCCGCGTTCGGCCCGAGCTCCTACGGCACCGACCGCAACGGCTGGCGCCGCTCGGCCCGGGCCGGTCTGCTGGCCGAGCTGCGCAAGCACGGCCGCGGCCCGGCCGACCTGCACGCGACGGTCAACTTCTTCGCCAAGGTCGCCATCGGTGCCGACGGCGGCTTCACCCACGTGCCCGACCACGCCCGGGCCGGCGACTGGGTCACGCTGCGCGCCGAGCAGGACCTGCTGCTGGTCGCCTCGACCGCGCCGCACCCGCTGAGCACGACCTGGGCCCCCGGCGCCGTCCGGGCCGTCGTGGAGCCAGGTGCGCCCTACGGGGACGACGACCCCTCGGTGACCTTCCGCACCGAGAGCGCCCGCGCGCTGGCGAACGCCCGGGCGGTGCTGGCATGACCGCGACGCAGCCGGTCGCCAGCGACCTGCACGAGGACGACGCCGTCCTGGACGTGACCGTGGCCGCCGGGGACGGTTTCGCCGGCGTCCTCCGGGCCGGCGGGTCGTTCCGGATCGTCGACCTCGAGGGCAACCAGGCCGCCGACACCCTCTTCTACGACGCGCACGACCTGGCCAACCGGTACAGCGCGGTGGACACCGTCCGCGAGCAGGGCGGCGCCTACCTCACCACCGGCTCGCGGCTCCTCTCGGTGGACCTCGACCCGCTGGTGACGATCACCGCCGACACCGTCGGCCGGCACGACACCCTCGGCGGCGCCTGCGCGCAGGAGTCCAACGTCGTCCGCTACGGCATGCGCACCCGGCACCAGCACGCCTGCCGCGAGACGTTCCTGCGCTACGGCGCGACCGTCGGCATCGGCCCGCGCGAGCTCGGGCACAACGTCAACTTCTTCATGAACGTGCCGCTCACCGGCGACGGCGGCCTGACCTTCGCCGACGGCCTCTCGGCGCCCGGCCGGTACGTCGAGGTGCGCGCCGACCGCGACACCCTGGTGCTGATCAGCAACTGCCCCCAGCTCAACAACCCCTGCAACGGCTGGAACCCCACGCCGATCCGGCTGCTCGGCTGGGACCCCGCGTGACGCTCGTCCACCCGGACGTCCGCACCGCCACCGTCGAGGTCCTCTCCCCCGGGGTCCAGACCAGCGTGCAGGACCTCGCGGGCCGCCGCGGGCTGTGGGACGTCGGGGTGCCGCCCTCGGGCGCGTGGGACGACCTGTCGTTCGGCCTGGCGAACCGGGCGGTGGGCAACCCGCCGACCGCGGCCGGGCTCGAGGCGGTGCTGACCGGCCCCGTGCTGCGCTTCGCCGGGCGCACGCTGATCTGCCTGGCCGGGGCCGTCCCGCACGCCACCCTCGACGGCCGGCCGGTGCGGCCCGGCGTCGTCACCGTCGTGCGTCCCGGCGCCGTGCTCGACATGGGGCCCTGCGGGGCGCCCGGGATGCGCGGCTACCTGGCGGTCGCGGGGGGCATCGCGGTGCCGCAGGTGCTGGGCAGCCGCTCGACGTTCCTGCTCGGCGGCTTCGGCGGCCTCGACGGGCGCGCCCTGGCCGCCGGCGACGAGCTGCCGCTCGGCCGGCTGGAGAACTGCGGCGCCCCGCTGGACGTCGACGGCCTGCTGCCCGAGCTGACCGGCGACTGGACGCTGCGCGTGCTGCCCGGTCCGCACGGCGCGCCGGAGCACCTCACCGAGGACGGCGCCGCGGATCTGTTCGCCGCGACCTGGGCCGTCGACCACCGGGCCGACCGCACCGGCATCCGCCTGGTCGGGCCGGCGCCGGGGTGGGCCCGCACCGACGGCGGGGAGGCCGGCCTGCACCCGTCGAACATCCACGACAGCGCCTACCCGGTCGGCGGGATCATGCTCTCCGGCGACACCCCGGTGATCGTCGGACCGGACGGGCCCAGCCTGGGCGGCTTCATCGTCCCCTGCGTCGTCGTCGCCGCCGACCGGTGGAAGCTGGCCCAGCTGCGGCCCGGCGACGCGGTGCGGCTGCAGCCGGTCGCGGCCGCCGAGGCCGACCGGGCCAACGCGCTGCGCGCCGCGCTGCTCGCGCACCCGGCGGCCGCCGCCGAGCGCCCCGCGGCGGTGCAGCCGGCGGTCCCGGTGCCCGTACCCCGGCCGGTCGTGCTGGCCGCCCTGGCCGGGGCGGGCGCCCGCCCGGACGTCGTCGTGCGCGCCGCCGGCGACTCGCACCTGCTGCTGGAGGCCGGCCCGGCCGAGCTCGACCTGTCCGTGCGGGTCTGGGTCCACCTGCTGGCCGAGCGGCTGCGGGCGCTGCGGCTGGGCGGGGTCCGCGAGCTGGTCGAGGGCGTGCGCTCGGTGCTGGTGCAGGTCGACGAGCGCGCCCTGCCGCTGCCGGCCCTGGCCGGTCTGCTGGTCGACCTGGCCGCCGACGTGCCCGACCCGGAGACGGTGACCCTGGCCGTCCGGGAGGTCACGCTGCCGCTGGCGCTGGACCACCCCGCGGCGCACGAGGCGATGGCCCGCTACGCCCGCTCGGTGCGGCCGGACGCGCCCTGGTGCCCCGACAACGTGGAGTTCATCCGCCGGATCAACGACCTGGAGCACCGCGACGACGTCTTCGAGGTGGTCACCGCGGCCACCTACCTGGTGGTCGGGCTCGGCGACGTCTACCTGGGCGCGCCGGTCGCCGTCCCCGTCGACCCGAGGCACCGGCTGGTGACGACGAAGTACGACCCGGCCCGCACCTGGACGCCGCAGAACGCCGTCGGCATCGGCGGGGTCTACCTCTGCGTCTACGGGATGGAGGGCCCCGGCGGGTACCAGCTCGTCGGCCGCACCGTGCCGGTCTGGCGGCACGTGCCCGGCTCGGCCGAGCCGCCGTGGCTGCTGCGCCCGTTCGACCGGCTGCGGTTCCGCCCGGTGACCGCCGACGAGCTCGCCGGGCAGCGGGCCGCGATCGCGGCCGGCACCGCCGACCTCGAGACGCGCCCCGCCACCTTCTCCCTCGCCGAGGTGCGCGCCCTCGAGGCCGCGCATGACGGCGAGATCGCCGCCGTCCGTTCCCGGCGCCGTGCCGCCTTCGACGCCGAACGAGCCCGCTGGAGCACCTCGTGACCGCCACCCGCACGACCCCCGTGACCGCGGCGTCCGAGGCCGCCCGGGCCCTCGGCCGGCCCGCGTTCGTGCACGTCCTCGACCACGACGAGATCGGGGCCCTGGCGCCGGCCCCCGGTGGGCCGCTGGCCGGCGTCCCGGTCGCGGTCAAGGACAACATCGACGTCGCCGGCGTCCCGACGACCGCCGCCTGCCCGGCGCTGACCACCCCCGCCGCCACGTCGGCGACCGTGGTGCGGCGGCTGCTCGACGCCGGCGCCGTCCCGGTGGCCAAGACCAACCTCGACCAGTTCGCCACCGGCCTGGTCGGCACCCGCTCCCCCTACGGCGCCTGCGCGAGCGTCGCCTCCGCCGCGCACGTCAGCGGTGGCAGCAGCTCCGGCAGCGCGGTGGCCGTGGCGGCCGGCGTCGTCCCGCTGGCGCTGGGCACCGACACCGCCGGCAGCGGCCGGGTGCCGGCCGCCTTCAACGGGCTGGTCGGCGTCAAGCCCACCCGCGGCCTGGTGCCCACCCGCGGGGTGCTGCCCGCCTGCCCCTCGCTGGACTGCGTCACGACGCTCACGCGCGACGCCGCCCTGGCCCGGACGGCGCTCGGCGTGCTCGCCGGGCCCGACCCGGACGACCCGTGGTCGCGGCCGGCGCCGGCCGGGCTGCCGCCGGGCGTGGCGCGCACGATGCGCGTGGTCGCCGTCCCCGCCGGGCCGCTGGACCTCGCCCCCGCGCACGCCGCCGCCTGGGAGCGGGCGCTGGCGCACGCCGCGACGGTGGCCCGGCTGGTGCCGGTCGACGTCTCGGCGTTCCTCCAGGCCGCGCGGCTGCTCTACGGCGGGCCGTTCCTCGCCGAGCGGCTGGCCGCCTTCGGCGCCCTGCTCGAGCCCGACGGCCCGCACCTCGACCCGACCGTGCGGCGGATCGTCCTCGGCGCTGCGGGGATCACCGGTGCCGACGTCTTCCGCGGGCAGCAGCGGCTCGCCGAGCTGCGCGCCACCGCGATCCCGACCTTCGTCGGCGCCGACGCGCTGCTGCTGCCGGTCACCCCCGACCACCCGACCCTGGCCGAGGTGGCGGCCGACCCGGTCGGCGTGAACGCCCGGCTCGGCACCTACACGAACATGGTCAACCTGCTCGACCTCTGCGCCGTCGCCGTGCCGGCCGGGCGGCGGGACGACGGCCTGCCGTTCGGCGTGCAGCTGCTGGCCCCCGCCTTCGCCGACGGGCCGCTGCTCGACCTCGCCGCCCGGTGGCTCGGCGAGCCGGTGGACCCGCCGGCCACCCGGAGCCTGCTGGCCGTGGCCGGCGCGCACCTCACCGGGCAACCGCTCAACCCGCAGCTGGCCGGGCTCGGCGGCCGGCTGCACGCCCGCGCCCGCACCGCAGCCGGCTACCGGATGTACCGGGTGCCCGGCCCGCTCCCCCGCCCCGGCCTGGTCCGCGGCGCCGTCGGGCCCGCGGACGGCCTCGAGGTGGAGGTCTGGGACCTGCCGCCGGCCGGCGTCGGCGAGCTGCTGGCGTCGGTCGCCGCGCCGCTCGCGCTGGGGCCGGTCGAGCTGGACGACGGCACCGTCGTCCCCGGCTTCCTCACCGACCCGAGCGGCGTGGACCCGGCGGCCGAGATCACCGCGCACGGCGGCTGGCGGGGGTTCCTCGCCGCGCGCTGACGACGCGCCCGGGTGGCGCGGACACGCCGGGGGCCGTGTGCCCCCGGCCGTCCGCGGGAATCCGTCGTCCCATGACGGCGACGATCGACTGGCGCACCCAGCTCGACGGGCTTCCCCTCGCCGAGCGGCTGCGCGCCCTGCTGGCCTACGAGCTGGCGGCCGACCGGTCGGCCGGTGCCCCGATCGAGGTCACCGCGGCGACCCTGCGGGCGGTGGCCCAGGCCGAGGGTCTCGACGTCCGGCAGCCGTGGATCGACGCGGCCGCCGAGCGGATCAGCGCCGGCACGTGGGAGTCCCTCTAGGCGTGGGCAGCGATCGGTACCCGCGCTGATGCGCGCGAGCGCGGTGTCCCCGGCGCTCGTCACCGCACCCGGGCGCATGCGGGCGGCAGGCCGGTCGCCGGACCTCGCTCCTACGACGAGGCGCGGACCACCAGCTCGGTGGGCAGCACGGCGGTGCCCTGCCCGTCGGCCGAGTCGGGGTCGCTGATCAGGCGGACGAGCAGCTCGGCCATCTCGCGGCCCATCTGCTCCACCGGCTGGCGCACCGACGACAGCGGCGGATCGGTCACCCGCGACAGCGGCGAGTCGTCGAAGCCGACGACGGCGACCTCGTCGGGCACCCGCCGGCCGGCCTCGCGCAGCACCCGCAGCGCGCCGATCGCCATGAGGTCGTTGGCCGCGAAGACGGCGTCGAGGTCGGGCGCGCGCTCGAGCAGCGCGCGCATCGCCCGCACGCCGCTGGCCTCGCTGAAGTCCCCCTCCACCACCAGCGCCGGGTCCTCGGGCACCCCCGCGGCCGCCAGCGCCGCGCGGTAGCCGGCGAGCCGGTCCTGACCGGCCCCCATGTCGTGCGGCCCGGTGATCGTGGCCACCCGCCGGCGCCCGCGCTCGAGCAGGTGCGCCACCCCGGCGCGGGACCCGCCGACGTTGTCGACGTCGACGTAGGCGCCGTCGAACCCCGCCGGCGGCCGCCCGCCGAGCACCACCGGCAGGCCCCGCACCTGCAGCTGCTGCGGCAGCGGGTCGTCGCCGTGCAGCGACGCCATGAGCACGCCGTCGACGTGCTGCGGGGTCAGGTAGTGCTCCAGCGGCCGCTCGGGCCCGGCCGACAGGGCGAGCACGAGCTGCCGGCCGGCCGCGGAGACCCCGGCGCTGATCCCCCGGACGAGCCCGGCGAAGAAGGGCTCGGTGAAGACCCGGTCCTCGCTCTCGGAGATGACCAGCGCGACGGCGTCGGTGCGGCGGGTGACCAGGGCCCGGGCGGCCAGGTTGGGCACGTACCCGAGCTCGGCGACCGCCGCCTCGACCAGCTGGCGGGTGCGCTCGGAGACCTGCGGCGAGCCGTTGATGACCCGCGACACGGTGCCGCGCCCGACCCCCGCCCGCTCGGCGACCTGGTCGAGGGTCGGGCGCTCACCGGTCGCGGTCACCGCGCCAGTATCCCGGTCAGCCCGCGCGGTGCGCGCGGATGAGGTCGGCGTAGAAGCGGCCGCTGTCCTTCACCCGGCGCTGCTGGGTCTCGTAGTCGACGTGCACGATGCCGAACCGCCTGCTGTAGCCGTGCGCCCACTCGAAGTTGTCCATCAGCGACCAGACGAAGTAGCCCTTGAGCGGGACACCGTCGGCGATCGCGCCCGCCGCCGCCTCGAGGTGCCGGGCCAGGAACGCCGTCCGCTCCGGGTCGTGCACGGCGTCGTCGGGGCCGACGACGTCGTCGTAGGCCGAGCCGTTCTCGGTCACGTAGAGCGGGATGTCGCCGTACTCGCGGTGCAGCCGGCGCAGCAGGTCCCCGAGCCCCTCCGGGTCCACCCCCCAGCCCATCGCCGTCAGCGGGGTCTCGGTCGGGCCGAGCGCGGCGAGGTTGGTGCCCGGCATCGGGGACGTGCTCACCATCTGGGTCTGGTAGTAGTTCACGCCCAGCAGGTCCAGCGGCGCGGCGATCGTCGCGGCGTCGCCGTCCCGCTCGAAGGAGAAGTCGCTGACCCCCGCCAGGTCGGCGCGGACGTCGTCCGGGTAGCCCCCGCGCAGCAGCGGGTCGAGGAAGATCCGGTTCTGCCAGCCGTCGGCCCGCCGGACCGCGTCGAGCACCGCCGGGTGGTCGTCGACGGGGGTCATCGGGGCCAGGTTCAGCGTGATGCCGACCTGCTCGGCGCCGCGGGCGCGCAGGGCCTGCACGCCGAGACCGTGCCCCAGCAGCAGGTGGTGCACCGCGGCCACGGCCGCGTCGTGCTCGTGCCGGCCGGGCGCGTGGGCGCCGCTGGCGTAGCCGAGGAACGACGAGCACCAGGGCTCGTTGAGCGTGGTCCAGAAGCGCACGCGGTCGCCGAGGGCTCCGACGACCAGGTCGGCGTACTCGGCGAAGCGGTGCGCGGTGTCGCGCACCGGCCAGCCGCCGGCGTCCTCCAGCTCCTGCGGCAGGTCCCAGTGGTACAGCGTGATCCAGGGCTCGATGCCGCGCTCGAGCAGCTCGTCGACGAGGCCGGAGTAGAAGTCCAGCCCCTTCTGGTTGACCGGGCCGCGACCGCCCGGCTGCACCCGCGGCCAGGAGATCGAGAAGCGGTAGGACCCGAGGCCGAGGTCGGCCATCAGCGCGACGTCGTCCCGCCAGCGGTGGTAGTGGTCGGCGGCGACGTCGCCGGTGTCGCCGTCGCGCACCCGGCCGGGCGTGTGGCTGTAGGTGTCCCAGATCGAGCGGCCCCGGCCGTCCTCGTCCGCGGCGCCCTCGATCTGGTAGGCCGCGGTCGCCGCCCCCCAGAGGAAGTCGTCGGGGAAGCCGGCGGGGTCGGGGCGCGGGGAAGCGGGCACAGGGGTCTCCTCGGGCGGTTGGGAGCGCTCCCGCGCGTAGCGGAGGGAGCGCCGGTCGTCAACGGTCGGCGGATCAGCGCGGGACGTCGTCCCGCAGGAGGTGGTCGCGGATGAGGTTCTTCGGGGTGTAGCGGCGGACGTCGAGGGTCTTCAGGCCGGCGAACTCGTCGCCGAGGGTCTGGTCCACCTGGCCGCGGACGTCGGCCAGCGCCTCGCGCCCCTTGCGCAGCCCGGCGGCGGCCTCGCGGGCCAGCGTGGGCAGCCGCTCGGGGCCGAAGATGAACAGCGCGGCCAGCGCCAGGACGACGATCTCGCCCCAGCCGATCGAGTCGAACACGTCGGCGCCTCCTCAGCGGTGCCCGGCCGGCTCGTCGAGCCGCGAGGGGTTCGCGTCCAGCGACGAGGGGTGCGCGTCCAGCGGCGAGGCCTCGTCGTCGGACAGGTCGTGGAAGTGCTCGGCGGCGTCGCGGCGGGCGCGGCGCCTGTCGACGACGCGGGCGATCTGGATGGCCACCTCGAACAGCACGCACATCGGCAGCGCCATCAGCAGCATCGTGAACGGGTCCTGCGTGGGCGTGACGAACGCGGCGAACACGATGGTGAGGAAGAAGATCCAGCGCCGGCTCTTCTTCAGCACCGCGTAGGACAGGACGCCCACCAGGTTCAGCGCCACGGCGAGCAGCGGCACCTCGAAGCTGATCCCGAAGGCCACCAGCAGGGAGATGACGAACCCGATGTAGTCCTGCGCGGTCAGCGCGACCACCACGCCGTCCCCGGCCAGGCTCAGCAGCAGCTCGAGGCCGGCGGACAGCGAGATGTAGGCGAGCACCGCGCCGAGGGCGAACAGCAGGCTGGAGACGGCGACGAAGCCGATGCCGTAGCGCTTCTCGCTGCTCTTCAGGCCGGGGGTGACGAACGCCCACAGCTGGTAGAGCCAGAACGGCGCGGACAGCACGGCGCCGGCCAGCAGGCTCACCTTCAGCCGGATGAACACCCCGCCGAACACGTCGGTGATCAGCAGCCCGCACTCCCCGCCGGCGTCGCCGTACCGGAGCTCGTCGGGCAGCCCGCAGTACGGCGCCCGGATGAAGTCGCCGAGCCCGTGCGAGTACCACCAGAAGGCGACGGCGCTGGCCGCGAGCAGCGCCAGCAGCGCCTTGGCGATGCGGTTGCGCAGCTCCACGAGGTGCGCGATCAGCGTCATGGTCGCGGCCGGGTCGCGCTCGACCCGCCGCCGGCCCGTCCTCACCGCCGTCCGTCCCAGGGAGCGGTCAGCGGGCGCGGTCGGGCTCGACGACCTCGCCGACCACCACCGGACCGGGGGCGGGCGCGCGGGCGTCGTCCTTCATGCCCTTCAGCTCGCCCTTGAAGATCCGCAAGGAGCGGCCGAGGGCGCGGGAGGCGTCGGGCAGCTTCTTGTAACCGAACAGCAGGAGGACGGCCAGCACGATCAGGCCGATCTCGACGGGACCGAGGTTCACGGGGACTCCTTACTTGCCGAAACCGGCGGTGAGGCCGCTGAGCAGCTGCCGGCGGCCGAACGCGTAGAGGACGGCGATGGGCAGGGTGGTGAGGACGACGGAGGCCGCGACCGCCGGCACGTTGACGCCGTACTGCCCCTGGAAGTTGGCCAGCGCCAGCGGCAGCGGCCGCTGGGACGGGCTCTGGATCAGGATCAGCGGCAGCAGGAAGTTGTTCCAGACCGTGAGTCCCTGGTAGATGCCCACCGTCACCAGCGCCGGCTTGGTCAGCGGGAAGGCCAGGCGCCAGAGCATGGTCCACTCCCCCGCGCCGTCCATGCGCATGGACTCGAACAGCTCGCGCGGGACGTCGCGGATGAAGTTGCCCAGCACCAGCACCGACAGCGGGATGGCGAAGGCGATCGACGGCAGGATGATCGCCAGCAGGGTGTCGTACATCTGCAGCCGGATGATGATCAGGTAGATCGGGATGATCACCGCCTGCAGCGGGATGGCCAGCCCCATGAGGAACAGCGCGTTGCTCCACCGCAGGAACCGGCGGCCGGTGCCGCGGACGATCGCGTAGGCGGCCATGAACGAGATGGCCACCGCCGGGATGGTGGCGCCCAGCGTGACGATCGCGCTGTTGACGAAGTACCGGGCGAAGTCGGCCTCGATGACGAACCGGTAGTTCTCCAGCGTCGGCGAGGCCGGCAGGAACGGGTTGCTCGTGAAGTAGTTGGACCGGGTCTTGAAGCTCGTGACGACGATCCAGTAGATCGGCACGATCACGACGAGCAGCCACAGCCAGGCGAGCCCGCCGCCGAGCCAGTTCGGCCGCTCCCGGTTGCCGGCGCGCCGCAGGCCGCCGCGGGCCCGGGGGTGCTCGCCGAGGTCCGGGGCCGCGCCCGCCCGGGGTGCTGTCACGGTGGCCATCCTCAGGCTCCTTCCAGCTGGCTCTCGTCACCGCGCCCGCCGAGCCGCCGCAGCAGCAGGGCGATGAGCAGGCCGAGGAGGACGAGGACCACGGCGATGGCGCTGGCCGGGCCCATGAGGCTGGCCTGGAAGCCGGTCCGGTACATCTCGAGGGCCAGCGACCGCGTCGCGTCGCCGGGGCCGCCGCCGGTGAGCACCCAGATGAGGTCGAAGAAGGTCAGCGACCCGACGACCATGAGCGTCGACGACGTGATGATCGTGTACTTCAGCTGGGGCAGCGTGATGCTGAAGAACTGCCGCACGCGCCCGGCGCCGTCGAGCTGCGCCGCCTCGTACATCGACTGCGGGATCTGGCGCACGGCGCCCTGGTAGATCAGCGTGTGGAACGGGATGAACTGCCAGGACACGACGAAGACGACGACGCCGAGGGCCAGGCCGTCCTTGCCGAGCCAGTCCTGCTGCAGCAGCGGTGCGCCCAGGCCCGCGCCGAGGCCGAAGTTGGGGTCGAGCAGGGCCTTGTAGGTGATCGCGATCGCGGCCGCCGAGAGCAGCAGCGGGACGAAGAACAGCACCGCCAGGAACTCGCGGTAGCGCTGGCGACCGGCCAGGAAGACGCCGAGCAGGAGGGACAGCGGCGTCTGGAACAGCCAGGACAGCGCCATGATCTCGAAGGTCACCCACAGCGCGTGCGGCAGCCCGGGGTCGGTGAGCACCGCCGTCCAGCTGTCGAACCCGCTCGGGACGATCGCGCCGAGGCCGTCCCAGGTGGTGAAGCTGAGGCCGAGGACGCCCAGCAGCGGGACGACGCCGAACCCCACGAACATGAGCAGCGCCGGCAGCACCAGCCAACCCACCCGGCCGTGGCCGCCCGCCGGCGACGCGGACCGGCGGGTCCGCGTCGCCGGCCCGGCGGGTGGTGCTGCCGGTGGGGCGGTGACGGTCACTTGCCGATGACCGCGTTCATGTTGTCGGCGAACTGCTGCGGCGAGGTGCTGAGCTGGAACAGGCCGGAGATGTTGTCCAGCAGCGTCTCCGCGGCCGTCGGCGAGAGCGCCTGGTCCCAGGACTGCGCGAAGACGCTGGCGTTGCTGGCCGTGTCGTAGACGAAGCCGAGGAACTCGGCGTCCTCGCTGTCGCTGAGCTGGCTGTCGGCGCCGTTGACGATCGGCACGCCACCGGTGGCGATCCACTCGCCGACCTCTTCGTCCTGGAGCACGCCCTCGGTGAAGAACTTCTTGGCGAGCTCCTTCTGCTCCTCGCTGGCGGCCGCGTTGATCGACAGGTACTGCCCCGGGTTGCCCACGGTGTCGGTGGGGTCGCCGGTGCCGCCCTCGACGGGCGGGAAGTTCATCCAGCCGAGGTTGCCGCCGGTCACGAAGTCTCCGCCGTCGGTCTTCATGCTCGCGTAGGTCCACGAGCCGTGGAGCATCATCGCGGCCTTGTCGGTGTAGAGCAGCGCCTGGTCGGCGTTCTGGTCGGCGACGATGGAGGCGAAGCCCTCGATGAAGCCGTTGGCGCGGATCAGGTCCTGGACCATGGTCAGGCCCTGGATCGCCGCCGGGTTGGACCAGGCGTCGGGCTCCCCGTCGAACACGGCCTGGAAGACCTCGGAACCGCCGACGCGGTCGAAGGCGAACTCGAGCCACATCATGTTGGTCCACCGCGACTGGCCGGCCAGGGAGAACGGCGCGATGCCGGCGGCGTTGAACTTCGGGACCAGGTCCATGATGTCGCCCCAGGTCTGCGGCGGCTGCACGCCGACCTGGTCGAAGAGCCGCTTGTTCCAGAAGAGCACGATCGGCTGCACGGTCTCGGCCGGCATGGCGTAGATCTTGCCGTCGATGGTCGCCGGGCCGAAGGACGAGGGGAAGAGCCGGTCGCGGACGTCGGAGTTCTCGTCGAACCACGACGTGAGGTCCTCGACCTGGCCGGCGTCGACCCAGCTCTTGAGGCCACCACCGCCCCAGCCCCAGATGATGGTCGGGCCCTCGCCGGCGCCGAGCGCCGTGCGGATGCGGGTCTTGTACGCGTCGTTCTGGAACGTGGTCGAGGCGATCTGGGTGTCCGGGTTCGCCTCGTTGAAGCGGTCGACCGCCCCCTGGCGGATGTCCTCCTGCGGCTGGCCGCTGAGGAACCAGTAGCTCGCCCCGCCGTCGCTGGCCTGACCGGGGCCCGAGGAGCCGCAGGCGCCGAGCGCCAGCGCGCCGGCGGTGGCCGCCGACAGGCCGAGGAAGTTCCGCCGGGAGAGGGAGAATTGTCCGAGATCCACGCTGGTCTCCGTTGTCCAGAGGCCGCGACAGCCCTGCGCCGCGGCGATCGTCGCCTTCGTGTGCCGTTCGAGTCCCGAGATGGTGGAAGCGCTCCCACCGGCGTACTAGTGTGACCCCCACCACTCGGGGAGGACTGCGGCGCGGACGCTACTTTTCGGCGTGAGCGATGTCAACAAGGTGTTGTGCTATCGGTCACAGTAGGCCACAGTGAGCACAGTTCGTGGCTTGTGCCTGCGGTGATCCGCTCCGCGCTGCCGTCGAAAGGGCAGATCCGTGCCCGAAAAGTCGAACGTTACCGAACTGTGATTTGCGGAGGACCCACGTGACGGCCACGAACCACCCCGACACCGCTGCACCGGCCGCCCCGTGGCACGACCCGGCCCTGCCGGCCGCCGAGCGGGCCGAGCTGCTGCTCGCGCAGCTGACTCTCGAGGAGAAGGTGGCCCAGCTCGGCAGCCGGTGGGTCGGCAACGACATGCAGGACGAGCCGGCGCCCGAGGTCGAGGGCGAGGTGCTCAACGTCGCCCCCATGCAGGACGTCTTCGCCGCCTCGGGCACGACCCCGCTGGAGGAGGCGAGCCGGCACGGGCTCGGCCACCTGACCCGCGTGTACGGCAGCGTTCCGGTGACCGCCGCCGAGGGCGCGGCCGAGCTGGTCCGCCAGCAGCACGTCGTCCTCGGGAACTCCCGCCTGGGCATCCCCGCGCTGGTGCACGAGGAGTGCCTGACCGGGTTCACCGCCTTCCGGGCGACGGTCTACCCGGCCGCGATCGCCTGGGGCGCCACCTTCGACCCCGAGCTGGTGGAGCGGATGGCCGCCGCGATCGGCCGCGACATGGCCGCGCTCGGCGTGCACCAGGGCCTGTCCCCCGTCCTCGACGTCGTCCGCGACTACCGGTGGGGCCGGGTCGAGGAGACGATGGGCGAGGACCCGCACCTGGTGTCGGTGCTGGGCACCGCCTACGTCCGGGGCCTGCAGGGCGCCGGCGTGCTCGCCACGCTCAAGCACTTCGCCGGGTACTCGGCCTCGCGCGCCGGCCGCAACCACGGGCCGGTGTCGATGGGCCGGCGGGAGCTGCTCGACGTCGTCCTGCCCCCGTTCGAGGCCGCGGTGACCCTCGGCCGGGTCGGCTCGGTCATGAACTCCTACTCCGACGTCGACGGCGTCCCCGCCGGCGCCGACCCGTGGCTGCTCACCGACGTGCTGCGCGGCGCCTGGGGCTTCACCGGCACCGTCGTCTCCGACTACTGGTCGGTGCCCTTCCTGGCGACCATGCACCGGGTGGCCGCCGACGCCGCGGGCGCCGGTGCGCTCGCGCTCGCGGCCGGCATCGACGTCGAGCTGCCCGACACCCTCGGGTACGGCGCCGGGCTGGTCGACGCGGTGCGCCGGGGCGAGGTGCCCGAGGAGCTCGTCGACCGCGCCGCCCGCCGGGCACTGCTGCAGAAGGTCGAGCTGGGCCTGCTGGACCCGGGCTGGACGCCCGAGGGGTCGGTCGCCGGGGCCGACGCCGTCGACCTGGACAGCCCCGCCAACCGCGCGCTGGCCCGGGAGATGGCCGAGCGGTCGATCGTGCTGCTCGACGCCGGCGCAGCGCTGCCACTGCTCGGCGACGGGCGCCCGCCGCTGCGCCGGATCGCCGTCGTGGGGCCGTGCGCCGACGACGGCCGCACGATGATGGGCTGCTACGCCTTCCCCAACCACGTCCTCCCCCGCCACCCGGGCTCCGGCCTCGGCATCGAGGTGCCGACGGTCCTGCAGGCGCTGCGCGAGGAGCTGCCGGGGGTGGAGGTCGTCCACGAGGCCGGCTGCCCGGTGCAGGCCGACGACCGGTCGGGCTTCGCCGCGGCGGTCGAGGCGGCGCGCGGCGCCGACCTCTGCGTCGCCGTCGTCGGCGACCTCGCCGGGCTGTTCGGCCACGGCACGTCGGGCGAGGGCTGCGACGCCGACGACCTCCGCCTTCCGGGCGTGCAGGCCGAGCTGCTCGACGCGCTCCTCGACGCGGGCACCCCGGTGGTCGTGGTCGTCGTCTCCGGCCGGCCGTACGCGCTGGGCGGCGTGCACGGCCGGGCGGCCGGCCTCGTGCAGGCGTTCATGCCGGGCGAGGAGGGCGGCGGCGCGGTGGCCCGCGTCCTCTCCGGCCGGGTGCAGCCGGGCGGGAAGCTGCCCGTGCAGATCCCGCACCGCCCGGGCGGCCAGCCCGGCACCTACCTGCAGCCGCCGCTGGGCGGGGCGGAGAGCGCGGGCATCAGCAGCGTCGACTCCACGCCGCTGTTCCCCTTCGGCTTCGGCGCCTCCTACACCTCGTTCGAGGTGAGCGACCTTCGCCTGTCGGCCGAGGAGGTGCCCACCGACGGCGCCTTCACCGCGACCGTGCGGCTGCGCAACAGCGGCGACCGGCCGGGCGACGAGGTGGTGCAGCTGTACCTTTCCGACGTGGTCGCCTCGGTGGTCCGGCCGGTGAAGCAGCTGACCGGGTTCCGCCGCGTCTCCCTCGCCCCGGGCCAGGCGGTGGACGTGGCGTTCGAGGTGCACGCCGACCGGACCGCCTTCTCCGGCCGCGACCTGCGCCGGATCGTCGAGCCCGGCGACGTCGAGGTGCTCGTGGGCACCTCCTCGGCGGCGCTGCCCTGCCGCGGCACCGTGCGGCTCGCCGGCCCCGTCCGCGAGGTGGGGGCCGACCGGCGGCTGGTCACCCCGGTGACCGTGCGGGCGTGCCCGTGACCACCGCCCGCGAGGGGCGCGCCACGCTCGCCACGGTCGCGGCCGCGGCGGGGGTGTCGGTCGCGACGGTCTCCAAGGTCCTCAACGGCCGCAGCGACGTCGCCCCGGCCACCCGCGGGCTGGTGCAGAACCTGCTGGTCGAGTACGACTACGTCGGCCGCGGCGCCGACTCGGTGCGCCGCGCCGTCCCCACCGTGCGTCCGACGGTCGAGCTGGTCTACGCCGGCGACGGCCTCAACGCCTACTCCACCGAGGTGCTGCAGGGCGTCCTCGGCGCCGCGGGGGCGATGGGCGTCGCGGTGGTCGTCAGCATCCGCACGCCGGGGCAGCGCCGGTCGGAGTCCGGCCGGCCGGCCGCGTGGGCCGGCGAGCTGGCGGCGGCCGGGCGGCGGGCGGTCATCGCCGTCGTCGACGAGCTGACGACGGCGGACCTCACCGCGCTGTCCCGGGCCCGCCTCCCGCTGGTGGTCATCGACCCGGTGAACCTGCCGCACGCCGACGTCCCCAGCGTCGGCTCGACCAACTTCACCGGCGGGCTGTCGGCCACCCAGCACCTCCTCGACCTCGGGCACCGCCGGATCGCCTACGTCGGGGGACCGGTCACCTCGGCCTGCAACCGGGCCCGGCTGCACGGCTACCGGGCCGCGATGGACGCCGCCGGCGCCCCCGTGCCGCCGGAGTACGTGCGCTTCGGCGACTTCCGGCACGCCGACGGGCTGGCGCAGGGCGGCGCGCTGCTCGACCTGCCCGAGCCGCCGACCGCGGTGTTCGCCGGTTCCGACGAGACCGCGGTGGGCGTGCTGGAGGCGGCGCGGGCGCGGGGGCTGCGCATCCCCGAGGACCTCAGCGTGGTGGGCTTCGACGACACCGAGGTCGCCCGGCTGTCCTCGCCCGCGCTGACCACCGTGCGCCAGCCGCTGCAGGAGATGGGCACGGTCGCGCTGCGGACGGCGATGCAGCTCGCCGACGGCCAGCCGATCGCCTCGCACCACGTCGAGCTGGCCACCGAGCTGGTCGTCCGGCAGTCGGCCGCCCGCGCCCCGGCCCGAGGTGGCACGGTGGGGGCGTGAGCACCTCCCCCGCCGAGGTCGGCCGCGCCCGCGCCGACGAGTACCTGCGCCTGCTGTCCGCCGACGAGCCCGCCGCCGACGAGCTGCTGGCCGGCCTGACCGAGGTGCGCGAGCTGGTCTTCCTCGGCGCCGGGCTGACCGCCGTCGCCCGCGCCCTCGGCCGCGCGCTGCCCCCGGCGCAGCGCGCCCAGGCCAGCACCCGGCAGCTGAAGCTGGGCCAGGTGCGCGACGCCAACCGCGACGACCCCGACGGCCTGCGCGTCTGGCTGCGGCGGGCCGGCGAGGAGGTGCTGTTCCTCCGCTCGCTGCGCGCCGCCGCCGACCGCGCGGCGGGTTGACCGGACGACCGCCCCCTGAGCCGGGTCGCGGCGCGGCTCAGCGGACGGCCGCGCGGGTCGAGCCGCGCGCCGGTCAGGTGCCGCGGGCGGCGGAGCGGGCCAGCGGCAGGCCGGCCACCAGCAGCCCGCCGAGCAGCGCGTAGGTCCACGGCAGGCCGATGCCGGCCGCGACCACGCCCGGCAGCAGGGCCCCGAGCCCGGTGCCGCCGTCGAACGCCGCGTTCCAGAACGCGCTCGCCGTCGTCGCGCCGTCGTCCCCGGCCCGCCGGAAGGCGGCCAGCAGGGTCAGGTTCTGCGCGGCGCCGTAGCCGAGGCCGAACACGGTGGCGCCGGCCAGCACCGTCGCCGTCCCCTCCTCCACGCCGAGCGCGAGCACGACGATGCCGACCGCGGAGAGCAGCACCGACAGGGGCAGCAGCCCGCGCGTGCCGATCCGGTCGGCCAGCAGCCCCGCCCGCCAGCGGCTGATCGCGGCGGTGAGGTTCATCAGCAGCAGCGCGCCGGTGGCGATCAGCGCGTCCGGCCGCTCGATGGGCAGGAAGGTGACCACGGCGCCCCCCGCGGCGGTCACCGCGAACAGCAGCAGCGAGGGGACGAGCACCGCCCGGCGGGCGGCACCGGGCGAGCCGGTCGCGCGCGCCGGCGCCGGTGCGGCGCGCACCAGCCGCGGGACGAGGGGTAGCGCCAGCACCGGGGCGGCGGCCAGCCAGGCCAGCCAGCCGGCGTGCCCGCCGAGCACCAGCGCCACCCCGAGCGGGACGGCGATCAGCTGCGGGACGGCGATCGCCAGGCCGTACAGCCCGATCGACTCCCCCCGCCGCTCGGGCGGCACCAGCAGCCCGGCCAGCGTCGACCCGAGCACCGTCAGGACGGCGAAGCCCGCGCCGCGGACGGCCGAGATGCCGGCCAGCCACGCGAGCGAGTCGCCCGCCGCGTACAGGGGCGAGGGCGCCCCGAGGGCGATGAGCCCGGCGCAGAGCACCGGTCCGAGACCGAAGCGCGCGGTCAGCGGTGGCACCGCCAGCTGCAGCGCGATGGTGACCAGCAGGAACACCGTGGTCACCAGGCCCGCGGAGGTGGCCGACGCCCCGCCCGCGACGGCGTAGGCCGGCAGCGAGGCCAGCGTCAGGCAGAAGCTGAGGAAGCCCAGCGCCGTCGCCGCGATCAGCGCCCGCAGCGCCGGCGACCGCCACAGCGACGTCCGCGTCTCTCCCCCGACCACGGGCACACGGTATGCAGGGGCGGTGCCCCTGCTGACCATCGGCCACGGCCCGGACGACCGCACCCGGCTCAGCGAGCGGCTGACCTCGGCCGGCATCGGGCTCGTGGTCGACGTGCGGCGCTTCCCGGGCAGCCGGAGCAACCCCGACGTCCGCCGCGAGGCGCTGGCGGAGTGGCTGCCGCGGGCCGGCGTCGGCTACCGCTGGGAGGAGCGGCTCGGCGGGCGACGGCGGTTGCCCCGCGACGAGCCGGTCGCCGACGGCTGGTGGACCGACGCCGCGTTCGCCGCCTACGCCGCCCACACCCGCACGCCGGAGTTCACCGCGGCGCTGGAGGAGGTGCTCGGCGAGGCGTCGGCCGCCGCGGTCGCGGTGATGTGCAGCGAGAGCGTGTGGTGGCGGTGCCACCGCCGGCTGGTCGCCGACGTCGCCGTCCTCGCCCGGGGTGTGCCGGTGACCCACCTGATGCCCGACGGCCGGCACGCCGAGCACCGCCCGTCGGAGGGCGCGGTGCTCGGCGACGACGGCCTGGTCCGCTGGCCCTAGGGCAGACCCTCGAACGGGTTGCGCAGCGGCGGCGCTCCCGCCGGCCGCGGCGGCCGGGCGGGGGTGCGACCGCCGGGCACGCCGCTCATCCCATGTGCGGGTAGCGGTGGTCGGTGGGCGGCACGAACGTCTCCTTGATCGACCTCGTCGACGTCCACCGCAGCAGGTTCTGCGCGGCCCCGGCCTTGTCGTTGGTGCCCGAGGCCCGCCCGCCGCCGAAGGGCTGCTGCCCGACGACGGCGCCCGTCGGCTTGTCGTTGACGTAGAAGTTGCCGGCCGCGAACCGCAGGAACCGCTGGGCGTGCGCGATCGCCGCGCGGTCCTGGGCGATGACCGAGCCGGTGAGCGCGTACGGGGCCACCGACTCCATCTGCGCGAGCACCGTGTCGTAGTCGGCGTCGTCGTAGACGTGCACCGCCAGCACGGGCCCGAAGTACTCGGTGGTGAACACCTGGTGCCCGGGGTCGGTGCCCTCGACGATCGTCGGCCGCACGAAGAAGCCCTCGCTGTCGTCGACCGTGCCGCCGGCGGCGACGGTCAGGGCCGGGTCGTTCTTGGCCGCGTCGAGCACCCGCGCCAGCTTGTCGAAGGCGCGCCGGTCGATCACCGCACCCATGAAGTTCGAGAGGTCGGTGACGTCGCCCATGGGCAGCGCCTCGGTCTCGGCGACCAGGTCGTCGCGCAGCCGCGCCCAGACGCTGCGCGGCACGTAGGCCCGCGAGGCCGCCGAGCACTTCTGCCCCTGGTACTCGAAGGCGCCGCGGACCAGCGCGGTGCGCAGGACGTCGACGTCGGCCGACGGGTGGGCGACGACGAAGTCCTTGCCGCCGGTCTCCCCCACCACCCGCGGGTAGGTGCGGTAGCCGGCGATGTTCTCCCCCACGGTCCGCCACAGGTGCTGGAAGACGGCGGTGGACCCGGTGAAGTGGATGCCGGCCAGGTCGGGGTCGGCGAGGACGACGTCGGAGACGGCGATCCCGTCGCCGGGCAGCAGGTTGACCACACCGGGCGGCAGCCCGGCCGCCTCGAGCAGCCGCATCGTGAAGTGCGCCGCGAGCTGCTGGGTGGGCGAGGGCTTCCAGACGACGGTGTTGCCCATCAGCGCGGGCGCCGTCGGCAGGTTGCCGGCGATCGCGGTGAAGTTGAACGGGGTGATCGCGTAGACGAACCCCTCCAGCGGGCGGTGGTCGACGCGGTTCCAGACCCCGGCCGACGAGACCGGCTGCTCCTCGAGCACCTCCCGCGCGAAGTGCACGTTCCAGCGCCAGAAGTCGATGAGCTCGCAGGCGCTGTCGATCTCGGCCTGGTAGGCGGTCTTGCTCTGGCCGAGCATCGTCGCGGCGTTGAGCGTCTGCCGCCAGGGGCCGGCCAGCAGGTCGGCGGCCTTGAGGAAGACCGCGGCCCGGTCGTCGAAGGAGAGGTCCCGCCACGCCGGGGCGGCGTCCTTGGCCGCGCGCACCGCGGCCTCCGCGTCGGCGTGCGTCGCGTGCGCCGACCGGCCCAGGACGGCGCTGTGCCGGTGTGGTTGGACCACCTCGAACTCAGGCCCGCCGGGCATCCGCTCCTGCCCGCCGACGGTCATGGTCAGGTCGAACGGCGCGTCGGCCAGCTCGGCGAGCCGCAGCTCCAGCCCGGCTCGCTCGGGCGAGCCCGGGGCGTAGGAGAGCACCGGCTCGTTGCGCGGCGGCGGTACGCGGGTGACGGCGTCCATGGCGTGCTCAGCCTTTCGTCGCGAGGGACCGGAGGAAGAAGCGCAGGTTGGCGGGGCGCTCGGCCAGCCGCCGCATGAAGTAGCCGTACCAGTCGACGCCGTACGGCACGTAGGCGCGCACCCGGACGCCGGCTGCGGCCAGCCGGCGCTGCTCGTCGGGGCGGATGCCGTAGAGCATCTGCACCTCCCACGAGTCGGGCCGGCGCCCGTACGCGGCGGCCAGCCGCTGCGCGAGCTCGACCAGCCGGGGGTCGTGCGAACCGACCATCGGGTAGCCCGCACCGCGCATCAGGACGCCGAGGCTGCGGGCGTAGGCGGCGTCGACCTCCCGCCGCGTCCGGAACGCGACCTCCGGCGCCTCCCGGTAGGCGCCCTTGACCAGCCGCACCCGCGAGCCGGCGCCGGCCAGGGCGCGGGCGTCGTCCTCGGTGCGGCGCAGCATCGCCTGCAGGACCGCGCCGGTCCACGGGTGGTCGCGGCGCAGCTCGCCCAGGGCGGCGAGGGTCGCGTCGACGGTGCTCGAGTGCTCCATGTCGAGGGTGACCGTGGTGCCCGTCGCCGTCGCGGCCTCCACGACCGGGCGCACCAGCTCCAGCGACAGGTCCTCCCCGCCCGGCAGCGCCTGGCCGAACGCCGACAGCTTGACCGACACCTCGGCGGCCGGGCCCAGCCGCAGGGGGGCCAGCGCGTCGAGCGCGGCCAGGTAGGCGTCGCGGGAGCGCTTGGCCTCGGCCCGGTCGGTGACGTCCTCGCCCAGGTGGTCGAGGGTGATCGTGATCCCGTCGGCGGCCAGCGCCCGGACGGCGGCCAGCGCGTCCTCCAGCGTCTCCCCGGCCACGAACCGGTCGACGACCCGCCGGGTGGCCGGGGTCCGCAGCACCAGGCGGCGCAGCGCCGGGCGGCGCGAGGCCGCCAGCAACGCTCTCTGCATCAGCACCGGCCACCTCCGCGGGGACGACGTCCACCCCCGACGCTAGGCATCGCGGGGATCACCTGCCAGAGCGAGAGCGGGGAGATCGTTGCTCACCTAAACTTGGCCCAATGGCTGCAGGACGAGAGGCACCGCCTCGCGACGGCGCCGACGTCCTGCGGGCCCTGCGGACGGCGACCGCGCGCGAGCACGAGCAGGTCGAGAGCGCGCTCGACCTGATGAGCCCGGAGCTCGACCGCGAGCGGCTGGCCGACGTCCTCACCCGGCTGCACGCCTTCTGGCGGGCGGCCGAGGCCGGGCTCGACCGGTGGGCCGAGCACGCACCCGACGACGCCGCGGCTCTCGACTGGGGCCGTCGGCGGCGGTCGGCGCTGTTCGCCGCCGACCTCGCCGCCCTAGGGGCCGCCGCCTCCGCCGAGCTGCCCGAGCTGCCGGGGGTCGGGAGCACCGACGAGGCGCTGGGCCGGATGTACGTGCTCGAGGGCTCGACGCTCGGCGGCACGTTCATCGACCGCCACCTGGCCGCGCTGCCCGGGCTCGGGGTCCGGGTGGGCGCCTTCTCGCCCTACGGCGAGGACACCGGCGTCATGTGGCACGCCTTCCGCAGCTTCACACGCCGCCGCACCGAGGACGCCGACCGCGTGGTCGGCGCGGCGTCGGCGACGTTCCGCGCCCTCGCCGAGTGGTGCGCGCCGGTGGCGGCGTGACCGGGCAGGTGCCGGAGGTCGAGTTCCTCGCCCCCGGCACGCCGGTGGACCTGACCAACTGCGAGCGCGAGCCGATCCACGTCCCGGGCAGCATCCAGCCCCGCGGCGTCCTGCTGGCCGTCAGCGAGCCGCACCTCGTCGTCCAGCAGGTGTCGCAGAACCTCGCGACGCTGACCGGGGTGGCCCCGGCCGACGCGCTGGGCCGGCCGCTCGCCGACGTCCTCGGCGTGGCCTGCGCCGACCTGGTGGCGCGCTCGGCCAGCGCCTTCGGCGACCTGCGCGAGCGCAACCCGGTCGAGCTGACCCTCGACGTCGACGGCAGCCCGGTGCCGGTCGACGCGATCCTGCACCGCGCGGTGATCCGGCCGGGCGACCCGCCCCTGCCGGGACAGCCGGGTCCGCCGGTGAGCGGGGCCGGCGCCGAGGCCGTGTCCAGCCTGGTCGTCGAGCTCGAGCCGGCCCGCGGGCCGCGGCCGTTCTCCTTCCCGAACACCTACCAGGCGGTGCGCGGCACGGTCGGCGAGCTGAACCGGGCGAGCTCGCTGCAGGAGCTCTACGACATCACCGCCCAGGCGGTGCGCACCCTCACCGGCTTCGACCGGGTGATGGTCTACCGCTACGACGCCGACTACAACGGCGAGGTCGTCGCCGAGGCCAAGGCCGAGCACCTCAACTCCTTCCTCGGGCTGCACTACCCGGCCAGCGACATCCCGGCCCAGGCGCGGGCGCTGTACGAGAAGAACTGGATCCGGCTGATCTCCGACGTCGGCTACGTGCCCTCGCCGCTGACCCCGACCGACCACCCCGGCAACGGCCGGCCGCTGGACCTGACGTACTCCACGCTGCGCAGCGTCTCCCCCATCCACCTCGAGTACCTCGCGAACATGGGCGTGCGCGCCTCGATGTCGATCTCGCTGCTGCGCGACGACACGCTGTGGGGCCTCATCGCCTGCCACCACTACGAGGGCCCGCACGCCCCGCCGTACGCGACCCGGGCGGCGGCGGAGTTCCTCGGCTCGACGCTGTCGCTGCGGCTGGTCGACCGGGCGCTGGAGGAGGAGACGCAGCGGGCTCTGCAGGTCCGCTCGACGCTGGCCTGGCTCACCGCGGCCACCCTCGACGAGGACCGCCCGCTGGCCGACACCCTGCTCGGCGACCCCGACCTGCTCGACCTGCTGCCCGCCGACAGCGTCGCCGTCCGGCTGCAGGGCCACTCGGGCGTCCGGGGCGCGCCGCTGCCCGAGGGCCTGGCCGAGGTGGTCGCCGACTGGGCGACCACCCGCGGCGCCGACGTGGTCAGCACCGACGCGCTGCCGCGGCTGGCGCCGGAGCTGGCGGCGCCGCTGGACACCGCCTGCGGCGTGCTCGCCGTCCCGCTGCCCGAGGGCCAGTACATCGTCTGGTTCCGCGGCGAGCAGGTGCGGCACGTCGACTGGGGCGGCGACCCGCACAACAAGGCGATCGCCCGGCAGCAGGGTGACGAGGTCCGGCTCTCACCGCGCAAGTCCTTCGACCGGTGGCGGGAGACCGTGCGCGGCCGCTCCGAGCCGTGGACCGGCCAGGAGGTCGCCGAGGCCACCGAGCTGCGCACCCACCTGCTCGAGGCGCTCTACGCCCGCTCGCGCAGCATCGTGCGCGCCGCCGAGTCCTTGCAGCGCAGCCTGCTCACCGACCCAGCGCAGCCGGACCACCTGGAGGTGGCGGTGCGCTACGTGCCGGCCGCGCGCGAGGCGCAGGTGGGCGGCGACTGGTACGACGTCTTCTCCCAGCCCGACGGGTCGACGGTGCTGGTCATCGGCGACGTCGCCGGCCACGACACCCAGGCGGCGGCCACCATGGCCCAGCTGCGCGGCCTGCTGCGCGGCATCGCCTACGACAGCGCCGCCGGGCCGGCGGAGGTGCTCGACCGGCTCGACGCCGCGATCGCGGGCCTGCAGCTGGGCGCCATGGCCACCGTCCTGGTCGGCCGGATGTGCCCCGCCGAGGACGACGGCAGCACCCGGCTGCGCTGGTCCAGCGCCGGCCACCTGCCGCCGGTGGTCGTCGGACCCGACGGCGCGCAGGAGGTGCTCACCGGCACGGGGCTGATGCTCGGCGTCGACCCCACCGCGACCCGCACCGACCGCGAGCACGTGCTGGCCCCGGGCGCGACGGTGCTGCTCTACACCGACGGCCTGGTCGAGCGCCGCGACCAGGTCTTCGACGACGGCATCGCGCAGCTGCGCGACGCCCTCGCCGACCTCCGTGGGCGCCCCGTCGATCAGCTCAGCGACGCGCTGCTGGCCCGGCTGCTGCCCGAGGAGCGCGCCGAGGACGACGTCGCGCTGGTCGCCGTCCGGCTGCGGGGCTGACCTAGTTGTACTGCCCAGACAGGTTGGTCAGGCGGGCGATCGGTGGGCGTCGTCCGATAGCGGTGTGGGGCCGGTGATGGTTGTACTCGTGTAGCCATCCCGGCAGGGCCTGGCGGCGGGCGGTCTCGCTGAG
>NZ_JBJGZV010000046.1:0-41659 GCF_054050715.1 Blastococcus sp. SYSU D00669
TGAACCACGAGGGACCTCCTGGGTCTGGCTGGGTGCTTGGCGGCTCCCAAACCAAACCCGGAGGTCCCTCCCTACATCAAGATCCGAATCCGTCGGACACGGTGCACCAACCTGCCCGATCAGTACAGCTAGGCGTGCACCTCCGGGCTGTGCCGTCCCCGCAGGAGGAGCAGGACGGTCGCGGCCAGGATCCACACCAGGAGCAGCAGGAACCCGGTGAACCCGGCGATGCCGGCGAAGCTGTCGTCGATGTCGTCGTCGAACACGCCCGCGAAGCAGTCGTTGAGGACGACGAGCGTCCGGGTGACAGCCGGCTCGTCGTCCGCGGTGCCGGCGCTCTGGACCAGGGCGAGGGAGAGCCCCGCGGACACCGCGGTCACCGCCACGAAGGCCGCCGCGGCGATGGCGAGCACGCCGGCGAACAGGCCCCCGGCGGCCCTCGGCGCGCCGCAGCCGTCCCCACACGCCCGCGAGGAAGAACAGGAACGCCACGTCGGAGAGGAAGGTGAGGAACAACGACCACCGGTGACCGGCGCGATCGGCCACGACGGCCTCGGCGATCACCTCGGAGGCCTCGTCGCTCGCCGGTGTCGACGGTGTGGAGAAGCTGGCGATCACGAGCACGATGAAGACCGCGCCGGCACTCGGCACACCGGCCTGGGACCGGCTCCCGCGTCAGGCGGCCAGCACCACCGCGCGGGAGGCGGCGCCGACCAGCTCGGCGTAGCGCCCGCCGCGGGCGAGCAGCTCCTCGTGCGTGCCCTGCTCCGCGACCCGGCCGCCGTCCAGGACGACGATCCGGTCGGCGTCGCGCACGGTCGAGAGCCGGTGGGCGATGGTGAGCGTCGTCCGGCCGCGGCTGGCCTCGTCGAGCGCGGCCTGCACCGCCCGCTCCGTGCTGTTGTCCAGCGCGCTGGTGGCCTCGTCCAGCACCAGCACGCGGGGGTCGCGCAGCAGCGTGCGGGCGATGGCCAGCCGCTGCTTCTCCCCGCCGGAGAACCGGTGCCCGCGGGCGCCGACGACGGTGTCGTAGCCGTCGGGCAGCGCGGCGATCACGTCGTGCACCTGCGCCCGGCGGGCGGCGTCCTCGATCTCGGCGTCGGTGGCGTCGGGCTTGGCGTGACGCAGGTTCTCGCGCACCGTCGCGTGCAGCAGGTAGGTCTCCTGCGAGACGACGCCGACGATGCGGGCGAGGGTGGCCAGCGGCAGGTCCCGGACGTCGACGCCGTCGATCAGCACCCGGCCGGACGTCGGGTCGGCCAGCCGGGAGACCAGCGAGGCCAGCGTGCTCTTGCCCGAACCGGTCTGCCCCACCAGCGCCACCGTCGACCCGGCGGGCACGCGCACGTCGACGTCGGCCAGCGCGGGCCGGTGCGCGTCGGGGTAGGTGAACGAGACGCCGTGGAACCGCACCTCGCCGCGCACGGCGGCCGGGTCCAGCGGCACGGGGGACACCGGGTCGGCGATGTCGACCGGCAGGTCGAGGTACTCGAACACGCGGCTGAACAGCGCCATCGAGCTGGTCACCGAGACGCCCACGTCGAGCAGCCCCGTCAGCGGGCGGAACAGCGCGGCCTGCAGCGTGGTGAAGGCGACCAGCGTGCCGATGGTCATGCCGCCGGAGGTCGCCGGCAGCCCTGCGGCCAGGTAGATCAGCGCCGGGATGCCGGCGAAGACGACGTTCATCGTGGCCATCCGCCACCGGCCGGCCAGCTGCGAGCGGACCTCGAGCGCGACCAGGCCGTCGGACGTCTCGGTGAACCGGCGGGACTGCGCGGGGCCGGCGCCGATGGTCTTCGACAGGAGGACGCCGGAGATCGACAGCCCCTCCTCGACCTGCGCGTGCAGCTCGGCGAGCGCGCGCTGGCGCTGGGCGGTGACCGCGCGGCGCATCCGCGCCACCTTGCGGGTCAGCCAGATCGCCGGCGGCAGGACGACCAGCGAGAGCAGCGACAGCCGCCACGAGAGCGCGACCATCGCGATGACGGTGCCGACGACGGTCGTGGCGTTCGAGGCCAGCGACGTGGCCGTCGACGTGACCACCGACTGCATGCCGCCGATGTCGTTGGTGAGCCGCGACTGCACCTCGCCGCCGCGGGTGCGGGTGAAGAAGCCCAGCGACTGCCGCTGCAGGTGGGTGAAGACGGCGGTGCGCAGCCCGTGCATGACGCGCTGCCCGACCGTGGTCGACAGCCACGTCTGGACGACGCCGAGCACGGAGGTCACCGCGGCGACGGCGAGCATGCCGGCGACGGCGGCGGCGAGCAGTCCGACGTCCTGGTGCGGCAGGGCGTCGTCGATGACCAGCCGGACCAGGAACGGCGAGGCGAGCGCGACCACCGACGAGACGACGATCAGCGCCACGACCACGGCGACCTGCCAGCGGTACGGGCGGAAGAGCGCGGCGATCCGCCGCAGGGAGACCGGCGAGCGGTCGAGCTGTGCGCGGTCGGCGGGGTCGACGGTGCGGCCCGAGCCGCCGCGGCCGCCACCGCCGGGGGAGTTCACGGGGTCCAGAACGGCGCCACCTCCCATGGATGCTGAGGTTACCTCATCATGTGGGAACCACAGCGGTGTCGCTACTCTTCCCGCATGGCCGACGACGACCCCGCCGTGCTCGGCGAGCTCGTGCTGCGCCTCGGCCGGCTGCAGCGGCACCGCTGGCGCGACGCCCTGGCGCCCTGGGACCTCACGCCCCACCAGGCCCGGGCGCTGCGCGTGGTTACCGGCCGCGACGGCACCCGGCTCTCCGAGCTCGCCGAGGCCCTGCACATCGCGCCGCGCTCGGCGACCGAGGTGGTGGACGGCCTGGAGGAGCGCGGCCTGGTGGAGCGCACCGCCGACCCGCGGGACCGGCGGGCCGTCGTCGTCCGGCCCACCGCCACCGGCCGGCGGGTCAGGGGCGAGGTCGACACCGCCCGCGCCGCCGACTCGCGCGAGCTGTTCGGCCGGCTGCCGGCCGCCGACCGCGCCGCACTCGAGCGGATCCTGCGCACGCTCGTCGAGCAGCCTTAGCCCGAAGAAGACCCCAGGAGGGCCAGCACGGCATCGGGGCGCTCCCAGTGCGCGTTGTGGCCGGCGCCCTCGACGAGTTCTGCCTCCGGGTCGATCCGGCGCATCGCCTCCAGCGACACCATCGCGTCGCCGTCCCCGGCCGCCAGGTGCAGCGGCGCGGCGCACCGCCGCAGGATGCCGGGCACCGACGGGCCGACGGCGGAGAACGCCCGGTTGTCCAGCGCGACGGTCCAGCCGCCCTCCACCTCGCGGACGCCGGCCAGCGCGACGTCGCCCGACGGCTCGGCCAGCCCGCGCAGCCCGGCCAGGGCCAGGTGCCGGGCCGCGGCCTCCTCGCGGGTGGCGACGACCTTGCCGGGCCTGCCCGCGAGCGCGCGGGCGCCGGCCTCCTCCTCCGCCGTCCACTCGATCTTCGTGCCGACGGCGACCACCCGGTCGACCGCCACCCCGTACTCGCCGCCGCCGAGCAGCGCACCGACCACCCCGCCGAAGGAGTGCGCGAGCACGGTGACCCGTGCCGCGCCCAGCTCCGTGACGAGCTCGGCCATGTCCGCGGCGTGGACCGCGTAGCCGTACGGCGGCTCGGCGCGCGAGCGACCGTGGCCGCGCAGGTCCGGGGCCGCCCAGCGGCCGGGGACCAGCGGCAGCAGCCGCTCCCAGACGGCGCCGGTCGCGCCGAGGCCGTGCAGCAGGAGCAGCAGGTCGTCGCCGTCCCCACCGGTGGTGCAGGCGATGCCGGTCCGGGAGATCACAGCGCCGCGTAGACGGCCTCGAGGTAGGCCTGCGCCCGCGGCGAGCCGACGATGCCCGGGGCCATCCGGTTCATCATGTAGCTGGTGGTCACGCGGCGGTCGAGGTCCATGACGATCAGCGAGCCGCCCCAGCCACCCCAGAAGCAGACGCGCCCGTCGGGCAGGTAGGGCACGCCGCCGGACGGCGACAGCGCGAAGCCGACGCCGTAGCGGAACGGCACGCCGAGCACGAGGTCGACGCCGTCGGCCTGGACGTCGAAGACGAGGTCGATCGTCTTCTCCGACAGCAGCCGCACGCCGCCGGCCTCCCCGCCCAGCGACACCACGCGCATGATGTCGAGCACCCCGCGGGCGTTGCTGTGCCCGTTGAGCGCGCCCATGTCTGCGTCGCGCCAGGCGCGGGTGTTGGCGTTGGCGGCGTCGGCGACCGGCCCGGTGAAGCAGCGGAAGACCGCGCTCTGCGGGTCCAGCGCGGCGAAGTCGATCGGCAGCGGGGGTGGCGGGACGACGGGCGCGATCCGGTCGTCGTCCTCGGGCTCGGCCCCGATCTGGAAGTCGGCCCCGAACGGCGCGGCCAGCTCCTCGGCGACGTACTGCTTGAGCGACCGGCCGTCGACGCGGCGCAGCACCTCGCCGAGCAGGTGGCCCTGGTTCTGCGCGTGGTAACCGGCCGCCGTCCCGGGCTCCCACCAGGGGGCCTGGGCGGCGAGCCGGGCCGTCGAGGACTCCCAGTCGTACATGTCGGCGGCCTCGAACGGCGGGTCCCAGCCGGCCACGCCCGAGGTGTGCGACATCAGGTGCCGGACCCGCACGTCCTCCTTGCCGTTCGCGCCGAACTCCGGCCAGTACTCGGCGACCGGGGCGTGCACGTCCAGCTGCCCCTTCTCGACCAGCGTGAGCACCGCCAGCGCGGTGATCGTCTTCGTCGTCGACCAGACGTTGACGATCGCGTCCCGGGTCCACGGCGTCGTCCGGGCCTGGTCGCGGTGGCCGCCCCAGATGTCGACGACGGTCTCGCCGTCGACGTCGACGGCGATCGAGGCGCCCAGCTCGTCGCCCTCGAGCTGGGTGGCGAGCGCGTCGCGCACCCCCGCGAACCGGTCGTCGAACGTGCCGTGGACCTCGGCCATGCCGCCTCCTCGCGAACGGCGCGACCCCGGTGTCGCGCCGCCCGGATCAGACCACGGAGTCCGCGACGGCGTCCATGATCGTCGTGCGCCCGGTGCCCTTCGCCCGGCGGGAAAGGGCCTCCGGCGCACACCGACGACTCAGACGAGGACGTCGTCGCGTTCCCGCGGGAGCGTCCTCGGTGCGAGCAGCGCCGCCGCCAGCAGGGCCAGCGGCAGCGCGACCGAGCCGATCAGCAGCAGCACCAGCACCGACGCCTCGAGCTCCGTCGCCCCGTGCAGATGTGTCACGTGGAACACGAGGTGCGGCACCGCGAACGCCAGGTACGCCAGCAGCGCCGTGACCACGAGCCGCCGCTCCGTCCAGACGGCGGCCGCGGTGAGCACGATCGCCAGCCCCAGCGTCGCGCCGCCGAAGTCGCGCATGAGGTGCTCGCTGAACGGCGGCGTGAGGTCCACGGTCGGCACGTCGTCGTAGAAGCTGCGCGGGGCGAACGCCGTCCACGACCCGAGCACCCACTCGACCGCGGCCAGCAGCACCAGCCCCGGCCGCAGCAGCCCGCTCACCGCAGGGCCTCCGCCCGGCCGGCGAGCCACTGCTCGTAGGACACCCGCCCGTACGCCGGGCCGGGCACCATCGCCGCGCCCGACCGGTAGGCGGCGAACAGCTTCCCGGGCAGCGACAGCGGCACCACCGGCCGCCGCACGCCGGCCGACCGCGACCAGGCGCGCGCCAGCGAGGGCAGCGAGCGCTGCTCCGGCCCGCCGATGTCGGCCACCCGGCCCGCCGGTGCCGCCGACGCGAGCTCGACCAGCCGGTCGGCCACCTCGCCGACGTCGATCGGCTGCAGGTCGATCGTGGGCACCACTAGCAGCGGCAGCCGGCGCTGCGAGGTGAACATCGAGGTCACGAACGGGTGGAACTGGGTGGCCCGCAGGATCGTGGACGGCAGCCCCGACTGCTCGACCATGCGCTCGACCTCCCGCTTGGCCCGGTAGTAGGCCAGCGGGATGGTGTCGACGCCGACGATCGACACGTACACCAGGTGCCGCACCCCGGCGCGCGCCGAGGCGGCCAGCAGCGTCCGCGCCTGGGCGACGTCACCGCCCTTCGTCCGCGGGCTGTGGGACAGGTGCAGGACGACGTCGACGCCGTCCAGCGCCGCGTCGAGGCCGTCACCGGACACCAGGTCCCCGGTGACGAGACCGGGTCCGCTGCGCCGGCTGAGGGCTCGGACGTCGTGGCCCGTGGCGCGCAGGCGGGCGACGGTGGGCACGCCGAGCGTGCCGGTGGCTCCGGTGACCAACGTGGTCGTCATGGTGGGGTCTCCCTTCCTCACCCGCTCAGACCACGCAGCCCTCCGATCCGTGACAGCTGCCCGTCGGCGAAGGCGAGCTTGACCGGGTTGAGCACGAAGTCCAGGCCGGTGATGCGTTCGCCGTCGGTGCTCACCACCAGGACGCTCTGCAGCGCGCCGTCCCGGAACGAGACGACCGCCGGCGCCCCGTTGACCTCGGCGAAGGCCCCGGTGAGCCCGGCGGTGAACTTGGCGAAGATCCCGGCCAGGTAGCGCGCCACCTTGTCGCGGCCGGTCACCGGCATGCGGGCGGCGTTCACCACGCCGCCGCCGTCGCTGCGCGCCACCACGTCGTCGGCCAGCAGCGCCTCGAGGCCGGCCACGTCGCCGTCCCGCGCCGCGGCCAGGAACCGGAGGACCAGTTCCTGCCAGCGCTCGGCCTCGACCTCGCGGGTCTGCTCGGCGGCCACGTGCTTGCGCGCCCGCGAGTGCAGCTGCCGCGCGTTGGCCTCGGAGACGCCGATCAGCTCGGCGACCTCCCGGGGGCTGTAGGCGAACGCCTCGCGGAGCACGTACGCCGCCCGCTCGGCCGGCGGCAGCCGCTCCAGGACGGCGAGCAGCGCGAACGAGACGCACTCCCGCTGGACGGCGTCCTCCAGCGGGCCGAGCGCGCCGTCGGCGGTGACCACCGGCTCCGGCAGCCACGGCCCGACGTACACCTCCCGGCGCGCGCGGGCCGAGGTGAGCGCGTTCAGGCTGAGGTTGGTGACCGTGCGCGCCAGGAAGGCGGCCGGGTCGCTCACCCGCCCCTGGTCGACGCCCTGCCAGCGCAGCCAGGCGTCCTGGAGCACGTCCTCCGCGTCGGCGACCGAACCGAGCATCCGGTAGGCGATGCCGAAGAGCCGGCCGCGGGCGGCCTCGAACTCCTCCAGCGCACCCGTCGCCGTCGTCACGCCCAGCATCCTGGCACCCGACATCGATGGGTAGGCCGGGCGCCGATCGGGCAGGGGCCGAGCACGGGGCCCATCGCAGACCGCACCAGGGGGAGAGATGCTCACCGAGAAGTCCCGGCCCGTCATCGAGGCCACCCTGCCCGTCGTCGGCGAGAACATCGGCAAGATCGCCGAGCGGTTCTACCAGCACCTGTTCGGCGAGCACCCCGAGCTGCTCGACGGCACGTTCAACCGCGGCAACCAGGCCGAGGGCACCCAGCAGCAGGCGCTGGCCGGCTCGGTCGCGCTCTTCGCCAGCGCGCTGGTCGGCCACCCCGACCACCTGCCCGAGCACCTGCTCAGCCGGATCGCGCACAAGCACGCCTCGCTGGGCATCACCCCGGCGCAGTACCAGGTCGTGCGGGACAACCTGTTCTGGGCGATCGCCGACGTGCTCGGCGACGCCGTCACGCCCGAGGTGGTCGCCGCCTGGGACGAGGTCTACTGGCTCATGGCGCGCGCCCTGATCAACCAGGAGCGCGGCCTCTACAGCGCCCGCGGCGTCCGGCCCGAGACGGTCTGGCGCGAGTGGGAGGTCGTGGAGAAGCGCCGGGAGACCGACGACGTCGTCACCTTCACCGTGCGCCGGGTCGACGACCGGCTGGTCAAGACGTCGCTGCCCGGGCAGTACGTCACCGTGCAGGTGCCCATGCCCGACGGCGTCCGCCAGCCGCGGCAGTACAGCCTGACCCAGGCCGACGACGGCGAGCACCGGTCGTTCGCGGTCAAGCGGGTCACCGGTGGGGGCAAGCCGGACGGCGAGGTGAGCAACCACCTGCACGACCGGGTGGGCGTCGGCGACCGGCTCACCATGTCGCTGCCCTACGGCGACGTCGTCCTCGACGACTCCGGCCGGCCGGTCGTCTTCGCCAGCGCCGGCATCGGCGTCACCCCGATGGCCGGCATGCTCTCGCACCTGACCAAGGCCGGCTCGCACCTGCCGATCACCCTGCTGCACGCCGACCTGCACGAGGGGTCCTTCGCGCTGCGGGACCAGATCGCCCGCGACGTCGCGAAGCTGCCCAACGCCCGGCTGCACGTCTGGTACGAGCACGGCGCGCACGGCGACCTGCCGGTCGACGGCCGGTACGCCGGGATCATGGACCTCGACGACGTCGAGCTGCCCGAGGGCGCCTTCTACTACCTGTGCGGGCCGCTGCCGTTCATGCGGGGCATCCGCAGCGTCCTGCTCGACCGGGGCGTGCCGGCGGCCGACATCCAGTACGAGGTCTTCGGCCCGGACCTCTGGCAGGCCGACCTGGACTAGAAGGACCCCGCTGCCCCCCACCCACGCCTCGCAGGCTCGGCGCGGGACCCTGCAGCAGGGCCGTTCCCTCACGTCACCATTTCGAGCCGCTCGTGGACCAGGTTCACGAGCAGCTCGGGCGCCTCGACGTGCGCGAAGTGGCCGGTGGGGGTGACGACGACGTCCACCTCGGGCACCTCGGCCGCGAGGGCCGCCAGCTGCTGGTCGGTCCACCGCTCGTAGGCGACCCAGGCCGGCTGCGCCTCGGCGGGCACGAGCTCGGCCATCGACTCGCCGGCCCGGGTGAGCAGCAGCGGGCAGCGCGCCCGCCGGTACACGGCGAGCACGTCGAGCTCGTCGATGGCCCGCATGACGTCGGCCATGTGCTCGCCGAGCAGCAGGGTCGCGGCCTCGGCCAGCCAGGTGACCAGGGCGTCGACCGACGGGTCGTCCGGCGCGAGGCCGGCGTACTGGTCGCGGTGGGTGGGGTTGCCGTGCCCGTCGAGGTTCACCGCCAGCGGGCACTCGGGGTGCCCGGTCGCCCACAGCGCCGCGACGATCCCGCCCAGGGAGTGCCCGACCACCGCCGGCCGCCCGAGCCGCAGCTCACCGACCACCGCCTCGACGTCGGCGACCACGGCGTCCCAGGTCCACGGCGCGACCGGTGTGCCCCCGTGCCCGCGCAGGTCGATCGCGACCGGCCGGTGGCCGAGGGCGACCAGGCGGTCGGCCACGACCTCCCAGTCCTCCGACGTCCGGGCGCCCCCGTGCAGCAGGACGACGGCCGTCCCGGTGCCGCCGGGGTCGACGACGTGCAGCGGCACGTCGCCCGAGATCACGGTCCGCTCGCGCATGCGGTGGAGTGCACCAGCACGGGGGCCGGGCCCGCACCCGATTTCGGGCCCGGCGGCCGGCTCAGTCCTCCAGCGCGAAGGAGCCCGTCTCGACGTCCCCGGCGCGCTGGTAGCTCGCGATCAGCGCACCGGTCGTGGTGACCTTCGAGCCGGTGAGCCGCCAGCTGCGCGGGATCGTGCCGTCGCCGAACAGCCGCTTGCCCTGGCCGAGCGTCACCGGGTCGATGATCAGCCGCAGCTCGTCGACCAGGTCCTCGCGCAGCAGGGTCTGGATCAGCCCGGCGCTGCCGTGCACCTGCAGCTCGCCGCCGTCCTGGGCCTTGAGCGCCCGCACCGCCTCGGCGACGTCGCCCTCGAGCAGCCGCGCGGTGTCCCAGTCCAGCGAGGTCAGCGTGCGCGACGCGACGTGCTTGGTCTTGGTCTGCAGGCCCACCGTGACGTTGTCGTCGCTCTCCACCCGGGGCCAGTGCGCGGCGAAGATCTCGTAGGTCGTCCGGCCGAGCAGGAAGTCCTGCGCCCCGGCGAACCACTCGTCCATCTGCTGACCGAAGACCTCGTCGGCGTACGGGAACGACCAGCCGCCGAAGGCGAAGCCGCCCGAGGGGTCCTCCTCCGGCCCGCCGGGGGCCTGCATGACCCCGTCGAGGGTCAGGAACGTGGTGACGACGAGCGGACGCATGGCTTCCTCCTGCGGGGTTCGTGGGGCTCCGTCGTCAAGACGTCGAACGGGACCGCCGCTCATCGACACCGCCGCGGAACTTTTTCCTCCAGCCCCCGGTCGCGCGTGCCGATGGAGCACCATGGGCAGGCAGCGCACCGATTCCGAGCGGCAGATCGCCGAGCTGCTGCAGACGGCGAAGAAGTCGCTGCGCCTGTCGGTCGCGTTCCTGAGCCGGCTCGACGGGACGACGCAGCACCTCGAGGTCGTCGAGTCGAGCATCCCGGTGCTGTTCCAGGAGAAGGTCACGCAGGACCAGGAGACCTCGCTGTGCCAGGCGGTCCTCGACGGGAGGCTGCCCCCGGTCATCGCCGACCTCAAGGCCTTCCCGGCCGCGATGGCGCTGCCCGCCGCCCGGATGCCGCGGATCCGCAGCTACGTCTCGGTCCCCGTCCGGCTGTCCGACGGCTCGCTCTACGGGACGTTCTGCGCCGCCGGGCTGACCTCCGACAAGGAGCTGACGAAGCGCGACGAGGCGCTCATGGACGTGCTCGCCTCGGCCGCGGCGGTCATCGTCGAGCCGGAGGTCCGCGCGCAGGAGCGCCGCACGGAGGTCCTCGGGCGGATCGGCCCGGTGATCGCCGCCGGCGGACCGACCGTGGTCCTGCAGCCGATCGTCCGGCTCCTCACCGGTGAGCGGACCGGCACCGAGGCGCTCAGCCGCTTCCCCGCCGAGTGGGGGACGACGCCCGACGTCGTCTTCGCCGAGGCGCACGCCGTCGGCGAGGGCCACCGGCTGGAGCTGCTGGCCCTCGAGCGCGCCGCCGCCCACCTGGACCGGGTCGGCGGCTACGTCGGCATGAACCTCTCCCCCGCCACGCTGCTCACCGACGAGGCGGCGGCGCTGTTCGACCGCCTCCCGCTCGGCCGGGTCCTGCTGGAGCTCAGCGAGCACGACCCCGTCGACGACTACGCCGCGCTCGCCCGCGTGCTCGACCCGCTGCGCGCCCGCGGGCTGCGGCTGGCCATCGACGACGTCGGCGCCGGCTTCAGCTCGCTGCGGCACATCGTCGTCACCTCCCCCGACGTGCTGAAGCTCGACCGCAGCCTGGTGTCGGGGGTGGACGCCGACCCGGTGCTGTCGACGCTGGTGCGCTCGCTGGTCGAGTTCGCGCACGGCTGCTCGGCCCAGGTGGTCGCGGAGGGCGTGGAGACCGCCGCCGAGGCCGCGGCGCTGCTGGCGCTGGGCGTCGACCTCGGCCAGGGCTGGCACTTCGGCCGGCCCGGTCCGGTCGAGGCGCTGCTCGCCCCCGAGGCCGCGCTGACCGCCTGAGCCCGCACCCCCCGGGAACAGAACCCGCCCGCCCGCACTTGGGGCCGGAAGAGGAGGCGCATCCGCTTGCGCCGTCCCTCCGACAGCCGGCGAGCGAGGAGCACACATGCCCAAGACGTGGTTCATCACCGGCGCCTCCCGCGGCTTCGGCCGCGAGTGGGCCGTCGCCGCCCTCGAGCGGGGCGACTCGGTGGCCGCGACCGCCCGGAACACCTCGACCCTCGACGACCTGGTCGAGCGCTTCGGCGACCGGCTGCTGCCCGTCCAGCTCGACGTCGACGACCGCGAGGCCGACATCGCCGCGGTGAAGCAGGCCCACGAGCACTTCGGCCGGCTCGACGTCGTGGTGAACAACGCCGGCTACGGGCAGTTCGGGATGATCGAGGAGATCACCGAGGCCGAGGCGCGCGCCCAGTTCGAGACCAACGTCTTCGGCGCCCTGTGGGTGACCCAGGCGGCGCTGCCGTACCTGCGGGAGCAGCGCTCGGGCCACATCCTCCAGGTCTCGTCGATCGGCGGGATCAGCGCGTTCCCGAACATCGGCATCTACAACGCGTCGAAGTGGGCGCTGGAGGGCTTCAGCCAGGCACTGGCCCAGGAGGTCGCCGACTTCGGCATCCGCGTCACGCTCATCGAGCCCGGCGCCTTCTCCACCGACTGGGGCGGCGCCTCGGCCCGGCACGCCGCCCCGAACCCGGCCTACGACGAGTTCCGCGTCAAGGCCGCCGAGCAGCGCCGCGCGCGGGTGGCCGGCACCGGCGACCCCACCGCCAGCGCCGCGGCCGTGCTCGCCGTGGTCGACGCGGAGGACCCGCCGCTGCGGATCTTCCTCGGCGGCACCCCGCTGCGCATCGCCACGGCCGACTACGAGTCCCGCCTCGCCGAGTGGCGGGCGTGGGAGGACGTCGCCGTCGCGGCCGCCGGCCCGCAGAGCTGACCCCCCTCCGCTCTCGGTGCGGACAGCGTGACCGCTTTCCGCACCGAAAGCGGTCAGCGGTCGACGGGGTCGGGGATCGGCGCGCCCGAGGGCAGGCCGGCGTCGACGTGCGCCTGCAGGATCGGCTCCCACTCCGCCACGTCGCCGTGCGGCCCGCTGGTGGGGACGCCGTCGAGCCGCTTGCCCAGCACGTCCAGGCAGACGTACCAGCCGCCGGCGTTGCGGGCCGCCGCGGAGCGGTCGTCGAGCACGTCCACCAGCGTGAGCCGGCACCAGCCGTCGCCGGTCGGCTCGAGGGTGAGGTGCAGCTCGTCCTCGTACCAGGTGAACGCCAGCCGGTGCGGCGGGTCCCAGACCAGGATCGTGCCGTCGGCGGCCGCTGCGTAGGGATCGTCGGCGAAGGCGATCCGGCCGCCCTCGCGCGGCTCGATCTCCACCTTCGACGGGAACCAGTGCTGCAGCTCCGCGGGGTCGCTGACCGCCGTCCACACCCGCTCGACCGGGTGCCGGTAGGTCCGCACGAAGCGCACCGCCGGGCGGCCCTCGTGCTCCACGTACGTGCCCAGGTCGTCCTTCACGAGCGCTCCTCCATCCGGTCCAGGTGCCTGCCGAGTGCGTCGAGGCGGTCGTTCCAGAGCGAGCGGTAGGGGGCCAGCCACTCGTCCAGCTCGGCCAGCGGCGCCGGGTCGAGCGCGTAGATGCGCCGCTGCGCATCCGGCAGGACCGTGACCAGCCCCGCCTCCCGCAGCACCCGCAGGTGCTTGGACGTCGCCGGCTGGGTCAGCCCCAGCGCCCCCACGAGCTCGCCGACGGCCCGTGGCCGCTCCCGCAGCAGGCCGAGCACGGCCCGCCGGTGGGGATCGGTCAGCGCCGCCCACGTCGCCTCATGCACGCCGCCGAGCATGCCCCGCAAGGCATATGCCTGTCAAGGCATACAGGGGGGTCGTCGGGCGCGGCGGTCCGGGACTTCCGGGCGTACCGGTCGCTGACCCCCGCGGGCCGCGACCCCTACGTCCAGCTCCTGCTCGACCGCTGAGCGCGCCGGTCCGCCTCAGGCGGCCAGGGCCAGGTGCGGCTCCAGTGCGGCCACGAGGGCCGCCTGCGGCCGCGCCCCGACGACGGTGGTGACGAGCTCGCCGCCGACGAACAGGGCGAGCGTCGGCATCCCCATGACGCCGTAGCGCCGGGTCACCTCGGGGTTCTCGTCGACGTCGAGGGTGACGACCGACATCCGGCCGGCCTGCTCGGCGGCGATCCGCTCGAGCACCGGCTTGATCATCTTGCAGGGCGGGCACCAGTCGGCGGTGAAGTCGACGAGCACCGGGCGCTCGCTGCCGAGGACGTCGGCGGCGAACGTCGCGTCGGTGGTGCGGGGCAGGGACACGGGGACCTCCGGGGGACGACGGGTCAGCGGTTGACCTGGGCGATCAGCCGGTCGTGCGGGCCGGTCTCCGCGCCGCACTCGCAGACGAGGCGGGCGGTCACCCGGCCGCCGCAGCCGCCGTGGCGGTACACGACCTCCTGCGGGGCACCGGCGCCGAGGTGGCGCTCCCCCCAGTCGGACATCGCGGCGAGCAGCGGGAGCAGGTCGGCCCCGGCGTCGGTGAGCACGTACTCCGTGCGCTCCCGGCTGCCGGGGAGCCGGTAGGGGCGGGTGGCGAGGACGCCCGCCGCGGTCAGCCGGCGCAGCCGGTCGGACAGCACGGTCCGCGGCGCCCCGGTCGCCGCCGCCAGCTCGTCGAACCGGCGCAGGCCGAGCGAGACCTCGCGGACGACGAGCAGCGCCCACCGTTCCCCCACGAGGGCCAGCACCTGCGCCACGCCGTCCGCCACGGTCCTGAGTCTAGACCCTGGATCCAGCTACCGCGCAAGCATGCGGACGTGCTTCATCGCGATGAAGCGCGGTGCTCCATCGCGATGAAGCGCCTGGGTCTCAGACGAGGGCGGCGAGGTGCGGCTCGATCTCCTGCATGATCGACCAGCCCGGCCGGCCGCCCACCATCGTCGTCACCATCTGGCCGCGCACGAACAGCGCCAGTGTCGGCATGCCCATGACCTTGTAGGCCGACGCGGTCGACGGGCTCTCGTCGACGTCGAGGGCGACCACCTTGAGCCGCGCCGCCTGGTCGACGGAGAGGTTCTCCAGCACCGGCGCCATCATCTTGCAGGGGGCGCACCAGGCGGCGCCGAACTCGACCAGCACCGGCTTCGGGCTGGCCAGGACGTCGTCGGCGAAGGTGGCGTCGGTGGTGTGCTGCACGGGCATCGGGGGATCCCTCCTCGGCGGGCGGCCCTTCCCGGGCCGGTCGTGCTCCAGCCTCCGGACGTCGCTTGCAGCCGCCTTGCAGGCGACCTGGGGAACGGTCACGACCGCGGCCGCACCAGCCAGAGCCCCGTCTCGTTCGGCCCCTCGCAGGTTCCCACCACGACCGCGCCGGCGGAAGTGAGGACGAGCCGCTCCAGGGTGCCGTGCCCCGGGCAGACCGGTCCCGAGACGGCCGACTCCCCGGTGGCGAGGTCGGTGGGGACGACGAACGGGACGAGGTCGTCGTCGGTCAGCGCGTGCACCCAGCCGCTCGCCTCGGCGGCGACCGGGCCCCCGGGTCGGACGGCGCCGAGCAACTCGGCGAGCACGACGGCCCCGAACTCGGCGCCGGTCGCCGCCGGCGGCAGGCGGGGAGCAACCACCGCGCCGTCCGCCGAGCGGAACTCCACCCACGGCGGTCCGTCGTCCCCGTCGGAACCGAAGACGACGAACAGGTCGGGATCGGCCCTGGGCCGCCCGGCCGGCGACAGCCCGGCACCCGGCTCCAGGCCGGTGACCGCGCCGGTGTCGAGGTCGAAGCGGATCACCGCGCTGTTGAAGTGGCCGTCGCCGAGCTGCGCGGCTGCCGGTCCCCCCGTCGAGGTCGCCCGCGCCGCGCTCGGTGAGGAGGACGGCGGTCCCGTCGGCCGCGATCGCCAGGCTGCTCGCGAACGCACCGGTCGTGGCGGGGAAGTCCGCCCGCTCGGTCCAGACCCCGGCGCGCCGAGGCGTCCGGCGTGACGGGGGAGGCGAGCAGCACGTCGGGCGGGATCGGCGGGTCGTCGCGGTCGTGGTCGGAGGAGTACCTGCCGAGCACGTGCACGACGGCGTCGGAGCCGACGACGTGCACCGGGTCGGAGCCGGGCGGTGCGCCGTCGCGGAACTGCGCGGCGGCGTCGGCGACCTCGTACGGGGCGGCCGTCGCGGGTCCACTCGGCGGAGCAGGCGGCGAGCAGGGTCAGGCAGGCGAGCAGGGGTGCGGCGCGGGCTGCTCCCACGGCCCGACCCCGCGCAGCGGCACGTGGGGCGGGCTAGTGCCCCGCTGGGCGGGGGGCGACGAAGGGCACCAGCACCTCGTCGACGATCTGCACGACGACGTCGTCGTCGATCGGGTCGCCGGTGACCAGGAAGCGGTGCCAGAGCACCCCCTGGCCCAGCTCCCGGGCGATCTCGACCGGCACGTCGGGCCGGACGTCGCCGCGGGCGACGCCCCGCGCCAGCAGGTCGGCCATCTCCTGCTTGCGCCAGCCGATGACGCCCTCGCGGAAGGCGGCGGCGAAGTCCGGGTCCTCGGCCATCGCGGTGACGACGGCCTGGACCACCCGGCTGCCGGGCCCGGTCAGGACGGCAGCCCAGCCGCGCAGGATCGCCAGCATGTCGGTGCGGTAGCTGCCGGTGTCCTCGGCCGGGATGACGCCCGTGGCCTGCCGCAGCAGCACGTCGCGCAGCAGCGCCGCCCGGTCGGGCCAGCGCCGGTACAGCACGGGCTTGCTGGTGCCGGCGCGCGCGGCGACCGCCTCCATGGTCACCGCGCGGGCTCCCCCGGTCACGATCAGGCCGACGACGGCGTCGGCGATGGCGGCCTCGAGCTCGGCACCGCGCCGGCGCGCGACCGCCATGCCACCTCCCGCAAGAGAAACGCTTGCGTATCTTGCTCGGCCACCCTAGCGTGCCCGACACAAGAAACGCTTCCGTATCTCACCGGAGTCCGACATGCCCCTCCCCCTCCTCACCCCGCTCCGCCCGCACGACTCCGCGCGGGTGGCCGTCGCGTCCTTCGCGCACGGCCGCCGGCGGGTGACCATCGACCACCAGCCGCTGGCCGGCGTGACGCCCGCCGAGGTCCTCGGCTGGTTCCGCTCGATCGGCCGGACCATCGACTACGACGGCGCGCAGGTCCCCCGCTACCTCGCCTGGCACCCGCTGGACCACCTCGCCTGGGCGCTGGCCCGCCCGGCGCCCGGCGGCGGCGCGGCCGAGGGTGCCCGCTTCCGGATCGTCGAGCAGTTCGCCGGTCGCCCCGAGTACCGCATCGACGTCGTCGACCGGGTGGAGAAGCTGGACGAGACCGGCATCCGGCTGGTGCAGCGGGTGGGCGGCGTCGCCGTCCTGCAGCTGGAGCACACCTGGTCGGCCGGCCGGGACCGGACGCACTACGTCAGCGTGCTCGACCTCGGTGCGCGCAGCGCGGCGATGGCGCCGGTCAACCGGGTGCTGCAGCGGCGGTTCCCTGACCACATGGTCGACGCCTGGGTCACGCACAACGTCGAGGAGGTCGGCCGGCTGGAGCTGCTGCTGCCGATGCTGCGGGTGCAGGACGGTGCGCTGTGCGGGTAGCCGTGGTCGGCGCCGGGGTCGGCGGCCTGGCCGTCGCGGCCGGGCTGCAGCGGTCCGGGGCCGAGGTCACCGTCTTCGAGCGGGCGGAGGAGCTGCGGCCGGGCGGCTCGGGGCTGTCGCTGTGGGCCAACGGGTTCGCCGCGCTGGACGCGTTGGGGCTCGGCGACGCCGTCCGCGCGGTGGCGGGCGACGCCCCGACCGGCCTGGTGGCCGGGCAGCGGCGGCCGGACGGCACCTGGCTGGCCCGCACCCCGGCCGCCGCCGTGGCCGGCCTGCGCGTGGTGCACCGGGCCGACCTGCACCGCGTGCTGGTGGGCGCGCTGGCCGGGGGGACGCTGCGGCTCGGCTGCCCGGTCGACGCGGTCTCCGCCGCCGGCGACGAGGTGGTGCACGGCGGCGGGACCGAGCGGTTCGACCTCGTGGTCGCCGCCGACGGCATCGCCAGCCGCGTGCGGGCGGGCTGGCCCGGCGACCCCGGCCGCCGCTACTCCGGCTACGCCGCCTGGCGAGGCGTGACGGCCGCGCCGGTCGACCTGCTCGGCGGGGCCGGGGAGACCTGGGGCCGCGGGCTGCGGTTCGGCATCGCGCCGCTCGCCGACGGCCGCGTCTACTGGTTCGCCGTCGCCTCGATGCCGGCGCGCACGGCGATCGCCGACGAGCACGGCGAGGTCCGGCGCCTCTTCGGCGGCTGGCACGACCCGGTCCCGGCGCTGGTCGCCGCCACCCCGCCGGACGCCGTCACCCGCCTCGACATCGACGACCTGGCCCGGCCGCTGCCCACGTTCCGCCGGGGCCGCTGCGTGCTGCTGGGCGACGCCGCCCACGCCATGACGCCGGACCTCGGCCAGGGGGCCAACCAGGCGCTCGAGGACGCCGCCACGCTGGTGCGGCTCGTGCAGGGCGGTGACCTGGACGCCGCGCTCGGCGCCTACGACCGGCTGCGGCGGCCGCGCACCCAGCGGATCGCCCGCCGCGCACGGGCGCTGGGCCGGGTGGCACAGTGGCGCCGGCCGGTCCCGGCGGCGCTGCGCGACGCCGCCCTGCGGCTCACCCCGGACGCCGCCGCGGGTCGGCAACTCACCGCCCTGCAGACCTGGTCCCCACCGGTATCTCAGCGCTAAGGTATCGCCCCATGAGTGCGCCGTCCCGCCGGGTTCGCATCGGGATCGACACCGGGGGGACGTTCACCGACGTCGTCGCGGTGGACGAGGGGACCGGCCGGACGACGACCACCAAGACGCCGTCCACCCCCGCGGACCCGGCGGAGGGCTTCCTGGCCGGCGTCCGCAAGGTGCTCGGCCTGCTCGAGCTCGACGGCGGGTCGATCACCGCGGTCAGCCACGGGACCACGGTGGCCACCAACCAGCTGCTCGAGGGCAAGCTGGACCGGATCGGCTTCATCACCACCGAGGGCTACGAGTCGGTGCTCGAGATCGCCCGGCAGTCGGTGCCCGACGGCTACGGCAACAGCTACTTCTGGGTCAAGCCACCGCGGATCGTGCCGGCCGACCTGGTCCGCACCGTGCGCGGCCGGCTGGACTTCCGCGGCGAGGAGGTCCGCCCCTTCGACCGGGACGACGCCGTCGCCGCCGTCCGCTTCTTCAAGGACGCCGGCATCCGCACCCTCGGCGTCTGCTTCCTGCACTCCTACGCGAACGACGCGCACGAGCGGGCGATGCTCGAGGTGATCGAGGCCGAGTACCCCGAGGCGGTGGTCTCGCTCTCCAGCGAGGTGCTGCGCGAGTACCGCGAGTACGAGCGGTCGGTGACGACGCTGGTCGACGCGGCGGTCAAGCCGAAGGTCGGCGCCTACGTCACCAACATCCGCACCCGGCTGGACGAGATCGCCCCCGGCGTGCCCTTCTACGTGATGAAGAGCAACGGCGGCGTGCTGTCGGCGCAGGAGGTCGTGCACCAGCCGATCACCACGATGCTCTCCGGCCCGGCCGCGGGCGCCCTCGGCGCGGCGCTCATCGCCGGGACCGCCGGCTTCGACCGGGTGCTCACCTGCGACGGCGGCGGCACCTCGACCGACGTCACCGTGGTCATCGACGGCGAGCCGACGCTCACCACCGAGGGCTCGGTCGGCGACTACCCGTCGAAGATCCCGATGATCGACGTCGTCACCGTGGGCGCGGGCGGCGGCTCGATCGCCTGGCTCTCGCCGGAGGGCACGCTCAAGGTGGGCCCGAAGTCGGCCGGCGCCGACCCCGGCCCGATGTGCTACCCGTCCGGCGGCGACCAGCCCACGGTCACCGACGCGCACGTCGTGCTCGGCCGGATCCCCCCGCACCTGCTGGGCGGGGAGATCCCGCTGTCGGTGGAGGCGGCCACGGCCGGGCTCGAGCGGCTCGGCGCGGAGCTGGACCTCTCCCTCGAGCGCACGGCCACCGGCATCCTGGAGATCTCCGCCTGGAACCAGGCCAACGCGCTGCGCCAGGTCACCGTGGCCAAGGGCCTCGACGTCCGCGACTTCACCCTGACGACGTTCGGCGGGTCGGGCTCGCTGCTGGCCTGCCGGCTGATGGACATCCTCGGCCTGCCGCGCACGCTGGTCCCGCCGAACCCCGGCAACGTCAGCGCGTTCGGCCTGCTCACCGTCGACGTCCGCAACGACTACGTGCAGACGGTGGTCTCCAAGCACGCCGACCTCGACCTCGACCGGGTCAAGGCCGTCTACGCGGAGCTGGAGGACCAGGCGCAGGCGGCCCTGGACGGCGAGGGCTTCGGCCGCGAGGTGCAGCGGATGCAGCGCACCGCCGACCTGCGCTACGTCGGCCAGGCCTTCGAGGTGCGCGTGCCGGTGGCCGACGGCGTCCTCGACCGCGGGGCGGCCGAGGCGGTGGCCCAGGCGTTCCACGCCGCGCACCGGCAGCTCTACGGCTACGACTTCGCCGACGACCCCCGCCAGGCCGTGGAGTGGGTGAACCTGCGGGTGAGCGGGATCGGGCCGATCCGCCGTCCGGACATGGTCGAGCTGGACGCCCGGGACGGCGGGACGGACCGGGCCGTCACGGGCTCACGCCGGGTGTTCTTCGACGACTGGGTGGACACCCCCACGTACAACCGGCCCGACCTCGGGCCGGGCGACGTGGTGAGCGGCCCGGCGATCATCGAGGAGTTCGGCTCGACGGTGCCGGTGCACCCCGGCTTCCGCGCCACCGTGGACACCTACGGGAACCTGCTGCTCACGAAGGAGTCGGACCAGTGACCTCCCCGAACGGCAAGGTCGAGGCCGACCCGGTCCTCGTCGAGATCGTCGCCGGCACGCTGGCCGCGATCGAGAAGGAGGTCGAGACGTCGATCGGGCGCACCTCGCGCTCGCCGATGATCCGCGACGCCCACGACTTCCGGGCCGGCATCCACGACCGCAAGCTGCGCAAGCTCACCGGCCGCTCGTACTCGGCGCTCGTGCACCCCGTCGTCCGGGACTACCCGATCGAGACGATGGACGTCGGCGACGTCTTCTTCCACAACGACGTCTACCTCTCCGAGGGCGGGATCGGCCACCTGCCCGACCTGTGCGTGACGGTGCCGGTGTTCGCGGCGTCCCCGGAGACCGGGGAGCCGGAGGTGGTCGCCTTCATCCAGGCGTTCGGCCACCACGACGACATCGGCGGCGCGGTGCCCGGCTCGATGCCGTCGGCGGCGACCAGCGTGTACGAGGAGGGCCTGATGGTCCCCCCGATCAAGCTGTGGGACCGCGGCGTGCCCAACGAGAGCGCGCTGAAGATCATGACCCGCAACTCGCGGATGCCCGACTCGCTGGCCGCCGACCTCGACGCCGAGTGCTCGGCCTGCCTGGCCGGCGCCCGCCGCCTGGGTGAGCTGTTCGACCGCTACGGCGTGGCCGCGGTCGAGGCGTGCTTCGAGGCCATCCTCGCGAACTCCACCGAGGTCTACCGACGGGAGATCCTGTCGCAGATCCCCGACGGCACCTACGTCTGGGAGGACTACGCCGAGCACGACGGCGTGGAGGAGCCCAAGCTGCACCGCCAGCGGATCACGCTGACCATGGACTCCTCCGCGGAGGTGCCCCTCGTCATCGACTTCACCGGCACCGGCCCGCAGGCCAAGGGCCCGATCAACCACTGCGGCGACTACGCCGACGGCAACTTCCTCAAGAAGTGGCTGGCGCCGATCCTGCGCAACCTGGCCGGGACGCCGGAGCGGATGGCGCAGCTCGACGTCAACGAGGGGGTCGTGCCGCTGATCGAGATGCGCTTCCCCGAGAAGGGCACGCTGCTCACGCCGATCTTCCCGGCGCCGACCAACGCCCGGACGTTCGTCATCCTGCGGCTGCTCGGCGTGCTCGCCGGCGTGCTGGCCAAGGCCACGGGCGGCCGGATGCCGGCCGACCAGGAGACGATCCGATACACCGGCGTCTACGGCACCGACCTCGACGGCAACCCGTACCTCATGCGCGAGGTGCTCGGCGGCGGCTCGGGCGGCCGGTACTACGCCGACGGCGAGGACACCATCCACGTCGTCCCCGACTCGCGGAACCTGCCGACCGAGTTCACCGAGGGCCGCTTCCCGCTGCGGGTGGAGCGGCTCGGCCTGGCGGTGGACTCGGGCGGGCCCGGGCGCTACCGCGGCGGCTGCGGCTACGAGAAGCACATCCGGGTGCTCCGCGACGCGCACTTCATGTCGATCGCCGACCGCTCGATCCTGGCGTGCTGGGGTGTCAAGGGCGGCAAGGCCGGGCGGCCGTTCCAGATCACCGTCGACCCGGGCGGCCCCGACGAGCACGACGTCGACGCGCTGGCCGACGCCGAGCCGCTGAAGGCCGGCACCGTCGTCCGGATCCGGACGACCGGCGGTGGCGGCTGGGGTGACCCGCTGGACCGGCCGGTCGAGGAGGTGCTGCGCGACATCGCGTGGCGCAAGGTGAGCGTCTCGGGTGCCCGGGACGACTACGGCGTGGTCGTGCTGGAGTCCGGCGAGGCCGACCTCGCGGCGACCGAGGCCCTGCGCGCCGACATGCGGGCCGCCCGCACCGGCGACGAGCCGTTCTTCGACCGCGGCCCGGGCTACGCCCAGCTCTCCGGCGGCGCTGCCTTCAACGAGTTCGACGTCCTCTGATCAGCTGCCCCAGTCAGCGGTGATCATGGCGCCGGAACCACCTCCGGCGCCCCCGGCGTGGTTCCGGCGCCACGATCACGGGGGCGGGGTCCGGCGACGGCGGCGGGCGGGTGGTCCGCCAGAGCTCGAGGAGCGCGTCGAGGTCGGCCATGCCCGGGACGGCGTCCGCCCGGTCGGCGGGACGGCGCCAGTGGGCCGCGACGCGGCCGTTGAAGTCCTCGACCAGCGCCCGCACGGCCGCCTCCGACGGCAGGTGCGCGACGACCTCCGGCAGGCCGTCGCGCTCCTTCCGCAGGGCGAGGCCCGGCGGCAGCATGCCGTCGGTGCCGCCGTTCTCCCGCCGCGCCCACTCCAGCGCCCAGTCGTAGCTGGTCTGCTCGCGGTCCCGGCGGGGCAGCGGCCGGCCGGCCCCCTCGAGCTGCTCGAACGCGCCCCGGGCCTGCGCCTGCGTGATCTGGTGGTCGATCCAGGTCTCGAAGGACATGCCGCGGGGCTTGCGCTCGGTCATCCCCCTCGTTGATACCCGGTTCAGGCGGCGGTGCGCAGCGACCGCAGGGCCGGGGTCACGCGGGCCAGCTCGTCGAGCATCGCCTTGGCGCCCGCCTCGAGCTCGGCGCCGGGCGCGAACTCGTCGTCCTCGGTGAGGAACTGCGCGAAGAACGGGACGGGCACCGCCTCGACCACCGGCAGCATGCGCAGCGAGGCGAGCACCGGCTTGATCGCCGTGGCCGCGCGCAGGCCGGCCGAGACGCCGCCGTAGCTGATCAGCCCGGCCGCCTTGTCGGCCCACTCGACCGAGAGGTGGTCCAGGGCGTTCTTCAGCGACGCGGGGAAGGAGTGGTTGTACTCCGGCGTCACGAACACGAAGGCGTCGGCGCGGGAGACGGTGGCGCTCCAGTCCCTGGTCGACCGGTGCACGTACTGGCGCAGGCGCGGGTGGTTCGGCTCGTCGAAGACCGGCAGGCCGACCTCGGCCAGGTCGACGAGCTCGACGTCGAAGCCCGCGTGCTGCTCGGCGAACCGCTGGAACCAGCGGGCGACGGCGATGCCCTTGCGGCCGGCGCGGGTGCTGGCGGAGACGATCTGCAGGACCGGACGGCTCACGGTGGTGCTCCTCGGGAAGACTCTCAGTTTGCTTGACCTCTCAACAGTAGGAACGCGCAACCGATTCCGTCGTCACGCAGGGTGAGCGCGCTCGAGTCACGATCCGGCGACGACCGGCCGGTTCCGGTTGCCCGAGCGGCCCGCTGCTGCCCCTCGCGGGGGCGTTCGCGCAGCGTAGGGACCTGCCACGATCGGGTGACACGCCTCGTCGGGGAGGCGCGACGCCGATGACGGTCCGTGCACCCTGTCCGGGTGCCGTCGTCGTTCGTCCCTGGGTTGCCGGACCTCCCGCCCGACCTCGCCGGACCGGTGGCGGTGGAGCTGGCCAAGCCGGTGCGCGACATCCCGCCCCCGAGCGGGCTGCCGGGCGGCTGCCGCTACGAGCCCAAGTGGGACGGCTACCGGCTGGTCGTCGTCCGCTCGGCGCGCTCCACCCGGCTGTGGTCCAAGCAGGGCCGCGACCTCACCGACCGCTTCCCCGACATCGCCGCCGCGGCCGTGGCCCAGGTCCCGGCCGGCAGCGTGGTCGACGGCGAGGTGGTGGTCTGGAACGGCTCCCGGCTGGACTTCGGCCTGCTCCAGCAGCGCATCTCGACGGCGCCGGGCAGGATCCCCGCCCTGGTCGCGACCGCTCCGGCCTCGTACGTCGCCTTCGACCTGCTGGCCGCCGGCGGCACCGACCTGCGCCGGCGCACCCTGCGCGTCCGCCGCGAGCAGCTGGAGGCGCTGGCCGCCCGGTGGGCGCCGCCGCTGCAGCTGTCGCCGCTGACCGCGGACGTCGACGAGGCCCGGCAGTGGTTCACCGACTTCCGCCCCGCCGGCGTCGAGGGCCTGGTGGTCAAGGGCGCCTCCAGCCGCTACGCGCCGGGCCGCCGCGAGTGGCTCAAGGTCAAGTCCTGGGAGACGACGGAGATCATCGCCGGCGGCGTGATCGGCTCGATCGAGAAGCCCAGCCAGCTCGTCGCCGGCCTGGTGCGCGACGGCGAGCTGGTGGTCGTCGGGCGCACCAGCCCGCTCTCGCCGCGGCAGGCCGCCGAGCTGGCTGCCGTCCTGCGCCCGGCCGGCCCCGACCACCCGTGGCCCGACCGGATCGGCACCGGCCGGTTCGGCGGCGGCCGGCTCTCGGTGCCGCTGACCAAGGTGCAGCCGGACGTCGTGGTCGAGGTCAGCGCCGACGCGGCGCTGCAGGCCGGCGTCTTCCGGCACCCGATGCGCTTCGTCCGGGTACGGGCCGACCTCCGCCCCGAGGACCTCCCGGAGCTCTAGGGCTCCTGCGGGGTGCGGCCGAGGGCCACCAGGAAGCGGCGCAGCAGGTCGCCCAGCTGTGCCCGCTCCGCCGCGGAGAGGCCCGCGAGCAGCCGCCGCTCGGTGTCCAGGTGGTCGGGGAGGGCGGCGTCCAGCGCCGCGCGGCCCGCGTCGGTCAGCGTGACGACGACGGCGCGCCCGTCGGCCTCGCTGCGCTCGCGGGTGATGAGCCCCTTCTCCTCCAGCCGGTCCAGCCGCTGGGTGATGGCCCCCGACGTCACCAGCGCCGTGCGCATCAGCGCCGTGGGCGTGAGCTGGTAGGGCTCGCCGGCCCGGCGCAGCGCCGCGAGCACGTCGAAGGCCGGCGCGTCGAGGCCGTGCCGGGCGAAGGTGGCCCGCTGGGCGAGGTGGACCTCCCGCTGGGCCTGGGTGATCCGCCCGATGATGCCCATCGGCGAGCAGTCGAGGTCGGGCCGCTCCCGCGCCCACTGCTCGAGGATCAGGTCGACGGCGTCCCGCCCCTCGCCGCTCACGGTGCTCGACCGTTCGCTCCCGCGGGGCGCTCCGCTCCTCGCTCGTTCCTCGCTGCGATGCTCACGCCCTTGTCCGCTCACGCCGGGTCCGCCACGTCGGCCAGGTGCTCCGCGAACGTGCGCGGCGGCCGGCCCAGCAGCGCGGTGAGCACGCGCGGGCTCCCGGTGAACCCGTGCACCCGGTAGTGGTCGAACATGGTGCGCAGGCACCGCCCGGCGTAGGAGGTGGGCACGTCCCCCCCGGGGACGACGTCCTCGGCCACCACCTCGCGGCCCAGCCGCTCGCCCATCAGCCCGGCCAGCCGCGGCGCGGTGAGGGGCTCCGGCCCGACCGCCTCGAAGGTGCCGCCGTCGAGGCCGTCCTCGGTGAGCAGCACCGCCGCGGCCTCGGCGACGTCGCGCACGTCCACCAGCGACTGCGCCTGCCGCAGCCCCCACTGGCTGCGCAGCACCCCGCGGGCGGCCACCTCGGGCAGCTGCCCGTCGAAGTTGTCGGCGTAGGCGCACGGCTGCAGCACCCGCCACGGCACCCCGCTGACGTCCAGGGCCTCCTCGGCGCGGTCCTTGCCCGCGTGGTGCGGCATCACCCGCGCCTGCGGCCGCAGCACCGAGTGGTAGACGAGCCGGGGCAGCCCGGCGCGGCGGGCCTCGGCGAACAGCGCCCGGGCGCCCTCGGCCTCGCCGGGGTCGAAGTTGGGCCAGATCAGGTACATCGCGTCGGCGCCGGCGAGCAGGTCCCGCCACGGCTGCGGCTGGGTGAGCTCGCCCTGCACCACCTCGGCGCCCAGCGCCTGCAGCTCGGGTCGCGACCGGCGCCGGGAGACGACCGCGCGCACCGCCTCGCCCCGCTCGCGCAGGGCCCGGACGACGGCGGTGCCGGTGGTCCCGCCGGCCGCCGTCAACACGATCACAGTCGGTACCTCAACAGTGAAGGATCTCGGCAGTCAAGCGACGCGGCGGGCCGTCACCCGGTCGATCCGTCCCGGTCAGCTGTCCCGTCAGCGCAGCGCGGTGCTGAGCCGCACGGTGAGCCCGGCCGGGCCGGGGACCAGGTCGACGTGGTCGAAGAGCTTGCGGGCCAGCCACAGGCCCATGCCGCCGCGGCCGAGGTCGAAGCCGTGCGCGGGGATGAACCCCGCCAGCGGGTCGGCGAACGTCGTCCCGCTGTCGGTGACGTGGCAGACCAGCCGGGCGCCGTCGCTCCACAGCTGCGCGGAGACCGGCCGGCGGCCGTGCCGGAACGCGTTCGCGGCGACCTCGCTGATGCCGAGGCGGAGGTCCTCCAGCTGCTCCTCGTCGCCGGTCAGCCCGGGCAGCGCGCCGACGAGCCGGTGCCGGAGCTCCGGCAGCGTGGGGGCGTCGTCGACCACGACCAGCGGGGGGCCGTCCAGCAGCGGCTCGGGGACGGGCTGGAGGGAGCGGACGTAGTCGGCGGGGCTCTGGTAGGCGTCGTTGCTCTCCCACGCCGTCCCGGACGCCAGGTGCGGGTGCGTGCTGGCGGCGCTGGCGACCAGGTCGGCGGGCAGCCGGCGCCGGTCGTAGATGCACAGGTTGGTCAGCGGCAGCTCGGCCACGACGTGGTTGACCGCGGCCTCGATGCGCATCTCCTCGCGCACCCGCCGCGGGTCGTCGGTCGCCGGCACCTCGGCCAGCACCCGCACACGGCCGGCGCCGCCCCGGGTGGCCCGGTGGGTGTACTGCCGCAGGTGGGTGAAGACGTCGGGGCCGGGCGTGCCGTCGGGGATCACCGTCCGGTCGAACTCGAGCGAGCCGGCGGCGGACCCCAGGGCGCGGCAGACGGCGTCCGCGGTCTCGGGGGTGCAGGCCAGCACGGTGAGCTCACCGGCGGCCAGCCCCTCCTCCAGGTACGGGACGGCGAGCTCGAGCAGGGTGGTGTCGGAGTCGAACACCCCGGCGCCGTGCCGGAAGGAGCCCAGGCCCTCGGGCACGGCGTCGTCCGGGGCCGACCTGGCGCCGGGCACGGCCGAGGGCGCGATCTCCTCAGACGTTCCGTTCACAGGCCCCTCGACCGTGCTCCTGGCGGTGCCCCGCACCGCTGCTGTCAGCGCTCACATCGATTGTCGGCCGCTGCCCACCCGAGCTTGACACGAGGTGGTGCGTTCCGCGTCACGAACCAGGAGGGGGAGCGGCCAGCCGGCCGGCGCACGAGGCCGTGCCCAGCCAGGTGTGCGGGGCGCCCTGGTAGCACCAGCCCAGCCGCGGACGGCGGGCGCTCACCCACAGCGCCGGCACCCGCTTGTCCCCCGCCCGGGAGCCGGCCAGCGAGAAGCAGTTGCGCGACCGCAGGACGCCGTGGTCGGAGACGAGGACCGCCACGCCCTCAGCGACGGTCAGCGGGGTGCGCCCGGCCGCGGCGATCTCCTCGGTCGCCCGGGTCGGCGGCAGCCCGAGCGTGTCCGGCCCCGGGTCGACGTCGAGCAGCAGGTACGGCGTCGCCGGGACGTCGAGCTCGGGCAGCGGGCGGAAGCCGGCGAGGTCGCCGGGCTCCATCGTGGTGAACCCGGCGCCGCCGACCATCCGGACCGTGCCGAGCACGTCGACGACCGGCGCGTCCGGGACGACGACGACGAACGGGATGCCGCTGCTCCCCGGCAGGGTCGGCAGCAGGTCCCGCAGCGGCTCCAGCCACGCGCGGAAGCACTCGTCGGCGAGCTCGCGCCAGGCCGGCAGCCCCGCGGTCACCAGCGCGTCCACCTGCCGGTCGAACTCCAGGTCGGCCTCGGTGCGGACGACGGGCGGCTGCACCGCGGTCGTCGGCTCCACAGCGGTCATCGGGTCCCTCTCGTCCTCGGGCGGCACCGCGTCGTCCGCGGGCCGTTTCGGCACGATCGGCGGCGCCTCAGGGCTCCCCAGGCCGCCGGCCGGCCAGCTTAACGACCTCGACCCACGGCACTCCCACCGCGGTGGTGACCTCCGTCTCCTCCAGCGCCCCGCAGTCGAGCCCGCGCAGCACCACCCCGGCCAGCGCACGGGCGGTCGCCGGCTCGTCGAGGACACCGGCCCCGGTGCGGTCGAGGTAGGCCGCCAGCCGGGCGGCGGCTGCCGGCAGGGCCGCGCGGAAGAAGGCGTAGGTGGCCGCGTACCGGGTCACCAGCTGCGCCGGGTGCAGGTCCCAGCCCTGGTAGAAGCCGCGCTCGAGCGCCCGCCGGACCAGCCCGGCGTGCAGCCGCCAGGCCGCGTGCACGTGCTCGCGCGGGCCCACCGGCAGCACGTTGGTCGAGCCGTCGACCGCCCGGGCGCGGGTGCCGGCGACCGCCACCTGCACGACCTGCTTGGCGAAGTCGGCCGCCGGGTGGTCGGAGGACTGGTGGGCCGCGGCGATGCCGAGCGAGGCGCTGTAGTCGTAGGTGCCGTAGTGCAGGCCGGTCAGCCGCGGGCCGGCCGCGTGCACCATGCGCGCCACCGTCGCCGCGCCGTCCGGGCCGAGCACCGCCTGCGGGGTCTCCACCTGCAGCTCCAGGTCCAGCGCGACGCCGTGCGCGTCCTCGAGGGCGTCGAGCACCGGCAGGAAGGCGCGCACCTGCTCGACGTCGGTCACCTTGGGCAGCGTCACGGTCGAGCGGAGTCCCAGGGCCGCGTCTTCCGCGCCGTGGGACTCCGCGTACGCCCCGAGGAAGAGGTCGAGGGTGCGGACGCCGCGGCGGCGGGTCGGCCCCTCCAGCGACTTCGCCCGGACGCCGACCGACGGCAGCGGCTCGCCGGCGACCGCGGCCGCCGCGCGGAGGACGTCGTCGTCCTCCCGGTCGGGGCTGCCGCGGTAGCCGTCCTCGGCGTCGACGCGGAGGTCCTCCACCGGCTCGGCGGCGAGCTTGGCCCGCACCCGGGGCAGCACCTCCTCGACCAGCGCCGGGTCGAGGCCGAGGTCGGGCAGGCCGTGCTCGTCGAGCGCGGCGAGGGCGGCCGAGCCCCACGCGTGCGCCAGGCCCGGCGCGACGGCGTCGGCCGGCACGTAGCAGGTGTGCACCGGCTGCCGGCCGGCCCGCTCGCCGGGGTAGGCGGCGATCCGCGCGGCGTCGACCGGCTCCAGCCGCCGGTCCAGCTCGGCGTAGACGTCCTCGGGGAGGGTCAGCGTTCACTCCGGTGTCTCGTGGCCCGGTGCAGGGGCCCGCGTCGAGCGTGCGAGGCGTGGGGGGCACCGGGGTCCTTACTCGATCAGCTCGTAGGCCGGCAGGGTGAGGAAGTCGGGGAAGTCGTCGGCCAAGGCCACCTGCTCGAACAGCCGGCGGGCGTCGTCGAGCCGCGGCAGCTCGCCGATCCCCGCGACCTCCTCGGCGACGACGGAGCGCACCAGCTCCTCGGTGACGGTCTCCCCCGTGTCGAGCACGACGCCGTTGTGCACCCACTGCCACACCTGCGAGCGGCTGATCTCCGCCGTCGCCGCGTCCTCCATAAGGTCGTGGATCCCGACCGCGCCGTTGCCGCCGAGCCACGCGGCCAGGTAGCGGATCGCCACCTCGACGTTCGCCCGCAGGCCGGCCATGGTCCGCTCGCCGGGCACGCCGGCGACGTCCAGCAGCTGCTCCGGCGTCACCGCGACGTCGGGCCGCTGGCGGTCCAGCTGGTTGGGCCGCTCCCCCAGGACGGCGTCGAAGACCTCCCGGCAGACCGGCACCAGGTCGGGGTGGGCCACCCACGAGCCGTCGAAGCCGTCGCCGGCCTCGCGGGTCTTGTCCTCGCGGACCTTGGCCAGCGCGCGCTCGTTGACCTCGGGGTCGCGCCGGCTCGGGATGAACGCCGCCATGCCCCCGATGGCCAGCGCCCCCCGGCGGTGGCAGACGGCGACCAGCTGGTCGGTGTAGGCCCGCATCATCGGCGCGGTCATCGTCACCGCGCCCCGGTCCGGGAGCACGAACCCGGCCCCGGCCTCGCGGAAGACCTTGATCACGCTGAACAGGTAGTCCCAGCGGCCGGCGTTGAGCCCGGCGGCGTGGCTGCCCAGCGCGTGCAGCATCTCCTCCATCTCGAAGGCGGCCGGGATCGTCTCGATGAGCATCGTCGCCCGGATCGAGTCCTCGGGGATGCCGAGCACCTGCTCGGCGTGGTCGAACACCCGCGCCCACAGCGCCGCCTCGAGGTGTCCCTCCATCTTGGGCAGGTAGAAGTACGGCCCGCTGCCGCGCTCCAGCTGCTCGGCGGCGTTGTGGAACAGGTACAGCCCGGCGTCGACCAGGGCGCCGACGCTCGGCCTGCCGTCGACGAGCAGGTGCCGCTCGTCGAGGTGCCAGCCGCGCGGCCGCGGCACGATCGTGGGCAGGACGGCGTCGTCGCGGATCCGGTACTCGCGGCCGTCGGGGGCGGTGAACTCCAACGTCCGGCGGACGGCGTCGCGCAGCACCACCTGCCCGCCGACGACGTTGCGCCAGTGCGGGGTGTTGGCGTCCTCCAGGTCGGCCAGCCACACCTCGGCGCCGCAGTTGAGCGCGTTGACCGCCATCTTCGGCTCGGTCGGGCCGGTGATCTCCACCCGGCGGTCCTCCAGGCCGGGCGGGGGCGGCGGTACCCGCCAGTCGCCGGCCCGGATCTCCGCCGTCTCCGGGCGGAAGTCGATCCGCCGCTCGGCGGCGATCTCGGCCCGCCGGGTGGCGCGGGCGGCGAGCAGCGCGTCGCGGTGCCCGCCGAAGCGGGTCTGCAGGTCGGCGACGAACTCCAGCGCCTCGGGGGTGAGCACCTCGGCGGAGCGCTCGACCTCGGGACCCTCCACGCGCACGTCGGGCATCACGGCTCTCCTCGCCTCCGGCCGGTGACCAGCAGGGCTGGCATCCTCCCACCGTGGCCCTCGACGACTTCAACGCCGATCCACCCGACCAGGTGGTCCAGGCGCTGCGCACGTGCAACGCCGCCCCGCGCTTCGCCGCGGAGGTGGCCGCCGGACGGCCGTACCGCGACGTCGACACGCTGGTGGCCCGCGCCGAGGACGTGGTCCGCGGGCTGCCCTGGGCCGAGGTGGAGCTCGCGCTGGCCGGCCACCCGCGCATCGGCGACCGGGTGGAGGGCTCGTCGGCCGAGGCGCAGGCGTCGCGCCGGGAGCAGAGCTCGATGACCGGCGCCGGCGACGACGTGCGGACGGCGCTGCTCGAGGGCAACCGCGCCTACGAGGAGCGGTTCGACCACGTGTTCCTCGTCCGCGCCGCCGGCCGCTCGCCCGAGGAGATGCTCGCCGAACTCCGCCGCCGGCTGGGTAACGACGAGGAGAGCGAGCGCGCCGAGGTCGTCGAGCAACTGGCCCAGATCACGGGCCTCCGGGTGAGGGGACTGGTCTCATGAGCGTCAGCACGCACGTGCTGGACTCGGTGAACGGGCGGCCGGCCGAGGGGATCGCCGTCCGGCTGTTCGCCGGCGAGGAGCTGCTGGCGCGGGGCGTCACCGACGCCGACGGCCGCTGCCGGCTGCTCGAGGGCGCCACCGAGCCGGGGCGGCACCGGCTCGTGTTCGCCACCGGCGCCTGGTTCGCCCACCAGGACCGCGACACCTTCTACCCCGAGGTGGTGCTCAGCTTCGCAGTCCGCGACCCCGACGAGCACCACCACGTGCCGCTGCTGCTGGCCCCCTTCGCCTACTCCACCTACCGCGGCTCGTGACCGGAGGGGATCCGTCGGTGTCACACGCACGGATCCGCTCCGCTCCTACAGTGCGCGCATGGCGATCAGGCTCGGGCGCAACCAGTACGGCAAGGCAGAGGTGCGGGTGGTCGCGGTCGACCGCAGCTCCCCGCGGCACACCCTCGTCGACCTCAACGTCAGCAGCAGCCTGCGCGGCGACTTCGCCGCGGCCCACACCGCGGGCGACAACGCGCACGTGCTGACCACGGACGCGCAGAAGAACACCGTGTTCGCCTTCGCCCGCGACGGGGTCGGCCAGCCGGAGGAGTTCGGCCTGCGCCTGGCCCGGCACTTCGCCGGCTCCTACCCGTGGATCACCGGCGCGCGGGTGGCCGTCGAGTTCTACGGCTGGTCGCGGATCCCGGTCGGCGGCACCCCGCACGACCACGCGTTCCGGCGGGACGGCGGCGAGGTGCGGACGGCGGTGGTGACCGTCGACGGGGACGACGTCCACGTGCTGGCGGGCCTCGCCGACCTCGTCGTCCTCAAGACCACCGGCTCGGAGTTCTGGGGCTTCCCCCGCGACCGGTACACCACCCTGGCCGAGACCCGCGACCGCATCCTGGCCACCGCGGTGACCGCCCGCTGGCGCTACACGACCGCCGACCTCGACTTCGCCGACTCCTTCGCCGGCGTCCGGGGCGCGCTGCTCGAGGCCTTCGCCGCGACGCACTCGCTGGCCCTGCAGCAGACGCTGTACGCGATGGGCGAGGCGGTGCTGGCCCGCTTCGGCGAGGTGGCCGAGATCCGGCTGTCCATGCCGAACAAGCACCACTTCCTGCAGGACCTCTCGGCGTACGGGCTGGACAACCCCGACGTCGTCTACCACGCCGACGACCGCCCGTACGGGCTGATCGAGGGGGTCGTCGAGCGCGACGACGTCCCGGCCGCCGAGAGCGCGTGGGAGGGCACGCCTGGCTTCTGCTGAGACCGGCTCAGCCGGCCTCGACGCCGATCCCGCCCAGCACGGCGACGGCGTGGATGCGCAGGTCGGCCTCGTGCTCGTCGTGGGTGCGGGTCAGCCCGCCGTCGGTGCCGACACCGCCGATGCCGCGGAAGTGCGACCAGACCCGCCAGTCGGCGGGCACCCGCACGGCCAGCCCGCCCATCACCGCGCGCACGGTGAGGTCGACGCCGGCGGTCTCGCGGATGCCGGTGAGGTCGATCTCCCCGCCGGCCATGGCCAGGTCGACGCGCAGGCGGGACAGCTCCGGGTTGACCGGGCGCAGCTCGAGCGGCCCCAGGGTGCGCACCCGGCGAATGCTCTTGGTGCTCTCGTCGCCCTCGTCGAGCCGGCGCGCGGCCAGCCGGCCGGCCAGCCCGACGACGACCTGCAGCCCGACCCAGGCGGCCAGCCAGGGCAGCACCCGCCGACCGATCCGTGCCATCCGGTCTCCCATGGCGCCAGCCTGCCCCTCCCCGGCCCGCCTGCCCAGGGGCCGGACCGCCCCTGCCACCATCGGCCGGTGAGCGAACCGCGGGAGACGCTGACCTACGAGGCCTTCGGCACCGCCGCCCGGGACCTGGCGCAGCACGTGGCCGACGACGGGTTCAGGCCCGACCTGATCCTCTCCATCGCCCGCGGGGGCCTGTTCCTCGGCGGGGCGCTGGGCTACGCGCTGGACGTGAAGAACCTCTTCGTGATGAACGTGGAGTTCTACACCGGCGTCGACGAGCGGCTCGAGCTGCCCGTCGTCCTGCCCCCGACGCTCGACGTCGTCGACCTCACCGGCGCGACCGTCCTGGTGGCCGACGACGTCGCCGACACCGGCAAGACGCTGGAGCTCGTCCGCGACTTCTGCGCCGGGTACGTCGCCGAGGTGCGGACGGCGGTCATCTACGAGAAGCCGCGCTCGATCGTGCGCTGCGACTACGTGTGGAAGCGCACCGACCGGTGGATCGACTTCCCGTGGTCGACGCTGCCGCCGGTGGTGCGGCGGGCCGGGTAGTGGGCGCCGGCGGCGGGAGACCCTCCGCCGCCGGCGCCGCTCCTCCCGGTCGCTCAGTACCGGAAGCGGGAGACCGAGGAGTGCAGCGCGGACGCCATCCGCGCCACCTCCTCGATGGCCGACCGCGCGTCGGCCATGGCCTGCTGGGTGGAGCCGGTGGCGCCGGCCACGGCCTGGATGTTCTCCGCGATCCGGTCGGCCGACTGCGCGGCCTCGGCGACGTTGCGGTTCATCTCCGTCGTCGTCGCGGTCTGCTCCTCGACGGCCGCGGCGATGGTGCCCTGCGAGTCGTTGATGACGGCGATGATCGAGGAGATCTCGCCGATGGCCCGCACCGCGCCGTCGGTGTCGGCCTGGATGGCCTCGACCCGCTGCGCGATGTCCTCGGTGGCCTTCGCCGTCTCCTGCGCGAGCTCCTTGACCTCGTTGGCCACGACGGCGAAGCCCTTGCCCGCCTCGCCGGCCCGGGCCGCCTCGATGGTGGCGTTGAGCGCCAGCAGGTTGGTCTGCTCGGCGATCGAGGTGATCGTCTTGACCACGCCGGCGATCTCCAGCGACGACTCCCCGAGCTTGGCCACGGTCACGGTGGTCGCGTCCGCCACCTCGACCGCCTGACCGGCCACCCGGGCGACCTCGGCGGCGTTCTGCGCGATCTCGCGGATGCTGGCGCCCATCTGCTCGGAGCCGGCCGCCACCGTCTGCACGTTCGTCGACACCCGCCCGGCGGCGGTGGCCACGGCGCCGCTCTGCGTGGAGGACTCGCCGGCCAGGCGGGCCATGTCCTGGGCGCTGGCCGACAGCTGCTCGGTCGCCGAGGCGAGGGTGGTCGAGCTGTCGCCGATCGCGGCCACCACGGTGCGCATGTCGGCCATCGCGGCCTCCAGGGCCACCGCCATCCGGCCGACCTCGTCGCGGCTGGTCACCCCGGTCTCGCCGCGCAGGTCGCCCTCGGCGAGGGCGGCCACGACCGCACCCACCCGGCGCAGCGGGCCGACGACGGAGCGGGTGATGACCCAGCCCAGTCCGGCCAGCAGGGCCACGCCGACGGCGGCGACCAGGACCGCCAGCGTGATCGCGGTGCCGCGCTCCGCCGTGGCCCGGTCCACCGCGTCGCCGGCGTGCGCCTCGATCGCCTCGCCCACCGAGGGCAGCGAGTCCTCGAGGGCGCCGAACTGCTCGCCGAACGCGGGGTACAGCGCGCCGGCCGCGGCCGGGTCCCGCCCGGCGAGGGCGACGACCTGCCCGGCGGCGCCGAGGTAGGCCTCGACGTCCGGCACCACCTGCGCCACGGCCGCGTCCACCTCGCCGGAGAGGTGCGCGGCGGCCAGCCGGTCGAGGATGTCGTGGAAGTTGGCGGTGTGGGCGTCGAGGTCGGCGACGGCGCCCGCGTACCGGTCCCCCACCCCGCCGCTGAGCAGCGCCTGCAGCACGTCGGCCCGGACCGCGTCGTGCATCATGTCCGCCTCGAGCGCCAGCCCGGTCGCCGCGTTGGCGTCCAGCAGCGTCTCGGCCCGTTCTCCGGTGTCCTGCAGCGCCCGCACGGTGATCAGGGCGAAGACCGCGAGCGCCACCGCGCCGGCGGCCACGAGGACGGCGAGCTTGGTGCCCAGCGGACGGTCGGACCAGGAACGGGCCACGGTGCTCCCCAGCGGGCCGGCTGTACCGGTGGGCGGTCCACCGTGCCGCTTCCTTCGGCAGCTGGTTGGAGTGACTACAGCCGAACGGTCGAGGAGGGAAAGTCTTGATCGGGTCGTGACCTGGGTCACCCGGCGCGGAGCCGGTAGAAGCGGAAGAAGTCGTGTTCCACCGGGAGGACCTCCACGCCGGCGAACCCGGCCTCCCGCGCGTACCGCTCCAGGGTCGCCGGGCGCATCACCGTGCCGGTGCCGACGGAGGGCCGGGTGGACATCCCGTCCGGCAGGCAGCAGAAGAGGCTGTAGCCGTACATCAGCCGCTCGACCTCGTCGCCGGGCGCGGTGAACCGCTCGGCGACCCGCTCGTCGGCCACCAGCACCGTGCCGCCGGGGCGGGCCATCCGCCGCATCGCCCGCAGCACCGACACCGGGTCGGGCAGGTCGTGCACGCACTCGAAGGCCAGCACCAGGTCGTACGCGTCGTCCTCGGCGAGGTCGCCGACGTCGACCACCCGGAACCGCACCCGGTCGCCGACGCCGGACTCGTGCGCGTTGCGCTGCGCCTGCTCGACCGAGGGGACGTCGACGTCGTAGCCGTCGACGCGCGCCGCCGGGTAGCCGAGCGCCATCCCGATCGACGACCAGCCCATGCCGCAGCCGACGTCGGCGACCCGGCCGCCGGCGCGCAGCGCGGCGTCGACGTCCGGCAGGATCGCGAGCACCTCAGGCACGAGGGAGTGCAGGAAGAACGGACGGTTGGCGGCGGCCTGCCCCTCCCAGGCGTCCGGTCCCATCTCGTGCCAGCTCAGCCCGCCGCCGGTCCGGTAGGCGTCGACCAGCCGCCCGGTGTTGCGGGTGAAGGCGACGGCCACCTGGGCCAGCGGCGCGGTGTAGGCGGGGCTCAGCTCGTCGACGAGCACGTCCCGGTGCGCGGCCGGCAGCGTGTAGCGGCGGTCGTCCGGCGCGGCGTCGACGTCGTCCACGGTCAGGTAGCCGGCCACGGCCTGCTGCTCCAGCCACTCGCGGGCGTAGCGCGGGTCGGTGCCGGTGCGCTCGGCCAGCTCGGGCGCCGTGGCGGGGGCGGCGGCCAGCGCCCGGTACCAGCCCAGGCGCCCGCCGAGCTCGACCGCGGCGGCCTCGAAGGCACCGACCACCGCGGCGACCAGCCGGTCGGCCAGGGCGGTCCGCTGCAGTTCGTCGGGTTCGGTCGTCGTCACGGACCCCGACCGTGGCCTCGCCCCGCTCCCGCCCGACAGGGCCTTACGTCCCGTCCCGGCGGGTCGAGACGGCGACGCTGAAGCGCCGGTCGCGGGCGACCACCCGGGTGGGCCCGACCAGCCGGCGCAGCGCCACGGGGTGCGGCAGCGGCGAGTTGAACACCGTCCACAGCTCACCGCCCGGCCGCAGCACCCGGCCCGCGGCGGCGAACAACCGGTCGGCGGCGCTGGTCACCACGGCCGCCCCGAGGTGGAACGGCGGGTTGCAGACGACGAGGTCGACGCTGCCGGCCGGCACGCTCTCCGCGGCGTCGTCGCGGAGCACCTCGACCGCGACGCCGTTCGCCACGGCGGTCGCCGCGGCCGACCGGACCGCGGCCGCCGACTGGTCGGTGGCGACCACCCGCACCCCCTCGCGGGCCAGCGCGGCGGCCAGCACGCCGGTGCCGCAGCCGAGGTCGAGCACCGTGCCGTCCCCGCGGTGTAGCAGCGCCCGCAGCAGCGCCCGGGTGCCGAGGTCCACCCGGGTGCCGGCGAAGGCGGCGCCGTGCGCGCACACGGTCAGCCCGAGGTCGGGGTGGTGCTGCCGCCGGGGGAAGGACGACGCCACCGCGCGCGGGCCGCGGGCGACCAGCACCCGCGACTTCTGCCGGGCGAGGGTCGCCGACACCTCGGTGAACGAGTCGCGCAGGACGTCGTTCATCGCGTGCGTCATGTGCTTGACCCGCCCGCCGACGAGCACCGTGACGTCCGGCGCGGCCGACGCGGCGACGACCTCGGCGATCTCGCGCAGCGCGTCGAGCGCCTTGGGCGCCTTGACCAGGACGACGCGGGCGCCGTCGGCCAGCGCGGCGTCGAGGCCGGTGCGGGCGAAGGAGCCCGTGAGCCCGGTGCGCTCGGCGTTGCGGACCAGCGCCCGCTCGGCGACCAGCAGGTCCTGGGTGACGCGGACGCCGTCGGCCCCGTGCAGCGCGACCGCGCCGAGGGTGAGCGCCCCGTAGGAGTCGTCGACGACGGCGACCTCCCCCGGGCCGGCGCCGGCGATCAGCCCGGCGGCCTCGTCGAGCAGCAGCCGGTCGGTGGCGTCGACCGCGACGAGGTCCGGGGCCTCGACGTCGGGCTCGCGGGAGAGCTGGGCGAAGAGGTCGCTCACCGGGCGGGGGTGGCGGCGACGAACCCCGCGACCACGTGGGCGAGCTGCGGGCCGACGTCCTCCTGCAGGAAGTGCCCGCCGCCGGCCAGGGTCGTGTGCGGCTGCCCCTGCGCCCCGGGGACGAGCCGCTGGAACACCCGGTCGCCGCCGGCGGTGATCGGGTCGCCGTCGGAGAACGCGGTCAGGAACGGCTTGTCGAAGCGGGTCAGCGTCTCCCAGGCCGCCCGGTTGGCCGCAGCCGCCGGGTCGTCGGGCCGGGTCGGCACCAGGGACGGGAAGACCCGCGCACCGGCCTTGTACCGGTCGTCGGGGAAGGGCGCGTCGTAGGCCGCCACCACCGGGGGCGGCAGCGGCGTGACGCACCCGTTCTGCACCACCCGGCCGACGTCGAACGCCTCCGCCGTCGCGGCGAACCGCTGCCACGCGAGGAACGCCTCGGTCACCGGGTGGTCGCCGGTGGGCAGGCCGGTGTTGGCGACGACCACCCGGGAGAAGCGGTCGGGGTGCTCGCCCACCAGCCGCAGCCCGATCAGCCCGCCCCAGTCCTGCCCGACCAGGGTGACCCCGGTGAGCCCGAGCCCCTCGAACAGGGTCTGCCGCATCCACTCGACGTGCCGGGCGTAGGTGTAGGCGGCCGGGTCCACCGGCTTGTCGGACCGGCCGAACCCGACGAGGTCCGGGGCGACCACCCGCAGCCCGGCGGCCGTGAGCGGCGGGATCACGTGCCGGTACAGGAACGACCAGGAGGGCTCGCCGTGCATGAGCAGGACCGGCTCGCCGTCGGGCGGGCCCACGTCGACGACGGCGACCCGCAGCGGGTCGCCGTCGTCGGTGGTGAACGTGACGTAGCTCGGCGCGTAGGGGAAGTCCGGCAGACCGGCGAACCGGTCGTCCGGCGTCCTCAGCACCTCCACGACGCGCACCGCCCCTCAGGCGAAGGAACCTTTACATGCGTTCTGGGCTCGAGAACGCATGTATAGGTTCCTATGCCTCGCTCGCTGCCGCCTCAGACGCCGGGCAGGCCGACCGGGCAGGAGACACCGGTGGAGTGCACCGGGCAGTAGCCGTTGGGCACCTTGTAGAGGTACTGCTGGTGGTAGTCCTCGGCGTAGAAGAACTCCCGCAGCGGGGCGATCTCGGTGGTGATCTCGCCGTACCCGGCCTCCTTCAGCCGCTGCTGGAAGGCGTCGCGGCTGGCGCGGGCGGCGGCCTCCTGCTCGGGGCCGTCGTAGTAGACGGCCGAGCGGTACTGGGTGCCGATGTCGTTGCCCTGGCGCATGCCCTGGGTGGGGTCGTGGTCCTCCCAGAACACCTTGAGCAGCTGCTCGTAGGAGATCTGCGCGGGGTCGAACACGACGAGGACGACCTCGGTGTGGCCGGTCCGCGCCGAGCAGACCTCCTCGTACGTCGGATTGGGCGTGTAGCCGCCGGCGTAGCCCGCGGCGGTGGAGTAGACGCCCGGCGTCTGCCAGAAGACCTTCTCCACGCCCCAGAAGCAACCCGCGCCGAAGACGGCGGTCTGCAGGCCGGCGGGGAAGGGGGGCTGGATGCGGTTGCCGTTGACGGCGTGCACCTCGGGCACGTGCGGGAGCGGGGTGGGGCGGCCGGGGAGGGCGTCGGCGGCCGAGACCGGCTGCGTCTTGAACCGGGAGAAGACCATGTCCCGAGCGTAGGCCGCCCGGGCAACCGGCTGAGCGGTCCGGAGTGCAGGATCAGCGGGTGATCACGACCCGTGAGTGGCAGCTCGCCGCCCGACCGCACGGCGAGCCGACGCCGGAGGACTTCCGGCTGGTCGAGCGCGAGCACACCGACCCGGCCGACGGGCAGGTCGTCGTCCGCATGCTGGCGATGTCGGTCGACCCGTACATGCGCGGCCGGATGCGCCCCGGCCCCTCGTACGCCCCGCCGTGGGAGGTCGGCGAGACCATGCAGGGCGGCGCGGTCGGCCGCGTGGTGGGGTCCCGCTCGGCCGACGTGCCCGAGGGCGCGCTGGTGCTGACCAACGCGGGCTGGCGGGACGTCGCCGTCCTCGACGCGGGCGCCGTGCGCGTGCTGCCCGACCTCGACGTGCCCCCGAGCTACCACCTCGGCGTGCTGGGCATGCCGGGCCTGACCGCGTACGCGGGGCTGTTCCGCGTGGCCGCGTTCCGGGAGGGCGACGCGGTGCTCGTCTCCGGCGCGGCCGGGGCGGTGGGCAGCCTGGTGGGGCAGTTCGCCCGCCTGCGCGGGGCGTCACGCGTCGTCGGCAGCGCCGGCAGCCCGGCCAAGGTGGCCTGGCTGACCGGGGAGCTCGGGTTCGACGCCGCTTTCGACTACCACGACGGCCGGGTGGCCGACCTGCTCGCCGACGCCGCCCCCGACGGGATCGACGTCTTCTTCGACAACGTGGGCGGCGAGCACCTGGAGGCGGCGATCGGCGCGTTCCGGCTGCACGGGCGGGCCGCGATCTGCGGGTCGATCTCCCAGTACAACGCCGTCGAGCCGCCGCCGGGACCGCGCAACCTCTCGCTGCTGGTGGGGCGGCGGATCACCCTGCGCGGGTTCCTCGTCGGCGACCACGGCGACCTGCGGCCGGAGTTCGCCGAGACGGTCGGTGGCTGGCTGCGCGACGGGTCGCTCGTCGTCCGGGAGACGGTCCGCGACGGCCTCGAGGAGGCGGTGCCGGCCTTCCTCGACCTCCTGCGCGGCGGGAACACCGGGAAGATGGTCGTCCGGCTCGCCCCCGACCCGGCCTGACCGTTTCCGGCTCCCCGCGGTCCGGTTTTCCGTCCTGGCGGGACGGGGGATCGGACCGGCAGGGGGTGGCGCACCCGATCGGGTGCCCGGGCCGATCTCGCACGGGCGAGCCTGTTGCCCACCGGGGGCGCCACCGCGCACCATCCGCGCAGCAGCTCGATCGACGGCGCCGTCGGTCCGTGCGAGAGGAGCGGGCGATGACCACCGTCCAGACCGACCGGACCGACCGGCCGCGCTTCCCCGTGCCGCGCCCCGACGAGGCGCACTGGCCCGGGCTGGCCCGCCCCCCGCGGGCGCCGTTCCGCGCGCGCATCGCCGAGGCGGTGTTCCGCTCCGCCGTGGGCCCGCTGCCGATCCGCGTCGTCCTGCCCGACGGGCGGGTGCTGGGCAGCGGCGGCAAGGACGCCCCGGTGATGCGGCTGGTCCGGCCGCACGCCTTCTTCGCCCGGCTCGGCGCCGACGTGAAGATCGGCTTCGGCGAGGCGTACATGACCGGCGACTGGACCACCGGTGCCGGCACCGACCTGGCCGAGCTGCTCTCGGCCTTCGCCGCCCGGGTCGGCCGGCTGGTGCACCCGGCGCTGCAGAAGCTGCGGCACGTCGTCGAGCGCACGCAGCCCGCGCACGAGGAGAACAGCAGGCAGCACAGCCGGAGCAACATCTCGCGGCACTACGACCTGTCCAACGAGCTGTTCGCCGAGTTCCTCGACGAGACGATGACCTACTCGTCGGCCTGGTTCGAGCCCGGCGACGACCTGCGGTCGGCGCAGCTGCGCAAGATCGACGGCATCCTCGACCTGGCCCGCGTGCGGTCCGGGATGCGGGTGCTAGAGATCGGCTCCGGGTGGGGTGCGCTGGCGATCCGCGCGGCGCAGGAGCGCGGCGCCGCCGTCACCACGCTGACCCTGTCCGCCGAGCAGCGGAAGCTGGCGCTGGAGCGCGCCGCCGCCGCGGGCGTGGCCGACCGGGTCGACATCCGGCTGCAGGACTACCGGGACGTGCGCGGGCAGTTCGACGCCGTCGTCTCGGTGGAGATGATCGAGGCGGTCGGCGAGCGGTACTGGCCCACCTACTTCGCCGCGCTCGACCAGCTGCTCGTCCCGGGCGGCCGGGTCGGGCTGCAGTCGATCACCATGCCGCACGACCGGATGCTGGCCACCCGCCGCGGGTACTCCTGGATCCACAAGTACGTGTTCCCCGGCGGGATCATCCCGTCGCTGCAGGCCATCGAGGACACCCTGGCCGCGCACACCGCGCTGTCGGTCGTCGAGCGCCGCGAGCTCGGCCCGCACTACGCCCGCACCCTCGCGCTGTGGCGGGAGAGGTTCCTGGCCAACTGGGGCCGGCTGGAGGGCGCGTTCGACGACACCTTCCGCCGGATGTGGGAGTTCTACCTCGCCTACTGCGAGGCGGGGTTCCGCGTCGGCTACCTCGGGGTCAGCCAGCTCGGCCTGGCCCGCACCCCCACGTGGTGAGCGGAGTGGGGGGGGGGGGGGGGGGGGGGGGGCGCGGCCTCCGCCCCCTACACC
>NZ_JBJGZV010000047.1:0-41296 GCF_054050715.1 Blastococcus sp. SYSU D00669
CGTGATGGTGGTCGGGGACGACCGGGCGGCGATGGACCTGGTGCAGGCGCTGGCCGGGCGGCTGCCGGGGATGCGCGGGATCTACGCCGGGCGGCTGCGCAACGCCCGCCAGGTCGAGGCGCTGACGGTCAACCTGGTGTCGGTCAACCGCCGCTACAAGGCCCACGCCGGGATCCGCATCACCGACGTCTGAGGGGAGCAGCCGTGACGGAGTCCCCGCGGACGACCACGGTCGTGGTCATGGGCGTGTCCGGCGCCGGCAAGTCCACGGTGGCGGCCGAGCTGGTCGCCCGCCTGGGCTGGGAGTTCGCCGAGGGCGACGAGTTCCACCCGCCGGAGAACGTCGAGAAGATGCGCGCGGGCACCCCGCTGGACGACGACGACCGCCGGCCGTGGCTGCGCCGGCTGGCCGACTGGATCGGCGAGCACGAGCGCGACGGCCGCGACCTGGTGGTCACCTGCTCGGCGCTCAAGCGCGCCTACCGCGACGTGCTCTGCGACGGCCACCCCTCCGTGTGGTTCGCGCACGTCAGCGCCGATCCCGAGCTGATCCGCGGCCGGGTCGAGGCGCGCACCGGCCACTACATGCCGCCGTCCCTGCTCACCAGCCAGCTGGCGACCCTCGAGCCGCTCGAGCCCGACGAGCCGGGCGCCGTCGTGTCGGGGATCGCGCCGAAGGAGCAGGTCGCCGACGAGCTGCTGCGCCTGCTGTCGGCCGAGCGGCAGGTCCGCCCTACCGCGTCCGGATGACCACCGTCGTCCCGGCCGGGCTCGGGGTGGCGGTGATCTCGGCGACCGCGCTCATCAGCGCCGACCCGCGGCCGCGGTCCATGCTCGGCACCCGCTCGCGCCACTGGCCGTAGTCGCGCACGGCGATCTCCACCGCGCCGTCGCCCACCCGGGCCGAGACGTCGAAGAACGGCTCGGTCGGCTGCTGGGCGTGCTCGATGGCGTTGGTGGCGGCCTCGCACGCGGCCAGCACGAGGTCGTAGGCGTCGTCCTCGCCCACGCCGGCGTCGGCGAGCACGGCCCGCAGCCGCGCCCGCACGGCGGGGATGGACCGCGGGCTCGACGCGAACCGCCACGACGCCTCCGCCGTCCCGGTCACCGGGACCGGCGCCGGCCGCGGCTCGGGGACCGCGGCGGCGTCGCGCGGTTCGACGGGCCGGGGGAGGGCGACCGGGGACGCCGCCACGGTGGGCGCCGGCTCGCGGCCGGCCGCCCGCTCGACCAGCACCCGCACCCGGGCGACCAGCTCCGGCGCCTCGAACGGCTTGGCCAGGTAGTCGTCGACCCCGGCGGCGAAGCCCTCCACGGCGGCCTCCTGGCCGGCGCGGGCGGTGAGCATGAGCACCGGGATCCGCCGGGTGGCGGGGGAGCGGCGCAGCTCGCGCAGCAGCTCGAACCCGTCCATCCCCGGCATCATCACGTCGGTGACCACGAGGTCCGGCGGCTGCGCGGCCACCGAGGCCAGCGCCGACCGCCCGTCCGGGGCGGTGCGGACCGTCCAGTGCGGCGCGAGCAGCCGGGTCAGGTAGGTGCGCATGTCGGCGTTGTCGTCGACGACGAGCACGCTCGCACCGGAGACGGACGGCGGGGCGGCCGGGACGGCGGCGACGTCGTCCCACGGCACCGAGGCCGCGCCGGCCGCGTCCTCGGACGGCGCCGCGGCGGCGTGCCCGGGCGCGTCCGGGACGCCCCAGGGCACCCGCACCGTGAAGGTGCTGCCCTCGCCCGGGGTGCTCGCCACGGTGACGCTGCCGCCGTGCAGCCCGACGAGCTCGCGCACCAGGGCGAGACCCAGGCCGCTGCCCTCGCGGCTGCGCGCGGCGCTGTCGGCCACCCGGTGGAACCGCTCGAACAGCCGCGGGAGCTCCTCGGCGGGGATGCCCACGCCGGTGTCGGCGACGGTGAGCTCGAAGCCGTCGGCCCCCGCGCGCAGCGCGACGCGGATGCCCCCGACGAAGGTGTACTTCACCGCGTTGGCGACGAGGTTGACGACGACCTTCTCCCACATGCGGGGGTCGACGTGGGCGGGGCGCGGCAGCGGCGGGCAGTCGACGTCGAGCCGCAGGCCGGCCCGCTCGGCGGCCGAGCGCAGCAGGCCGGCCAGCTCGGCGGTCAGGCCCGGCACGTCGGTCTCGACCCGGACGGGGGTGGCCCGGCCGCCCTCGATGCGCACGAACTCGAGCAGGTCGTCGACCAGCCGCCGCAGCCGCCGGCCGTTGCGCAGCGCCAGCTCCAGCTGCTCGCGGGCGTCGGTGTCCAGCCCGCCCTCGCCGAGCAGGTCGGCGATCGGCGCCAGCAGCAGGGTCAGCGGCGTGCGCAGCTCGTGGCTGACGTCGGCGAAGAACGCCGTCTTGGCGCGGTCGAGCTCGGCCAGGGTCTCGGCCCGCTCCCGCTCGGCCGCGAAGGCGCGGGCGTTGACCACCGCGCCGGCGAACTGGCCGGCCAGCAGCTCGTGGAACGACCGGTACTCCGCGTCCAGCGCCCGGTTGGGGCTGACGCCGGCGACCAGCAGGCCCACCGGGTCGCCGTCCCGCCCGCCGGAGAGCGGCAGCGCCACGGCCTCGCGGACCGGGTCGCCCCAGGGACCGCCGGGGATCGCCAGCGTCCCGACGTCGCGGGGCAGCACCTCGGCGGCGGCGGCCACCGACGCCGGCAACCGCTCGGCGTCGCAGCCGCTGGTGGCGGCCAGGTGCAGCCGGCCGTCGGGGGCCGAGAGGTAGACCGCGGCGAACGGGACGTCGAGCGCCCCGCCGGCCAGGGCCGCGCACATCTGCTCGACGGTGGACCGCTCCTCGGCCAGCCGGCCCGCGGCCGCGGCCACCTCGTGCAGCAGGCTCTGCCGGCGCTCGGCCAGCACCTGCCGGGTGACCTCGGTGCACACGGCGTGCATCCCGGCGACCTCGCCGTCGTCGCCGTAGGCGGGGGCGTGCGAGACGGTGAAGTAGGTCTCCTCGCGGTACCCGGCGCGCTCGAGCAGGAGCAGCAGCTGCGGGATCCACGACGGCTCGCGGGCCGCCATCGCGTGCTCGACCGGCTCCTGCAGGGCCGCCCAGCCCTCGGCCAGGGTGATCCGCAGGTCGTCGCCGATGGCGCCGGGGTGCTTCGCGCCGATGAGCGTGGCGTAGGCGTCGTTGTAGAACTGCGTGTAGCCCGGGCCCCAGGCCAGGATCATCGGGAACCGCGAGGCCAGCACGGTCCGGACGGCGAAGCGCAGGCTGGCCGGCCAGGTCGCCACCGGGCCCACCGGGGTGGTGGCCCAGTCGAAGGCGGCCATCAGGCGGCCGTTGTCGCCCCCGTCGCGGAAGACGTCGGCAGCACCGGGCCCCACGGGTGGAACCGGGACCACAGCACCTCCAGCGGAGCACGTACGGGGGGCGACCAGCACGGTACCCGGCGCAACCGGGTGGGGCCCGACCGAGTCAGCCGTCCGGGTGCTCGCCCTCGTCCCGCCCGCGGCGGCGCAGCAGGCCGGTGACCGACCCCACCCGGGTCTGCGCCTGCCGCACCGAGGCGATCAGCGGCATGAGGTCGTCGTGGATGCGGCGGAGGGTGTCCGGGACGGTGTCGACGGCGGGGTCGTCGAGCACCCGGCCCAGCCGCTCCAGCCCGGGGCGCAGGGCGCGCACCGGTTCCTCGAGCTCCTCGACGAGGGCCTCCAGCCGCTCGGCGGTCCTCTGCGCCGAGGCGATGGTGTCCTTCGCCGTCGTCGTGGCGTCGGTCAGCTGCCGGACCGTGCCCTGCAGGTCGGCGAGCGTGCGCGGCAGCTGGGCCAGCGCCTCGGTCTGCCGCTGGAGGAGCTCCAGCAGCTCCGACAGGCCGGGGATGCGCCCGAAGCCGCGGAAGGGGTCCACGCCCAGCACCGTCGGGGACGGGACCGGCCCCCGCAACCGCACGCCCGGACGGCTACGCCGTCACCTTGAGGCCGATCACGCAGCCGACGATGCCCAGCAGCAGGAACACCCGGAGGACCGACACCGGCTCCAGGCCCGCCCACATGGCGTAGGCCGCGGTCAGGCCCGCGCCGATGCCGACCCACACCGCGTAGGCGGTGCCCAGCGGCAGCCCCCGCATGGCCCAGGCCAGGCCGACCATGCTGGCGACGACGGCCACGGCGAAGACCACGGTGGGCCCGAGCCGGCTGAAGCCCTCCGACCGGTGCAGGGCGGTGGCCCAGACGGCCTCGAGGACCCCGGAGACGACGAGGACGACCCAGTGCACGGCGCACGCTCCCGCCGCCGTCTTGTCGCGGACCGGGTACGGCGGTGCTCGTCCGGGGGCACGTCGGCGTGCCCTGCCCCCACTGTGGCACAGGTGGGCGGTCAGCCGCCCCGACGGTCCTCGTGGGCGCGCAGCTTGGCGAGCATGTCGCCGAACAGCAGCCGGGTGTCGACGTCGGTGTAGACCCGGCGGGCGGCGCCGACCGGCTCCGCCCGGGTCTCGGTCCAGCTGCTCGACTCGTCGCTCAGCGCGGTCACCAGCACGGGCGGGCTGTCGCCGAGCGGCCAGACGCCGCCGAGCCGGATCCAGTCGGGGAGCGGGAGCTCCAGGAACCGGGTCCACAGCCACCGGCCGACCGCGCCGCTGCCGGCCAGGTCGTGCTCGAGCTCGGCGACCGAGTACGCGCAGCGCCGGTAGGTCTCCAGCGGGAACTGCCAGACGGGGAGCGCCGACCGGCCGAAGACCAGGTCGGCCGCGGGCTGGTCGGTGTCCCGGTTGTACTCGGCCGCGTCGGCCCCCCGCGCCCCACCCACCCAGACCAGGGTGAGGCGGGAGGCGATGTCGGGCGCCTCGGCGAGCGCGGCCGCGACGTTGGTCAGCGGGCCCGCGCACACCAGGAACAGCGGCAGGTCGTCGTCCCGCCGCGCCTCGGCGGCGATGGCCGCCGACGCCGCCGACGCCGCCGACGCAGCCGCCGTCGTCCCGCCGTCGAACCCCGACTCGGCGCCGGCGTGCACCGGCGGCCGCACGGGGCCGCCGACCAGGTCGACCAGCTCGCGGGCCAGCGCCGCCCCCCGCTCCGCCGTCGTCCCCAGCTCGCCGAACACCGGGTTGAGGAAGGAGCTGGTGACCGCGACGACCCGGTTGGTCGGCGACAGCAGGTGGTGGGCCAGCGCGACGAGGCCGTCGGGGTCCCCGGCCCAGTCGTTGTCGACGACCACCCGGCACTGCTCCGCCAGGGGCAGCCCTCCGGCGGCCACCCTCAGTCCTCGATCGGCAGACCGGTGTAGTTCTCCGCGAGCTCGCGCGCGGCCGCCTCCGACGAGCAGACCCGCTGCAGCTGGGACAGCTGCAGCTCGGCGTCGAAGTCGTCGCCGGAGCGGTGCAGCATCGAGGTCATGAACCAGGAGAAGTGCTGGCAGCGCCAGACCCGCTCCAGCGCCTTGTCCGAGTAGGAGTCGACCAGGTCGGTCTGCTTCTCCTGCAACAGCCGCACCAGCGCCGTCGCCAGGCGGGTGACGTCGGCGACCGCCAGGTTCAGTCCCTTGGCGCCGGTGGGCGGCACGATGTGCGCGGCGTCGCCGGCGAGGAACAGCCGGCCGCGGCGCATCGGGGCGCTGACGAACGAGCGCATCGGCAGGATCGACTTGTCGGTGACCGGGCCGCGGTTGACCGACCAGCCCTCGTGCGCGAAGCGGGTGTCGAGGGCGTCCCAGATCCGCTCGTCGGACCAGTCCTCGATCTTCTCCGCGGGGTCGACCTGCAGGTACAGCCGCGAGACCTTCGGCGAGCGCATCGAGTACAGCGCGAAGCCGTCGGGGTGCCAGGCGTAGATGAGCTCGTCGGTGGCCGGAGCGGCGTCGGCCAGGATGCCCAGCCAGGCGTAGGGGTAGGTCCGCTCCCAGACCTTCTGCGCGGTGCCCTCGCCGACCACCTGCCGCGAGACGCCGTGGAAGCCGTCGGTGCCGGCGATCACGTCGCACTCGAGCACCTGCGGGGTGCCGTCGGCGTCGGTGAAGCGGATGCGCGGGCTGTCGCCGTCGACGTCCTCCGGCTGCACGTCGGAGACGTCGAAGAGCAGCGGCGGGCCGCCGTCGAGCTGGGCCTTGACGAGGTCCTTGACCACCTCGGTCTGGCCGTAGACCCAGACGGTCCGGCCGCACAGCTCCTTGAAGTCGAGCTGGTGGCGGGTGCCGGGGTACTGCAGGTGGATGCCGCGGTGCTCGAGGCCCTCCCGCTGCAGCCGGTCGCCGACGCCCGCGGCGACGAGCGTGTCGACCGAGTGCTGCTCGAGGATGCCGGCGCGGATGCGGGCCTCCACGTACTCGCGCGAGCGGTTCTCCAGGACGACGGAGTCGATGCCCTGGAGGGCCAGCAGTCGCGACAGCAGCAGGCCGGCCGGGCCGGCGCCGATGATCCCCACCTGAGTGCGCACGAGGGGAGTGTGACGGCCGCTACGCCGCGGCGGCGAGCGCCGCCTTCCGCTCAGCGGAAGGCGCCTGCTCGGGCCAGCTCCCGCCCGATGCCGCGTGCGGCCACCTCGAGCACGGGGACGAGGCGGACGACGTCGCGCCGGTGGGAGGGGACGACGAGGCCGAGGGCCCCGGCGACCACCGTGCCGGTGGAGCGCTCCACGGTGACCGGGACGGCGACGGAGGCGGTGCCCAGCGACATCTCCTCGGCGGTGCGGGCGAACCCGCGGCGGCGGATCTCGGTGAGCTCCCGGCGCAGCCGGCCGGGGTCGACGACGGTGTGCCGGGTCTCGCGGCTGAGCGTGCGCAGCACCTCCTCGACGACGTCGTCCGGGGCCGCGGCGAGCAGCACCTTGCCCACGCCGGTGGCGTGCAGCGGCAGCCGGCTGCCCACCTGGCTGACCACCGGCACCGACTCGCGCCCGGAGATCCGCTCGACGTACAACGCCCGCGTGCCCTCGCGGACGGCGAGGTGCACCGTGTCGCGGGTGGCGGTGTGCACGTCGAGCAGGAACGGCGCGGCCACCTGGCGCAGCTCGAGCTGCACGGGCGCCAGCAGGCCGAGGTCCCACAGCTTGCGCCCGATCTCGTAGCGGCCGTCGCCGCGCCGCGTGAGCGCTCCCCAGGCGGTGAGCTCGGCCAGCAGCCGGTGCGCGGTGGTCAGCGGCGTGCCGGAGCGCTCGGCGATCTCCGACAGCGACAGCCGGGGGGCCGCGCTGTCGAAGGCGTCGAGGACGGCGAGGGCGCGGCTGGTCACCGACCGCCCGGGCGCCGCGCTGCGTCCCGCCATCGCCGTCCGTTCCTTCCACTCGCCGGAAGCCTCCGCTTGGGGAGGGTACGGCCGGGCCGTACCTTTCCGGCTATGACCGGCACCACATCGCAGAGCGGGCTGATCGTGCCGCGCTACCTGCGCGAACCCGACGCGACGCGCACCCCCGTCGGCTTCCCGGACTACCGGAGCACCGCGCTGCGCGCCCCGCTGCGGACGCCGGTCGACCTGCCGCACCGGCTGACCGAGGTCACCGGCCCGGTGCTGGGCGAGGACCGCGTGCGGCCCGCCGACGCCGACCTGACCTGGCGCAACGGCGGCGAGGCCCTCGGCCAGCGGATCCTGGTGCACGGCCGCGTGCTCGACAGCGGCGGCCGCCCGGTGCCCGACGCGCTGGTCGAGGTGTGGCAGGCCAACGCGTCCGGTCGCTACCGGCACGTCGTCGACAACTGGCCCGCCCCGCTCGACCCGCACTTCGACGGCCTCGGCCGCGTGGTCACCGACAGCCTGGGCCGCTACGAGTTCATGACGATCAAGCCCGGCGCCTACCCGTGGGGCAACCACCACAACGCCTGGCGGCCGGCGCACATCCACTTCAGCCTGTTCGGGCGGGCCTTCACCCAGCGGCTGGTCACCCAGATGTACTTCCCCGACGACCCGCTGTTCGGCCAGGACCCGATCTTCAACGCCATCCCGGCCGCCGCCCGGCACCGCGCGATCAGCCGCTTCTCCCTCGAGCGCACCCAGGACAACTGGGCGCTGGCGTTCGAGTGGGACATCGTGCTGCGCGGCACCGAGCAGACGCCGTTCGAGACCGACGACGACGGAGATGTCGCGTGACGACCGTGGACCCGCTGGACGTCCCGCCGGACCCGGCCGAGCCCTTCCAGCCCCGCTCGGGGCAGCGCGGCAGCGGCTTCCTCACCGGTCCGCTGCGGCTGGGGACGACGCCGAGCGCGACCGTCGGGCCGTACCTGGCGATCGGCCTGACCTGGCCCGACGGGGTCTTCGCCGCCACCGAGGGCACCCCGGGCGGCTTCTGGATCCGCGGCCGGGTGTTCGACGGCGCCGGCGACGTGGTGCCCGACGCGATGGTGGAGACGTGGCAGGCCGACCCCGACGGCCGCTTCGCCTCCCCGGAGGACCCGCGCGGCGCCTCGGCGTACCCGGGCTTCCGCGGCTACGCCCGCGCCCAGACGATCTCCGGCGGGTTCGAGGTGTTCACGCTCAAGCCCGGCCGGGTGCCCGACGGCGAGGGCGGGCTGCAGGCGCCGCACGTCGACGTCTCGGTCTTCGCCCGCGGCCTGCTCGACCGCGTGGTCACCCGGATCTACTTCGCCGACGAGGCCGAGGCCAACGCCGAGGACGTCGTCCTGCGCGGGCTGCCCGAGGAGCGGCGGCGGACGCTGGTCGCCGAGCCGACCGGCGACGGCTACCGCTTCGACGTCCACCTGCAGGGGGACGACGAGACCGTCTTCTTCGCCGTCTGAGCCGCTCCGGTAGAACCGACCCGTGAGTGGTCTCTGGAGCGGCACGTTCGCCCGCGGGGGAGCGGCCGCGGCCGTCTCCGACGAGGCGTGGCTGCGCGCGCTGCTCGAGGTCGAGGCCGCCCTCGCTCGCGCCGCCGCGCGCACCGGCCTCGTCCCGACGACGGCCGCCGACGCGGTGACCGCGGCCTGCGCCGACCCGTCGCGGCTCGACCTGGCCGCCGTGGTCGCCCGGGCGGCCGACGCCGGCAACCCGGTGCCGCCCCTGGTGAAGGTCGTGCAGGCGGCCGTGGGCGAGCGCGACGCGGTGGCCGTGCACGTCGGCGCCACCAGCCAGGACGTCGTCGACACGGCGCTGGTGCTGCTGGCCCGCGCGGCGATCGCGGCGATCGACACCGACCTGGCCGCCGCCGCGCGGTCCGCCGCGGGCCTCGCCCGCGACCACGCCGACGACCCGGTCATGGGCCGCACCCTGATGCAGCAGGCGCTGCCGACGACGTTCGGGCTCAAGGCGGCCGGCTGGCTGGCCGGCCTCGACGGCGCGCGCGAGCGCCTGGCCGAGGTGGTCGCGTCGCTGCCGGTGCAGTACGGCGGAGCGGTCGGCACCCTGGCGGCCAGCAAGGGGTCCGGCACCGACGTGCGGGCCCGGCTGGCCGAGGAGCTCGGCCTGGTCGCGACCGCGGCCCCCTGGTTCACCGTGCGGCTGCCGGTCGCCGACCTGGCCGGCGCGCTGGGCGCGGCCGCCGGCGTGGTGGCCACGGTCGCCGTCGACGTCGTCCTGCTCGCGCAGACCGAGGTGGCCGAGGCCGCCGAGGTGGCCGAGGGGCGCGGCGGGTCGTCGGCGATGCCGCACAAGGCCAACCCGGTCGCCGCGATCTCGGCGCGGGCCTGCGCCCGCCGCGCGCCCGGCCTGGTCGCGACGCTGCTCGCGGCGATGGAGCAGGAGCACGAGCGGGCCGCCGGTGCCTGGCACAGCGAGTGGCCCGCGCTCACCGACCTGCTGACGACGGTCGGCTCGGCCGCCTCCTGGCTGGCCGAGAGCCTCGCCGTCCTCCGCGTCGACGCCGACCGCATGGCGGCGACCGTCGCGGCCGCCGCCGAGCCGGCGCTGGCGCAGCGGGTCACCGACGCGCTGGCCGAGACCCTGGGGCGGGCCGCCGCGCACGAGGCCGTGGCCGACGCCGCCCGCCGCGCGCGGGAGACCGGCCTGCCGCTGGCCGCCGTCCTGGCCGAGCGGACCGACCTGGACCGCGGCCTGCTGGAGGCGTCGGGGCCCGACCTCGGCGAGGCCGTGGCGCAGGTCGAGGCCGTGCTGGCCGAGCACGCCGCACTGACGGAGGGGACCGCATGACAGCCGTCGAGGTCGAGCACACCGCCGACGGGCCGGCCGACGCGCCGGTCGTCGTCCTGGCCAACTCCCTGGGCGCCACCCGCGCCATGTGGGAGCCGCAGGTGCCGGCGCTGGCCGAGCGGTTCCGGGTGCTCACCTACGACATGCGCGGCCACGGCACCTCGCCGGCGCCGGCCGGCCCGTACACCCTCGACGACCTGGTGGACGACCTCGTGGGCCTGCTCGACCGGGTCGGCGCCGAGCGCGCGCACGTCGCCGGGGTGTCGATCGGCGGCATGGTCGCCATGCGGCTGGCCGCCCGCGAACCGCAGCGGGTCGACCGGCTCGCCGTCCTGTTCAGCTCGGCGAAGACCGAGCCGCAGGGCTTCCTCGACCGGGCCGCGGCCGTGCGCGCCGGCGGCACCGCGCCGATCGCGCCGACCGTGGTCAGCCGCTGGCTGACGCCGGGGTACGCCGCCGAGCACCCCGACCTGGTCACCCGGCTGCAGGCGCAGATCGCCCAGGCCGACGACGAGGGCTACGCGGCGTGCGCCGAGGTGGTCGCCCGCGTGGACCTGCGCGAGGACCTGCCGCGGATCACCGCGCCCACGCTGGTGGTCTCGGCCGCCGAAGACCAGGCGCTGCCGCCGGAGCACCAGCGGGCGATCGCCGCGGGCATACCGGGCGCCGAGCTGCTCACCGTGAGCCCGGGCGCCCACCTGGCCAACCTGGAGCGGACGCTGGAGGTCACCGGCGCCCTGCTCGCCCACTTCGACGGAGGCGCCCGGTGACGAGCGACGACGACCGGCGCGCGGCCGGCATGCGCACCCGCCGGGAGGTGCTGGGCGACGCCTGGGTGGACCGGGCGGTCGCCGGCACCACCCCGTTCACCGCGGACTTCCAGGACTTCATCACCCGCACCGCCTGGGGCGACCTGTGGCAGCGGCCCGGCCTGGCCCGGCGCGACCGCAGCCTGCTCACGCTCGCCATCACCATCGCGCTGCGGCACTGGGACGAGTTCGCGCTGCACGTGCGCGCGGCGAAGAACAACGGGCTGACCGACGAGGAGATCGCCGAGGTCATCCAGCACGCCGCGATCTACGCGGGGGTGCCCGCGGCCAACCACGCCTTCAAGGTCGCGAAGACCGTCCTCGAGGAGCTGCGGGAGGCATGAGCCGGCCGGCCGGCACCGGGCTGCTCCTGGCGGCCGTGCTGCTGACCGGCCTCAACCTGCGCGGCGCGATCGCCGCGGTCTCGCCGGTGCTGCCCGAGGTCCGGGCCGACCTGGGGCTCTCCCCGACGGTGGCCGGGCTGCTCACCACCCTGCCCGTGCTGTGCTTCGCCGCGCTGGCGCCGGCCGCCGCGGATCTGGGCCGGCGGCTGGGCGCCGAGCGCGCCGTCCTCGCCGGGCTGCTCCTGCTCGCGGCGGCCACGGCGCTGCGGGTGCTGGACGGCGCGCCCGTCCTCCTGGCCGGCACGTTGCTGGTCGGTGCCGCGATGACCGTGGGCAACGTGCTGCTCCCGCCGGTCGTCAAGCGGGAGTTCGGCCCGCGGGCGGGCACGGTCACCGGCCTGTACACGACCACGCTGGCCGCGGGCGCCGCCGCCACCGCGGCGGCCACCGCCCCGCTCGCCGCGCTCTGGGGCTGGCGGGCCGCGCTGGCGAGCTGGGCGGTGCTCGCGCTGGTCGCCGCCGCCGTCTGGGCCCGCGCGACCGGCTCGGCCGGGACGGGGGAGGCCGCACCGGCGGCCCGGGGGAGCGGGGTGCCGGTGTGGCGGCTGCCGCTGGCGTGGGCGGTCGGCGCCGTCCTGGCCCTGCAGTCGGCGCTCTACTACGCGGTGACGGCGTGGCTGCCGAGCCTGCTGCTCGACGAGCTGGGCAGCATCGACGCCGGGGCGGCGGCCGCGACGACGTTCCAGCTGGTCGGCATCCCGGGCACGCTGGTCGTCCCCCTGGTGGTGCGGCGGTGGTCGGGTCAGCGGGTGCTCGGGGTCGCGGTGGCCGCGGCCTGGGCGGCCTTCGTCGTCGGGCTGCTGCTGGCCCCGGCCGCCTGGCCGGTCTGGACCGTGGTGGGCGGGCTGGCGCAGGGCGCCGGCATCGCGTTCGCCTTCACCCTCGTCGTGCTGCGCAGCGCCGACGAGGACGAGGCCCGCCGCCTGTCGGGGATGACGCAGCTGGTCGCCTACAGCACCGGGGCGCTGGGGCCCCTCGCCGTCGGCGCGCTCTACTCGGCCAGCGGCGGCTGGGTGCTGCCGCTGCTGCTGCTCACCGCGCTCGCCGTCGGGTACGGGCTCGCCGCCGTGGTCGCCGGCCGGCCCGGCACGCTTTCGGATCGTCTTCCACCACGTGGAAGTGACCTACGCGCGGACCGGTGACGGCGGTCACCCTCGTCGGGACACCGCCGTCCCGGGAGGAGACCCGCGCATGACCTCGATCGTCCGCGACCAGTGGTACGTGGCCGCCTACGGCCGCGAGGTGGGGCGCGAGCTGTTCAGCCGCACGATCTGCGGCGAGTCGATCCTCTTCTGGCGCACCGGGGCCGGCGAGGTCACGGCGATGAGCGACCGGTGCGTGCACCGCCGGTTCCCGCTGTCGCAGGCGCCCAGCCACCTCGTCGGCGACACCGTCGTCTGCGGCTACCACGGCTTCACCTACGGTGCCGACGGCGTCTGCGTCGCCGTGCCGGGGCAGACCCGCGTCCCCCGGACCGCGCGGCTGAAGCGCTACCCCGTCGTGGAGCAGGACTCCTTCGTGTGGGTGTTCATCGGCGACCCCGACCGGGCGGACTCGGTGCGCATCCCGCGGGCGCCCTGGCTGGACCAGGAGGGCTGGACCGTCGTGTCCGGCATGGAGCCGCTCGCCGCCCGCGCCAGCCTGCTGGTCGACAACCTCATGGACCTCTCGCACGAGACCTACCTGCACGGCGGCTACATCGGGACGCCGGAGGTGGCCGAGACGCCGATCACCACCGAGGTCGACGAGGAGGCCGGCGTCGTCCGGGTCTCGCGGCACATGGCCGACGCCGCCTGCCCGCCGTTCTACGCGAGGAGCACGGGCATCGAGGGTCGGATCACCCGCTGGCAGGACATCGAGTTCACGCCGCCCTGCCTGTACACGCTGCACTCGCGGATCGCGCCGGTCGGCGTGCTGCCGAACGCCGACGGCACCGACCCCGACGCGTTCCACGTCGAGGTCGTCTACGCGATCACGCCGGAGACCGAGTCCTCCACGCACGACTTCTGGGCGGTCGCTCGCGACTTCGCGCTCGACGACCAGGGGGTGTCCGACTTCCTGGCGGAGAACAACCGCACCGTCGTCCTGCAGGACGTCGAGGCGCTCGACGTGCTGGAGCGGGTGATCGCCGGCGAGCCCGACGGCTACCAGGAGCTGTCGATCAACATCGACACCGGCGGGCTGGCCGCGCGCCGGATGATCGCCGCGCTGGCGGCGGGGCCGGCGGCGGTGGAGGCGGCCCGGTGAGCGTGCTCCGGGTGGAGTGGCTGCCGGGCTCCGACCGGCTGCACGGCACCTGCCACTGCGGCGCGGCGGCCGAGGGGGAGGACCCGGTCGCGATGTGGGAGTGGCTGCAGGCCCATCCGAACCACCCCGAGGGAGGTGCCGCGGCCCCGGTGCCGTCACCATGGCCGACGCCCCCTGCCCACGTCGTCACCGACCCGGCGCGCGTCCTCGACCGCGCGCCCGTGCTCGTCTGAGGAGCCGATGGACATCCAGACAGCCGCCGAGGTCGACCTCCGGCTGCGGGTCGACCGCCGCACCACCGGCGCCGAAGGCGTCGTCGTCCTCGACCTGCGCGACCCGTCCGGCGCCGACCTGCCGCCGTGGTCGCCGGGCGCGCACGTCGACCTCCGGCTGCCGGGCGGGCTGGTCCGCCAGTACTCGCTGTGCGGCGACCCGGCCGACCGCTCGGTGTGGCGGATCGCCGTGCTGCGCGAGCAGGACGGCCGGGGCGGCTCGGCGCACGTGCACGACCGGGTCCTCGAGGGCGACCCGGTGGCGGTGCGCGGGCCGCGCAACCACTTCGAGCTGGTGCCGGCCGAGCGCTACCTGTTCGTCGCCGGCGGCATCGGGATCACGCCGATCCTGCCGATGATCACCGCCGCCGAGCGGGCCGGCGCGGCGTGGGAGCTGCACTACGGCGGCCGCAGCCGCCGGTCGATGGCGTTCCTCGAGGCGCTGGAGGAGGCCACCGGCAACACCGTCGTGCACCCGCAGGACGAGGTGGGGCTGATCGACCTCGACCGCGTGCTCGGCGAGCCCCGGCCCGGCACGCTCGTCTACTGCTGCGGGCCCGAGCCGCTGCTGCTCGCCGTCGAACAGCGCTGCGCCGGCTGGCCGGCCGGGTCGCTGCACGTCGAGCGGTTCGCGCCCAAGGACGTCGGCGAGCCGGTGCTCACCGGCGCGTTCGAGGTCGAGCTGGCGACGTCGGGGAGGACGCTGACCGTGCCGCCGGACCGCTCGGTGCTCGAGGTGGTGGAGGACGCCGGCGTCTTCGTCCTCTCCTCCTGCCAGGAGGGCACCTGCGGCACCTGCGAGACGGCGGTGCTCGCCGGCGAGGTCGACCACCGGGACTCGCTGCTGACGCCGGACGAGCAGGCCGCGAACGACACGATGTTCATCTGCGTCTCCCGCGCGGCATGCCCGAAACTGGTGCTCGACCTCTGAGCGGCCGCCGCACCGCCACCACCAAGCTGCTCGACGTCCTCGGGGCGTTCGGGCGGGAGCGGCCGGCGCTGTCGCTGTCCGAACTGGCCCGCCTGACCGGCGTCCCCCTGTCGACGGCGCACCGGCTGGTGGGGGAGCTGTGCGGCTGGGGCGCGCTGGAGCGCGGGGACGACGGCCGCTACCGGGTGGGCCTGCGGATCTGGGAGCTCGGCGCGCTGGCCCCGCGCGGGCTCGGCCTGCGCGAGGCGGCCCTGCCGTTCATGGAGGACCTGTACGAGGTCACCCACGAGAACGTGCAGCTGGCGGTCCGCGACGACGTCGAGGTGGTCTACGTGGAGCGGTTCGCCGCCCGCGACGCCGTCGCCGTCTACACGCGGGTCGGCGGCCGGTTCGCGCTGCCGCCCACCGGGGTCGGGCTGGTGCTGCTGGCGCACGCGCCGGTCGAGGTGCAGGAGCGGGTGCTGGCCGGCCCGCTGCAGCGGTACACCGCGCACACGATCACCGACCCGGGGCGGCTGCGCCGGGTGCTGGCCGAGGTGCGGCGCACCGGGGTGGCGGTGAGCGACCGCCAGGTGACCGACGACGCCGTCTCGGTGGCCGCGCCGGTGGAGCAGCGAGGCGTCGTGGTGGCGGCCCTGTCGATCGTGGTGCGCGGCAGCTCGCCGGCCGCCGTCCGCGCTTTCACGCCCGGTGTGCGGGCGGCGGCCCGGGGCATCTCTCGGGTGCTGACGGGGAGAGACTCGACCGCAGAGCAGCGGTCCTGACACGGAGGAGAGACGACATGGCACTGCTGGACGACGGCGCCTGGCACGGCAAGGTCTGGACCGGCGCCTGGACCGACGGGTCGGGCGGCACCTACGACGCGGTGGAGCCGGCGACCGGCGACGTGATCGCCCCGGTCGGCAAGGCGACGCCGGAGGACGTGTCGGCCGCCACCGAGCGCGCGGTCACCGCGCAGCGGGCGTGGGCGGCGGCGCCGTTCGAGGAGCGGGCCCGGGTGCTGCGCCGGGCCGGCGAGGTGCTCGAGGCGCACGCCGACGAGATCAGGGGCTGGCTGGCGCGGGAGTCCGGCGCGATCCAGCCGTTCGGCGACTTCCAGGTGCACACCTCGGCGGCCGAGTGCTACGAGGCCTCGGCGCTGCCGTCGCACCCGTACGGCGAGCTGCTGCGGACCGGCACCCCGCGGCTGTCCTTCGCCCGGCGGCTGCCGGCGGGCGTGGTCGGCGTGATCGCGCCGTTCAACGTGCCCACGATCCTGGCCATCCGCGCGGTCGCCCCGGCGCTGGCGCTGGGCAACGCGGTGATCCTCAAGCCGGACCCGCGCACGGCCGTCTCCGGCGGCGCGATGTTCGCCCGCGTCTTCGAGGAGGCCGGGCTGCCCGCCGGTGTGCTGCAGGTGCTGCCCGGCGGCGCCGACGTCGGCGAGGCCCTGGTGGTCGAGCCCGGGGTGCGGGTGATCGCGTTCACCGGCTCGACGCGGGCCGGGCGATCGGTCGGGGCGCTGGCCGGCCAGCACCTCAAGCGGGCGCACCTCGAGCTCGGCGGCAACTCGGCGCTGATCGTGCTGCCCGACGTCGACGTGGCCGCCGCGGCGTCGGTCGGGGCGTGGGGCACCTTTGCCCACCAGGGGCAGATCTGCATGGCGACCAGCCGGCACCTGGTGCACCGCGACATCGCCGAGGAGTACACGGCGATCCTCACCGAGAAGGTCGAGAAGCTGCCGGTCGGCGACCCGTTCCGCGAGCAGGTCGCGATGGGCCCGCTGATCGACGCCGGCCAGCGGGACCGGGTGCACGGGCTGGTCACCGCCTCGGTCGACGGCGGCGCCACGGTGCGCACCGGCGGTACCTACGACGGGCTGTTCTACCGGCCCACCGTGCTCGGCGACGTCCCGGTGGACGCCCCGGCCTACCAGGAGGAGATCTTCGGCCCGGTCGCCCCGGTGACGCCGTTCTCCACGCTCGACGAGGTGGCCGAGCTGGCCGCGGGCACCGAGTACGGGCTCAGCCTGGGCATCCTCACCCGCGATGTGTACGCGGGGCTGCAGCTGGCCGAACGCATCCCGAGCGGTCTGGTGCACATCAACGACCAGACGGTCAACGACGAGGCGGTGGCCCCGTTCGGCGGCGTCGGCGCGTCCGGTACCGGCTCCCGGCACGGCGGCCCGCAGGCCAACATCGAGGCGTTCACCGAGACGCAGTGGGTCACGCTGCGCGGCGACCTGCCCGCCTACCCGTTCTGAGCGTCCGGCCGGCGGCCGCCCTGCGGCCGCCGGCCGGTCACTCGCAGTCGTCGTGGCAGGCGCACGCGCAGTCGTGGGTGCAGAACGTGTGGTTGCCCTGATCGCAGGGGGTCTGCTGCATGGGTGGCTCCTTCGCCCTCTGTGTCGCGGACCACACCCTAAGCGACGAACGTCACACGGCCGTGGCGGCAGGCCAGAGCGCGAGCAGCGTCCGCAGGCCGGTGACGAGGGCCAGCGGCCGGTCGAGCATCGGGTGGTGGCCGGCGTCGGGCAGGTCGACGACCGGCAGCGTGCCCGGGACCAGCCGGCCCATCTCCGCCGCCATCTCGGGGCTGACCAGACCGTGCTCGCAGCGGAACAGCGCCACCGGGCAGCCCAGCTGCGGGAGGAGGTCGCGCAGCAGCAGCCGGCGGCCGAAGAAGGTCGGGTCGAACTTCCACGTCCAGCCGCCCTCCACCGGCCGCAGCGACTGCCGGGCCACGTACCGCCCGATGTAGGGCAGGACGACGTCCTGCGGCGGCAGGGTGCGGAACCGCGCCACGGCCTCGTCCAGGTCGGGGTGGGGCCGGCGGGGACGGCGCATCTCGGCCAGCCGCGCCTCCTCCGGCGGCTGGTCGTTGAGCGGCGAGTCGATGTAGGCCACCGCGGCCACGGCGTCGGGGTGCTCGACGCCGGTGGTGACGGCCACCCAGCCGCCCATGCTGTGCCCGACCACCACCGGCCGGTGCAGCGCCTCGGCCTCGCAGACGGTGACGATCTCCCGCGCCCACTGGCGCATGTCGTAGATCTCGCGGTGGCCGCTGTCGCCGTGGCCGGAGAGGTCGAGCGCGACCACCCGGTGCGAGGACAGCTGCGGGGCGACGTGGTCCCACCAGCCGGAGTGCGCCGCGCCGCCGTGCACGAGCACCAGCCCGGGCGCCCCCACCGGCCCCCACACGCGGTAGTGCACCCGCGTGCCGTCGACCTCGACGTCGCGGTGCTCGGGTGCCGCGGCCAGCGCGCGGGCGAACCACGCCGGGGCGCCGGTGCCCGCCGGGTCCTGGGTCATGCCGGTCCTCCTCGGTGCTGCGGTGCGCCCCGATCCTCTCCGGCGGCTCCCGGCGGCTAGCGTCCGGGGCATGGACGCCGGTGCCGCGCTCACGTGGTTCGACCGCTCACCGGCCGTGACGCCGGACGAGCTGACCGGCCGGTGGCGGGGGAGCGGGCTGCCCACCGGGCACCGCCTCGACGGGCTGCTCGAGGCCTACGGCTGGTACGGCAAGGAGTTCCTCGACGCCGAGACCGTGCACCCGCTGCTGTTCCGCGACCGCTCCGGGGTCCCGCACCCGGTCGACCCGGCGCACGCCCCGCTGGGCCTGCTGTTCCGGCTGCCCCAGCTGGCCCGCACGCCCGTGGCCCGGCTGGGCTTCGCCGCCGTCCGGCCGCTGCGCCGCACCCGCCGGCCGGCGGCCCGGTTGCGCGCCGTGGAGCACCGCGGTGTGACCACCGCGGCGATGGTCTACGACGCGCTGCCGGTGATCGACGTCTTCCGCCGGACCGGGCCCGGCTCCCTGCTGGGTCTCATGGACGCCCGCGGCCTCGACGACCCGTTCTTCTTCGTCCTCGAGCGCGACGCCTGACGGCCGGCTCAGAGCCAGGTCAGGACGCGCACGGTCGTGCCGGCGTCGGACGAGCGCAGCTGGACGAGGTCGGCGAGCTGGTTGACCAGGTACAGGCCGCGGCCGCCGGTGGCGTCGGGGGCCGGCCGCAGCCGGCCGGTGAGCGGTTCGGCGAGGCGGCCGGCGTCGGAGAACTCGAGGACGGCGGCGCCGTCGGCCACCCACATCCCGACGGTGCCGCCGCCCCCGGCGTGCCGGATGCCGTTGCTCGCCAGCTCCGCGGCGATCAGCTCGAGGTCCTCGACGCGGTCCCGGGGCAGGCCGCAGGAGCGGGCCCAGGAGCGCACGGTGCGCCGCACCGCGGGCAGGTCGCCGGCCCGGTAGCCGCCGCGCAGCACGGCACCCGGCGGCGGGGGCAGGGCGGCGGCGAGGGCGGCCCGGTCGCCGGCGTCGTCCGGGCCGGCGTGCGGGTGCGTGGTACGCGCGTGCGCGCACACCTCCGCGGGCAGCCGCGCCTCGTCGTACGGGCACAGCAGCCGCCAGGCGGGGCCGCTCCCGAAGGCGCGGTTGAGCAGCCGCTCGTGCAGCCCGCACTCGACGAGCTCGGCCGGGCGGCGGCCGGCGTAGGCCGGCTCGCCGACGCCGCGGAGCTGCCGCCCCTGCGCGGTGGCCCGGGCGAGGGCGTCGGCCCAGACGTCGATGATCCGCGCCGGGTTGCCGCCGACCTCCGCCATGTCCAGCCAGGTCACGGCGTCGCCGGCCGGTCCCAGCGCCGAGCGCAGCTGGTCGAGGCGGGGCCGCGGCTCGGCGACGACGACCACCTCGCCGGCGGCGAGGCCGGCGCGCACGAACTCCCCGGCGCCGGTGGTGAACCCCTCGGCGTCCCGGTAGAAGAACCCCTCGTGCGCGAACCCGGGCACGGGCTCGGCCGCCGTGGTCACGCAGGCGGCTCCACGAAGGCGACGGAGACGTGCTCGTCGAAGCCGAGCACGGCCCACATCCGCCGGAGGAGGCGGGAGGCGCCGACGAACTCGACGCGAGCCGGGCGCTCCTGCACCTGCCGGGCCCAGCGGGCCAGCGCGCGGCAGCCGCCCACGTCGACGAACTGCAGCCGGGTCAGGTCGATGCGCACCACCGCACCCTCGACGTGCGTCCCGCCGAGCACCCGGCCGAGGCGTTCCGCGCCGAAGGCGTCGACGCACCCGCCCACCGTCAGCGTGCCGCCGTCGAACCAGACGCGGAACGGCGGGCCCTCGTCGCGCGGGCGCACCTGCGGGTGGACCGAGGCGACGTCGGCCAGGGCCTCCGGCTCGAGGTCGGCGCGGTAGGCGCACAGCGCCACCATGCCGGAGCCCGAGGCCATGTACTCGTCGGCCAGGTGCTCCCAGCGCACCAGGTCGGCGCGGCGGTCGGGGTCGGCGGCCAGGTCGCTCACGTCGGCGACGACGCGCAGCCCGTGGAAGCCGTCGGCGACGGCCTGCCGCGTGGCGGCGTCGTAGAAGGCGAGCTGCTCCCCGGGGACGAAGGCCGCCGATCCCTGGTAGCCGGCGCGGACGTCGAGCACCTCGAGCTCGCCGCGGTCGATCAGGCCGGCGACGTCGGCCAGCGGACCCGACTCGGCGCGGATGAGCCGGGCGTGCCCGGGGTCGCCGATCCACAGCAGCCGGTCGCCGGCGGCCAGCCCCTCCTCGAGGTAGCGGCGCGCGGCACCGGTCAGGTCGTCGGCGTCGTCGTAGACCCAGCAGATGTGCCCGGCCGCCGCCGTCCCCGTGGGGTCGGTGAGCAGTCCCTCGGCGCGCACGCGTTCACCGTAGGAGCCCAGCGCCCGGAAGGACAGCCCCCGCGCGAGGTCAGGACCGGGGCGTGCCGTAACGCAGACCGTCGACGAGGAGGTCGAGCAACCGGCCCGCCTGCTCCCGGCGCTCGGCGTCACCGGCGGCCAGCGAGATGCCCGACAGACCGGTCAGCACGTCGGCGGGGTCGGCGTCGGCGCGCAGCGTGCCCGCCTCCGCCCCGGCGCGCAGCAGCAGTGCCAGCGCCTCGGTCATCCGGTCGCGGCTGTGCGCGAACGGGTTCCCGCCGGAGGCGATCACCGCCTTGAGGGCGTCGGCCATCCCGCGCTTGGTGGTCATGTAGTCGACGAACCGGTCCATCCACGTGCGCAGTGCGGCCTCCGGCGGCTGGGTCCGCAGCAGCTCGGCCGCGGCGTCGCAGAGGCGGGCCAGCTCGTTGCGGTAGGCGGCCTCGACCAGCGCCTCGCGGGTGGGGAAGTGCCGGTACAGCGTGCCGATGCCGACGCCGGCCTCGCGCGCGATCGCCTCGAGCGTGACGTCCTCACCCGCCGCGAAGGCGTGCGCGGCCACCTCGAGCAGACGGTCCCGGTTGCGCTGCGCGTCGGCGCGCAGCGCCCGGCCGCCGGTTGCCGTCACGACGTCGTCCTCTCGTCCCGGGTTGCGTACCGGAGGTTCCTCCGGATAGTGTTCCACACATACCGGAGGCGCCTCCGGTACCTCATCCTACGGGCTCGGCCCGTTCCCCACGTCCACCCAGTGAGGGGACATCCGGCATGACCGCCACCACCCGCGTCACCACCCCCTTCGACGCCACCTCCACCGCCGCCGAGGTCCTCGCCGGCGTCGACCTGCGCGGCCGCCGCGCGATCGTCACCGGCGGCGCCTCGGGCATCGGCACCGAGACCGCCCGCGCCCTCGCCGGCGCCGGGGCGGAGGTCACCCTCGCCGTCCGCGACCGCGCGGCCGGCGAGCGGGTCGCCCGCGACATCACCGACTCCACCGGCAACCCGTGGCTGCGCGTCCTCCCGCTCGACCTCGCCGAGCCGCGCTCGATCCGCACGTTCCTCGACATCTGGGACGGCCCGCTGCACGTGCTGGTGAACAACGCCGGCGTCATGGCCTCGCCGCTGCGCCGCACCCGGCAGGGCTGGGAGCTCCAGTTCGCCACCAACCACCTGGGGCACTTCGCCCTCGCCGCCGGGCTGCACCCGGCGATGGCCGGCGCCGACGGCGCCCGTGTGGTGGCGGTGAGCTCGAGCGCCCACCTGCGCTCCGACGTCGTCGTCGACGACGTGCACTTCCGGTCCCGCCCCTACGACCCCTGGCTGGCCTACGGGCAGTCGAAGACCGCGAACGTGCTGTTCGCCGTCGAGGCCGCGCGGCGGTGGGCCGACCACGGCATCACCGTCAACGCGCTGCACCCCGGGGGCATCCGCACCAACCTGCAGCGCCACGTGACCGAGGAGGACCTCGCCCGGCTGCGGGCGCAGATGGGCTCCGCGGCGCCGGCCTGGAAGACGCCGGAGCAGGGCGCGGCCACGTCGGCGCTGCTGGCCGCCTCACCGCTGGTCGACGGCGTCGGCGGGCGCTACTTCGAGGACTGCAACGAGGCGCTGCCGCACGAGGAGGGCACCCGCACCGGCGTGGCGCCCTACGCGCTCGACCCCGAGTCCGCCGCCCGGCTCTGGGACCTCTCGGTGCGCATGCTCGGGGAGTGACCGGTCAGCCCAGCCGCAGCCGGACGACGGGCCGCGCCGGCTGCGGCCGGGCGACCTCCCGGAAGCCCGCGCGCTCGAACACCGACAGCGTCCCGTGGAACAGCTCGGCCGAGCTCGCCCTCGGTCGCTCGGCGACGTCCACCGGGTAGCCCTCGACCTCGCCCGCCCCGCCGGCGCGGGCGAGGTCGAGCGCGCCGGCCAGCAGCTCCCCGGCCAGCCCCCGCCGCCGGGCGGCGCGGCGGACGACGAAGCACGTCACCGCCCACACGGCCGGGTCGTCGAGGCCGGCCGTGCCGCGCAGCAGCTGCCCGTTGGTCAGCCGCGTGTACGACGGTCGCGGCCCGACCGCCGCCCAGCCGCTCGGCACGCCGTCGACGTACCCGAGCACGCCGGGCGGCCGCTCACCCCGGACCTGCCCGGCCAGCGCGTCGCGGTTCGCCGCGGCCCGCTCGGGCGTCGCCGCGGCGCCGCGGTAGAACCACTGGCACCAGCAGCGCCCCGCATCGCCGGGCCCCTCGAAGACGGCGACGACGTCGTCCCACCGGTCGGCGGTGGCAGGGACGACCTGCACGCTCACGGGCGCAGGTCCGGGATCGGCACGTCCGGGTCGGCGAGCCGCTCGTGGTCGACGGGCGCTCCCTCGCGGACCAGCTCCTGGATCGGCCCGATGACGTCCCACACGTTGACGTTCATCCCGGCGACCACCCGGTCGCCGGAGAGCCAGAAGGCGACGAACTCCCGGGCCTCCAGGTCGCCGCGGACGACGACCCTGTCGTACCCGCCGGGCTCGGCCAGGCCGGTGTACTCCATGCCGAGGTCGTACTGGTCGCTGAAGAAGTAGGGCAGCCGCTCGTAGACGGTCGGCTTGCCGAGCATCGACCGCGCCGCGGTGAGCGGCTGGTTGAGCGCGTTCGCCCAGTGCTCGACGCGCAGGTGCCGGCCGTAGCGGGGGTGGAACGCCCGCGCCACGTCGCCGGCGGCGAACACCGCCGGGTCGCTGCTGCGCAGCGAGGCGTCGACCACGACGCCGTCGTCCACCTCCAGGCCGGCCGCCTGGGCCAGGGCGACGTCGGGTGCGATCCCCACCCCGGCCAGGACGACGTCGCCGGCGACCTCGCTGCCGTCCTCGAGCACCAGCGCGCCGGCCCGCGCGGAGGCGATCCGGACGCCGCAGCGCAGGTCGACGCCGTGGTCGCGGTGCAGGTCGGCGAAGACCTGCGCCATCTCGGGTCCAAGCACCCGCAGCAGCGGCAGCTCCGCGTACTCCAGCACCACGACCTCGGCCCCGGCCGCGCGCGCCGCCGCCGCGGCCTCCAGCCCGATCCACCCCGCACCCACGACCACGACGCGGGCGCCGGCGGTGAACGACGCCCTGAGCGCCTGGCTGTCCTCGATGGTGCGCAGGTACCGCGGGGCGAGCTCGTCGGCACCGGGGACGGTCAGCCGGCGCGGCACCGCGCCGGTGGCCAGCAGCACCCGGTCGTAGGGCAGCGCGTCGCCGTCGTCGAGCGCGACCCGGGAGGCGGCGCGGTCCAGCGCCGTGACCCTGGTGCCCAGCCGCAGCCGCACGTCGTTGTCGGCGTACCACTGCTCCGGGTGCACGAAGACCGAGTCGAGCTCGGCCGACCCGGTCAGGTAGCCCTTCGACAGCGGCGGCCGCTCGTAGGGCAGGTGCGGCTCGGCGGCGACCAGGGTGAGCGGCCCGTCGTGCCCCTCCTCCCGCAGCGTCGAGACGGCCCGCGCCCCGGCGAGCCCGCCCCCCACGACGACGATGTTCATCTCCGGCCTCCGTCGGTCAGTGCCAGGAACTCCGCCCGTGTCCGCGCATCCTCGCGCAGCAGCCCGCGCAGCGCCGAGGTCGTCGTCCTGGTGCCCGGTGCCTGCACCCCGCGCAGCGTCATGCACAGGTGCTCGGCCTCGATCACGACGCCGACGCCGCGGGGGCGCAGCCGCTCGGAGAGCCAGTCGGCCACCTGGACGGTGAGCCGCTCCTGCACCTGCGGCCGCCGGGCGAAGAGCTCCACCACCCGCGCCAGCTTCGACAGCCCGACGATCCGCTCGCCCGGCAGGTAGCCGACGTGCGCGACGCCGGTGAACGGCAGCACGTGGTGCTCGCAGACCGACTGCACCGGGATGCCGCGCGCCAGCACCAGCTCGTCGTAGCGCTCCTCGTTGGGGAACGTGGTCAGCTCGAACGCCCGGGGCGTGAGCAGCTCGGCGTAGGCCGCGGCCATCCGCCGGGGCGTGTCGACGAGGCCGGGAGCCGCGGTGTCGACGCCCAGCGCGGCGAGGAAGGCCGCGGCGGCGGACTCCGCGTCGGGGACGTCGTCGCGGCGGTGCAGGGAGAGCGTCATCGCTTCCTCCGCGTGCGAGGGGGATGCACCGCACCGTAGGACCGCTACGCTCTTACGGCAAGAGAAGTGTCCGTTAGAAGCGGGAGGCGCCGTGCGCGAGGACGAGCTGGCCGCCGTCGGGGCGCTCGCGGACCCGGCGCGGCGGGCGCTGTACCGCTTCGTCGTCGAGGCCGACGGCCCGGTCGGGCGCGACCAGGCCGCCGCCGGGGTGGGGCTGCCGCGGCACACCGTCCGGTTCCACCTCGACCGGCTGGTGGCCGACGGGCTGCTCGAGACCGAGTACCGCCGGCTGTCCGGGCGCCGCGGCCCCGGCGCCGGGCGCCCGGCCAAGCTCTACCGCAGGGCCGCCCGCGAGTTCGCCGTGACGCTGCCCGAACGGCACTACGACCTGGCCGGGCGGATCCTGGCCGAGGCGGTCTCCGTGGCCGCCGACGGCCCGGTCGGTCCCGCGGTCGCCGCGGCCGCGGCCACGGAGGGCCGGCGGCTCGCCGCCCCCGGGACCCCGCTGACCGACGTCCTCACCGGTCTCGGGTACGAGCCCCGGGCGGACGGCGACGGCGTGCTGCTGGCCAACTGCCCCTTCCACGCGCTCGCCGCGACGCATCCCGAGCTGGTCTGCGGGATGAACCTCGACCTGCTCGCCGCGCTGCTCGACGCGCGCGGGGACGCCGGGCTCCACGCACGCCTGGAGCCCGGCCCCGGCCGCTGCTGCGTCGTGCTCCGCGCGCCCGGGGTCACAGCGCCTTGAGGATGTCCTCGACCCGCTCCTTGGCGTCGCCGAAGAGCATGCGGGTGTTCTCGCGGAAGAACAGCGGGTTCTGCACGCCGGCGTAGCCGGTGCTCATCGACCGCTTGAAGACGACCACGCTGTCGGCCTCCCACACCCGCAGCACCGGCATGCCGGCGATCGGGCTGCCCGGGTCCTCCATCGCGGCGGGGTTGACCGTGTCGTTGGCGCCGATGACCAGCACGACCGACGTCCCGGCGAGGTCGTCGTTGATCTCGTCCATCTCCAGGACGACGTCGTAGGGCACCTTCGCCTCGGCCAGCAGCACGTTCATGTGGCCGGGCAGCCGGCCGGCGACCGGGTGGATGCCGAAGCGCACCTGCACCCCGAGCTCCTCCAGCTTGCGGGTCAGCTCGGCCACCGGGTACTGCGCGTGGGCGACGGCCATGCCGTAGCCGGGGGTGATGACGACGGACTTGGCGGTGCGCAGCAGCTCGGCGGTCTCCTCGGCGGTGATCTCGGTGTGCGTGCCGTCCTCGGTGCCCGAGGCGATGCTGCCCTCGTTGCCGAAGCCGCCGGCGATGACCGAGACGAACGAGCGGTTCATCGCCCGGCACATGATGTAGGACAGGTACGCACCGGAGGAGCCGACGAGGGCGCCGGTGATGATCAGCAGGTCGTTGCCGAGCAGGAAGCCCGACGCCGCGGCGGCCCAGCCCGAGTAGCTGTTGAGCATCGAGACGACGACCGGCATGTCGCCGCCGCCGATCGAGGCGACCAGGTGCCAGCCCAGGGCGAGCGCCAGCGCGGTGATCACGGCCAGCACGGGCAGCGCCGGGGAGACCACGAACACGACCGTCAGGACGGCGAAGGCGACCAGCGCGCCGAGGTTGAGCCAGTTGCGGCCCGGCAGCATCAGCGGGTTGCTGCGGATCCGCGCCGACAGCTTGAGGAACGCCACGATCGAGCCGGTGAGGGTCACGGCGCCGATGAACACGCCGATGGCCACCTCGGCGGAGTGGATGCCGAGCAGGTCGTCGGCCACCGCGGTCTGCCCGGCACCGGCGCCCTCGACCTCGAGGTAGCCGTTCCAGCCGACCAGCACCGCGGCCAGGCCGACGAAGCTGTGCAGCAGCGCGATGAGCTCGGGCATGCCGGTCATCGCGACCCGGCGGGCCCGCCACAGGCCGATCGCGGCGCCGGCCGCCATGGCCAGCAGGATCAGCCCGATCGCGGCGGCCTCGACGTCGCGGGCGGCCAGCGTGACGGTGGCGACCAGCGCCACGGCCATGCCGGCGATGCCGAAGGTGTTGCCGGCCTTGGCGGTCTCGTGCTTCGACAGGCCCGCCAGGGCGAGGACGAAGAGCAGGGCCGAGACGATGTACGCCCCGGCGGCGGCGGTCTGCAGCGTCACGGTGGTCAGCTCCTCGTGAACATGCCGAGCATGCGGCGGGTCACGGCGAAGCCGCCGAAGACGTTGATGCTGGCGACGAGGACCGCCACGAAGGCGAGCACGGTCACCACCGGGTCGCCGTGGCCCAGCTGCAGCAGGGCGCCGACGACGATGATCCCGGAGATCGCGTTGGTGACGCTCATCAGCGGCGTGTGCAGCGCGTGGTGCACGGAGCCGATCACGTAGAAGCCGACGACGACGGCGAGCGCGAAGACGGTCAGGTGGCCGATCAGCGCGTCGGGCGAGAACGCCGACACCAGGAACAGCGCGGCCGCGGCGAGCCCGACGAGCACGAACCGCCGCGAGGCCGGCACCGGCTGCTTCACGGGCAGCTCGAGGCGCGCGGGCGCCGCGACGGCGGGCGGGGGTGCCGCCGACACCTGCACCGGGGGTGGGGGCCAGAGCACCTCGCCGTCCTTGACGACGGTCATCGAGCGGACGACGACGTCGTCGAGGTCGAGCACCAGGCGCCCGTCGGCCTCCGGCGTCAGCAGCTTGAGCAGGTTGACCAGGTTGGTGCCGAACAGCTGCGAGGCCTGCGCCGGCAGCCGGGCGGGCAGGTCGGTGTAGCCGATGATCGTGACGCCGTTCGGCGTGACGACCACCTCGTCGGGCACCGAGCCGGCCACGTTGCCGCCCTGCGCCGCCGCCATGTCGACGACCACCGAGCCGGGCCGCATCGAGGCGACCATCTCCTCGGTGATCAGCCGCGGCGCCGGTCGGCCGGGGATGAGCGCGGTGCTGATCACGATGTCGACGTCCGCGGCCTGCTCGGCGTACATCACCGCGGCCCGCCGGTCGTAGTCCTCGCTGGTCACGCTCGCGTAGCCGGTGCCGCCGCCCTGCCCCTCGTCGGCGGGGACGCCGACGTACTCGCCGCCCAGCGACCGGATCTGGTCGGCGACCTCCGGCCGGACGTCGGTGGCGCGGACGATCGCGCCGAGGCTGCTCGCCGCGCCGATCGCGGCGAGCCCGGCCACGCCGGCGCCGACGACCAGCACCTTGGCCGGGGGCACCTTGCCGGCCGCGGTCACCTGGCCGGTGAAGAACCGGCCGAAGGCGTGCGCCGCCTCCACCACCGCCCGGTAGCCGGCGATGTTCGCCATCGACGACAGCACGTCCAGCGCCTGCGCCCGCGAGATGCGGGGGACCGCGTCGACGGCCAGCGCCGTGACCGGGCGGCGGCCGAGCTCCTCGACCAGCGCCGGGTCCAGGGCCGGCGCCAGCTGGCTGATCAGCGTCGCGCCGGGGGAGAGGCGGTCGAGCTCCTCGGGCGTCGGCGGGTTCACGTGCAGGACGACGTCGGCGGCCCAGGCCTCGCCGTCCCCGACCACGGTCGCGCCGGCCGCGGCGTACTCCTCGTCGGGGAAGCTGCTCGCCCCTCCCGCGCCGGAGGCGACCACCACCTCGTGGCCGAGGCGGCGCAGTGCCGCCACCGTCGTCGGGGTCGCCGCCACGCGCGTCTCGCGCGGGCGGGACTCCCGGGGAACTCCGATCCGCATGCGCGCCCCATCCCCTTCGGCTCCGTTGCCCTGCGGATCGTCGCACCCCTCGATGGGGTGAGAACGCACCGATCCGCGAAACCCACCGTTGCGGGCGGCCGATGGGGTCGGTGCGGGGACCGTCCGATGCGGTCCCGCACGCACGAGGACAGGAGAACAGTGGCCGCCAAGCGCAGCTCGCCGAACGACGAGCGCGTGCCGCCCGAGGTCGTCGCCGGCATCTTCTACGGCGCCGCGGTGACCGAGGCGATGGCGATCCTGGTCGCCGAGACCGTGGGTTCGACCTGCCGGGTGACCTGGGGCAACCAGGGCGCGGTCGCGCTGCTCGGGTACGACGGCGACGACCTGCGCCGGCTGCCGGTCGAGCAGCTCCTGCCCACCCTGCGCGGCGGCGAGCGCAAGCTGCTGCTGCGCCGCGAGCGCGGCGCGGAGATGCGCCTGCCGGTGCGGACGGCGCGCGGCGTGACGGTGGACGCCGTCGTCGTCTCCACCCCCATGCCGAGCGGCCGGATGTGGACCCTGCGGATCGCCTCGGTCAGCGATGCGCACGAGCGCGCGCTGCAGGCCACCGCCGACGCGCACGAGCGGCGGTTCGCCGCGCTGACGGAGCGCTCGCCGATCCCGACCCTGCTCTCGGAGCAGGGCATGCGGCTCGCGCACGTCAACGACGCGTTCTGCACGCTGGTCGGCCGCCGCGCCGAGCAGCTGCTGGGCACGGCGTGGATGGAGACGATCCACCCCGACGACCTGGAGGCCGTCGTCGACGCGGCCGCCGACGCCCTCGAGGGGGACGACGCGGAGGCGCAGGCCCGGCTGGTCCGGGAGGACGGGACCGAGCGGACGACGGTGCTCCGCTTCGCGCACCTGTTCACGCCCGGGGTCGGCGCCGGCTTCGTCGCCACCATCGAGGACATCACCGAGCGGCTGGCGTTCGAGACGCGGCTGGCCCACCAGGCCGGCCACGACCCGCTCACCGGCCTGCCCAACCGCATCCTGCTGGCGCAGTACGTGGCCGAGCGGTTCGTCCCCGGCCGCAGCGACCTGGCCTGCATCTTCCTCGACCTGGACAACTTCAAGGTCGTCAACGACTCGCTCGGGCACACCGCCGGCGACCAGCTGCTCGTCGAGGTCGCGCGGCGGCTCACCCGCACCGTCCGGCCGGGCGACCTGGTCGCGCGGTTCGGCGGCGACGAGTTCGTCGTCGTCTGCGAGGGCGTCGGCGAGGCCGCCGCGGTCACCCTGGCCCACCGGATCGGCGAGGCGCTCGGAGCCGTCGTCCGCCTGGGCGGGCTGGACATCCGGCCGCACGCGAGCGTGGGCGTGACCGTGCAGACGACCGACCACCTCGAGGCCGAGGAGCTCATCCGCGACTGCGACATCGCGATGTACCAGGCCAAGGCCGGCGGCAAGGGCCGGATCACCGTGCTGGACCAGCGGGGCCGCGCCCAGGCACGGGAGAAGCTGCGGCTGGTCGCCGACCTGCGCGACGCCATCGAGCGGCGCGAGATCTCGCTGCTGTACCAGCCGATCTTCATCGCCGGGGACGGCGCGGCGGTGGCCGTGGAGTCCCTCGCCCGCTGGGAGCACCCGGCGCGCGGCCCGATCAGCCCCGCCGACTTCGTGCCCCTCGCCGAGGAGGCGGGCCTGGTCGGCGGCCTGTGGCTGTTCGTGCTCGACGAGACCTGCCGGCAGCTGGCCGAGTGGGACCGCGACCTCGGCATGTCGGCGCCGATGCGGGCGAACGTGAACGTCTCGGCGCTGCAGCTGGACGAGAACCTGCCGGTCCAGGTGCGCGCGGCGCTGCGCCGGCACCGGCTCACGGCCTCCCGGCTGCAGCTGGAGATCACCGAGTCGGCGCTGATGACCGATCCCGGTCTGGCGCGGGCCGTGCTGCAGCAGCTGCGCGACCTCGGCGTGCAGGTGGCGATCGACGACTTCGGCACCGGCTACTCCTCGCTGGCCTACCTCCGGCACCTCCCGGTGGACTGCCTCAAGGTCGACCGCTCGTTCGTCGCCGAGCTCGCCGACGGCCACGCCGAGATCGCCTCGGCGGTCATCGCGCTGGCGCACAACCTGAACCTCTGCACGGTGGCCGAGGGGGTGGAGACCGTCGAGCAGGCCGAGGAGCTGGCCCGTCTCGGCGCGACCTACCTCCAGGGCTTCGGGCTCGGCCGGCCGATGCCCGGCCCCGAGACCGCCGCATGGTTCGCCGCCCAACGGGAAGGCCCGGCATGACCCTCGTCCCCCTGTCGGTCCCCACGTTCGACATCGAGCAGGTGCTGGCCGGCATCGACACGATGGCCGTCCAGAAGCCGGTGGCCGCGCAGATCGTCTCGGTGGCCGGCGCGGAGGACACCAGCGCCAAGCGGCTCGCCACGGTCCTGGCCACCGACGTCGCCCTCGCCGGGCGGGTCATGAAGCTGGCCAACTCGGCCTACTTCGGCATGCGCGGCCGGGTCACGTCCCTGCAGTTCGCGGTGACCGTCATCGGCTTCACCACCGTCCGCACGATGGCGGCGGTGTCGCTGACCGACCTCGACGACGAGTCGCGGCTGCCGGAGAACTTCTGGGACCTGTCCACCAGCCTGGCCCTGGCCGCCTCCACGCTGGCCGGGCGGTTCGGCGAGCGGCCGCAGGACGCGCTCTGCCTCGGCCTGCTCTCCGGGCTGGGCGCGGCGCTGCTGCACCACAACGACCGGGAGGGCTACGCCGGGTTGCTGGCCGAGGAGCCGACCTTCCTCGGCCGGCGCGCGGCGGAGGCCCGGCGCTACGGCATCCACGCCCTGCGGCTGACCGCCGTGGCGCTGGAGCAGTGGGGCTTCCCGCCGGGCATGGTCACCGCGCTCAAGACCGTCGACGACCTCACCGACCACGGCGGCAGCCTGCTGCGCGCGGCGTCGGAGATCGCGTCCCGCCTGACCACCGAGGGCTACGAGCCGGTGCCGATCAGCCGGCTCACCTGCGGAGTGCTCGGCGAGGAGTCGCTGCCCGCCGTGCTCGAGCAGGTCACCGCCGACGCGGCGGAGCTGCGCCGCGCCATGCTCGGCTGAGTGCCGCCCGCTCGCCGGACGCGGCAGGATCCTCCGGCGTGAGCACGCACCTGCGGCCCGCCGGGTCGCCGGCCCGCACCGACCGCTGGCCGCAGCTCGACGTCGCCCGCGCGGTCGTGGTGGCGGGGCTGGTCCCGTTCCACGCCGCGCTGGTCTTCGCCGCCGACGACGACTTCTACGTCAAGGACGACCGGACGACCGACGTCCTCGTGCCGCTCGCCGCGCCGGTCGTGGTCTGGGCCATGCCGCTGGTCTTCCTCATCGCCGGGGTGGGGGCCTGGACCTCCTGGCGCCGGCGCGACGGCGCCGGCTTCGTCCGGCGGCGGCTGACGCGCATCGCCGTCCCGCTGGTGCTCGGCACCGTGCTGCTGGTCCCGCTGCCCGTGTGGCTGCGGCTGCGGACCGACCCCGGCTACACCGAGTCCTACGCCGAGTTCTGGCCGCGGTTCTTCCGCGTGCGCGTGGACTGGTCGGAGTTCCCGTTCCTGCTGCAGCCCGCCGCGGACGGCCGCGGCTTCGAGACCGGGCACCTCTGGTTCCTCGTGCTGCTCCTGCTGTACTCGCTGGCGGCGGTTCCGGTGCTCCGGTTCCTCTCCGGCGACCGGGGCGGGCGCCTCCTCGACCGGCTGGGCGGGGCGGCGGAGCACCGGCCCGGGCTGGTCCTGCTGCCGGCGGTCCCGGTGGCCGCCGCCTGCGCGCTCCTCGGTCAGGACCAGGGCATCGCGGCGTCGAACGAGGTGGCCTACGGGCTGTTCTTCGCCGGCGGCCTGCTCGTGGCCGCCGACCCGCGGCTGCGGGCCGCCGCCCGGCGCAGCGTGCGCCCGGCCGCGCTGGCCGCGATCGCCGGCCTGCTCGTCGCCGGCACCCTCTTCCTGCTGCGGCGGGAGGTGCCCGGGGCCGATCCGCTGCTGGACCGGGACCTGGTCTCCTCGGTCGGCCGGGCCTGCTTCGGCGTCGCCGCCTGGTGCGCGACCCTGGCCATCGTCGGCGCGCTGGCCGGGCCGCGGGCCGAGCGGACGACGCCGGGTTCGCCGGTGGCGGCCTATGCGCGGTCCGCCGTCCTGCCCTGGTACGTGCTGCACCAGCCGGTGGTGGTCGCCGTCGCGTTCGTCGTGGTCGGGTGGTCGGTGCACCCGGCGCTGGAGTACCTCGTGATCGTCGCCGTCTCGGCCGCCGGCACGCTGGCCGCCTACGAACTGCTCCGCCGGGCGGGGCGGGTGCTGCGGCGGCGCTGACCGGCCGGAGTCCCGTCCTCCACGCAGCGCCACGCGCGGCCGGGCCGGCGCACGTTCCTGCCGCGGCGGGCTGGTCCGGACCGGGCCGCCGGGCCACACTCCCGCCCCGTCCCAGCACGGCAGGCAGCAGGGGAGGGGTCATGACCCAGACGCTCAGCGGGGACATCGGGGCACTGCGCGCCGTCGTCGGCGGAGCGGTGACCGTGCCCGGGGAGCCCGCCTACGACCTGGTGCGCGCGGTCTGGAACGGCGCGATCGACCGGCGGCCCGCGGTGGTCGTCGAGTGCGTGTCGACCGCCGACGTCAGCGCCGCGATCGGGTTCGCCCGGCGGGAGGGGCTGGAGATCGCCGTCCGCGGCGGCGGGCACAGCATGCCCGGCCTCTCCAGCACCGAGGGCGGGCTCGTCGTCGACCTGCGGCGGATGAACGCCGTCGTCGTCGACCCCGTGGCCCGGCGCGTCCGCGTCGGGGGCGGTGCCCTGCTCGGCGACGTCGACGCCGCGACCGCGCCGCACGGGCTGGCGTTGCCCTCGGGGGTGGTCAGCCACACCGGCGTCGGCGGGCTGACCCTCGGCGGCGGGATGGGGTGGCTGACCCGGCAGGGCGGGCTGTCCGCCGACCGCCTGCTGTCGGCGGAGGTCGTGGTCGCCGACGGGCGGGTGCTGCGGGCGGCGGAGGACGAGAACGCCGACCTGTTCTGGGCGCTGCGCGGCGGGGGCGGCAACTTCGGTGTCGTGACGGAGTTCGAGTTCTCGCTGGTGCAGGCCGGGCCGGTGGTGCAGTTCGGGCTGCACTTCTGGGACGCCGGGCAGAGCCGGGAGGCGTTGCGGGTCATGCGGGACGTCGTCCGGGACCTGCCGCTCTCGCTGACCGCCTTCCCGGCCGCGGCGTTCACCGCGCCGCCGGTGCCGTTCGTGCCCCCCGAGCACCAGGGGAGGGTCGGCGTCGCGCTGTTCCTGGTCGGCTTCGGCGACCCGGCCGAGCACGCCGCGGTCGCCGAGCGGGTGCGCGGCGCGCTGCCGCCGCTGTTCGAGTTCGCCGCCCCGATGCCGTTCACCGCGGTGCAGCAGATGCAGGACGAGGCCAACGCCCACGGCGTGCACGCCTACGAGAAGAGCTGCTACCTCGAGGACCTCACCGACGGGGTGATCGACGTCGTCGCCGACCTCGCCCCGCGCAAGGCCTCGCCGCTGTCGGTCATGGTCTTCTACCGGCTCGACGGCGCGTACACCCAGGTGCCGGACGACGCGACCGCCTTCGGCGGCGGCCGGAGCCCGCGGTACATGCTGGCGGTGATCGGCGAGGTGCCGGTGCCGGAGCTCCTGCCCGCCGAGCGGGAGTGGGTCCGCTCGGTGCACGGGGCGCTGCAGCGCCACGCCATGGGCAAGGCGACGTACGTCAACTCGCTGGACGCCGGTGAGACGGCCGAGGTCGTGGCGTCCTACGGCCCCAAGTACGCCCGGCTCGCGCGGATCAAGGCCGCCTACGACCCGGACAACGTCTTCCACCGCAACGCCAACATCGCGGTCTGAGGGCGCCGGGAGCGGAACTGCTCAGCCGGGGAGGACCTGCTTCCACTTCTCCCCGGCGGCGCGGCCGGTGCCGATGTCGGCCAGGCCCTGCAGCGCGGAGATGTCGTGCCAGGTGCCGGTGAGCAGGCCGAAGACGCCCGCCGCGGTCTGCAGCATCGACGGGTCGGGCTGCGGCATGCCGTTGGGCCGCACGAAGGTGATCTTGTACTTCGTGCCGGCGGCGGTGAGCTTCACCCCGCCGCCGAACCAGTGCCACGGCCAGCTGACGTCGTGCACCTCGGCCAGCGGCACGTCGAAGACCGGCGTGTCGCTGACGAAGGTGAGCCGGCCCCCGCCCGCGCCCAGGTAGCCCGGGACGTTGCGGAGCCCGCCGATGAGCCAGGCGGGGCTGACGAGGGCGGGGGCCGGTGCGCTCACCGGGTGTACGGGGCGCCGAGCGGGTCGACCGTCGGGTAGGCGTCGACGCCGGCGGCGAGCCGGGCCAGCGCCCAGTCGCCGTCGCCGAGCACGTGGTCGATCGCGGTGAGCCGGCTGGTGTAGTGGCCGACCGAGTACTCGGCGGTCACGCCGATCCCGCCGTGCAGCTGGATCGCGTCCTTGCCGATGTGCCGCGCGGCCCGGCTGGTCTGCAGCCGCACCCGCTCGGCCGCGGTGATCACGTCCCCGCCGGCGTCGAGGACCAGCGACGCCCACAGCGCGGTGCTGCGGGCGAGCTCCAGCGACACGTACATGTCGGCGGCGCGGAAGGTGAGCGCCTGGAACTTGTTGAGCGTGACCCCGAACTGCTTGCGGGTCTTGAGGTACTCCGCGGTCGTGGTCAGCGCGGTCGACATGGCGCCGACGGCCTCGTGCGCGTAGGCGATGCGGGCCTCGGCCAGCGCCCGCTCGACGACCGCCGTCTGGTCGCCCGCGGCGTCGCCGAGCGGCTCGGCCGGGGTGCCGGCGAACTCGACCTTGGCCGCGCGGCCGCCGTCGTGGGTGCGGTAGCCGGTCCGGGTCAGCCCCTCGGCGTCCCCGCGGACGACGAACAGCCGGGTGCCGCCGTCGACCACGGCGCTGACGACGAGGACGTCGGCGCGGGCCCCGTTGAGCACCGGCTCCTTGACGCCGGTCAGCCGCCACGCGTCGCCGTCCTGCACGGCCCGGACGCCGCTCGCCGTCGGGGTCCACCGGGTGCCGGGCTCGGCGTGCGCGAAGGCCGGCACCAGCGAGCCCTCGGACAGGCCGCCGATCAGCTCCTCGCGCTGGGCCGGCGTGCCGGCCGCCTGGACCAGCCCGCCGGCCAGGACGACGGCCTCGACGAACGGCTCGGGCGCGAGGACCCGGCCGACCTCCTCGGCCACGATCGCCACCTCGACCGGGCCGGCGCCCATGCCGCCGGACTCCTCGGGGAACGGCAGCCCGAGCAGGCCCATCTCGGCCAGCCGGGCCCAGGTCTTCTCGTCGAAGCCGGGGTCGGTCGCGGTGACCTTCCGGCGGGTCTCGCTGTCGCCGTACGCGCGGGCCAGCAGCCCGCTCACCGCCTCGCGGAGGGCGTTCTGCTCGTCGTCGTAGGTGAAGTCCACGGTCAGATCACAACCCCAGGATCGTGCCGGCGATGATGGTGCGCTGAACCTCGTTCGAGCCGCCGTAGATGGTGACCTTGCGGTAGTTCAGGTACTCGGGCGTGGCCACCCGTGCCCACTCCGGGACGTCGGAGCCGCCGTCGGCGTAGGACGCCAGCGACAGCGGGCCGGCGAGGTCGACGAGCAGCTCGGTGGCGGCCTGCTGCAGCTCCGAGCCGCGCAGCTTGAGCACCGACGACGCCGGGTGCGGGCGCCCGTCGGCGGAGGTGGCCACCACGCGCAGCGCGGTGAGCTCCAGCGCCAGGAGCTCGTTCTCGAGCTCGGCGATGCGGGCGGTGGTGAAGGGGTCCTCCGACAGCGGGACGCCGTTCACCACGATCGAGCGGGCGTGCTCCTTGGCGTCGGCCAGCAGGCGCTTGGTGTGGCCGACCCGGGCGATGCCGACCCGCTCGTTGCCGAGCAGGAACTTCGCGATCGTCCAGCCGGCGTTCTCCTCGCCGATCAGGTTCTCGGCGGGCACCCGGACGTCCTCGAAGAAGACCTCGTTGACCTCGTGCGTGCCGTCGAGCAGCTCGATCGGGCGCAGCGTGACGCCGGGGGAGTCCATCGGGAAGACCAGCATGGAGATGCCGCGCTGGCGCTTCTCGGCGGTCGGGTCGGTGCGCACGAGGCAGAAGATCCAGTCGGCGTGCTGGCCGAGCGTGGTCCACGTCTTCTGGCCGTTGACGATCCACTCGTCGCCGTCGCGGACGGCGGTGGTGCGCAGCGAGGCCAGGTCGGAGCCGGCGTCGGGCTCGGAGAAGCCCTGGCACCACCAGATGTCGACGTTCGCCGTCGCGGGCAGGAACCGCTCCTTCTGCTCCTGCGTGCCGAACTGGGCGAGCACCGGGCCGATCATGCTGGCGTTGAAGGCCAGCGGCTCGGGGACGGCAGCCAGCTGCATCTCCTCGCGCCAGATGTGGCGCTGCAGCGGCGTCCAGTCCTTGCCGCCCCACTCCACCGGCCAGTGCGGCACGGCCAGGCCGGCGGCGTTGAGGATCCGCTGGCTCTCGACGTACTGGTCCTTGGTCAGGTGGCGGTGGTGGGCCACCGTGTCGCGGATGGACTGCGGGATCTGGGTGGTGAAGAAGGTGCGCATCTCCTCCCGGAAGGCCTCGTCCTCCGGGGACAGCTGCAACCGCATGGGACCTCTACTCCCTGACGACAGCCTCGTCGTCGTCGTACGTGGACGCCTCCGACGATCCCACACGAGCTACCGCCCGGTAACCCGGGCGTGCCGACGGCATGATGGCGGCCGTGGACGAGGCCGGGCTGGTGGTGGTGACCGGTGCCGCGGGCGCGCTCGGGCGCGCCGTGCTGGCGGAGTTCCGGACGGCGGGGCGGCAGGTCGTCGCCCTGGACCGGGCCGGCGACGCGCTCGACGAGGTGGGCCGCGCCGACGGCGTCCACCCGGTCGCCGCCGAGCTGGCCGACCCGACGGCGACCGCCGCGGCGTGGGCGGAGATCGACCGGATCGGCCCGCCGTCGGTGCTCGTCGCGCTGGCCGGCGGCTTCCGGCCGAGCTCGCTGGCCGACCTCACGCCCGAGGTGTGGGCGCAGATGTGGGAGTCCAACGTCTCGTCCCTGCTGTGGTGCTGCCAGCAGGCCGCGGCCCGCATGCCGCCCGGCGGGTCGATCGTCGCGGTCGGGTCGAAGACGGCGGTCGGCGGCCGGGCGCCGGTCGCCCACGCGACGAGCAAGGCCGCCGTCGTCCGGATGACCGAGCTGCTGGCCGACGAGCTGCGGCCGCAGGGCATCCGGGTCAACTGCGTGCTGCCCTCGGTGATCGACACCCCCGCCAACCGCTCGTGGATGTCGCCGGAGCTGGCGGCGAGGGCCGTCGCGCCGGCGGCGATCGCCCGGGTGATCGCCTTCCTGGCCGGGCCGGACGCCGCCCCGGTCAGCGGGGCGCGGATCCCCGTCTACGGCGACGCCTGAGCCGCCGTCAGAACTCCCACTCCCAGCCGCCCTCGGGCAGGTAGAACGGCTGGTACTGGACGATCCCCGAGTTCCCCGGCACGTCGAGGACGAGCGTGCCGGTGTACCGCTGCCCGCTGCCGAGCTCGCCGGAGGGCAGCTGCTGGTCGTCGGCGGCGCAGATGAACGCGGCGAAGGTGTCGACCTCGGTGAACGTCACGCCGTCGCCGCCGATGAACGAGAACTCGTAGGCGCTGATGTCGTAGTAGGCGTCGGGCGGCAGGTTCGGCGCGGTCTCGACGGTCATCCGCAGCGCCACGAAGTGGCCGTTCTCCGCGGGCTCGGGCAGGTCACCGGTGCAGGTGTAGTCGGCGACGATCTCGTCGACGGTGAAGGTGAGCAGGGGCTCGCCGTCGTCCCCGGTCACGCCGGCGGGCTCGCCGACCTCCTTCTCGATGTTCCCGCGGGCGTTGACCTCGGCCGTGCCCGGCTCCTCGGGCTCGGGGGAGGAGGGCGCCGACGAGGACGCCTCGGGCGGGGCCATCCCGGGATCCGGGCTGGCCGTGCCGCCGACGGCGGAGGAGCACCCCACCAGCAGCAGCACCGCGCCGATCGCCGACGCGACCAGTGGCGACTTCCCGGACATGCACGGACCTCCCCGTCGGTCTGGCGGAACCCAGCGGTTCCGCACAGATGCAACCACGCCGGTCCGCGGGCGGTTCGCTAGCGTGCGGCCCGTGACGTCGCCGTCAGGTCCGCTCGCCGGGATCCGGATCGTCGAGCTCAGCGGGCTGGGGCCCGGTCCCTACGCGTGCATGCTGCTCGCCGAGCTGGGGGCCGACGTGGTCCGGGTCGACCGGCCCGGCGGGGGAGCGAAGCTGTTCCCGCCGGAGCGGGAGGCGCTGCACCGCAGCCGGCCGTGCGCCGCGGTCGACCTGAAGTCCGCCGAGGGGCGGGAGGTGGTGCTGCGGCTCGTCGAGCAGGCCGACGTCCTGGTCGAGGGACTGCGCCCCGGGGTGACCGAGCGGCTGGGCATCGGCCCGGAGGACTGCGCGGCCCGCAACCCGCGGCTGGTCTACGCCCGGATGACCGGCTGGGGGCAGGAGGGCCCGCTCGCCGCGCGCGCCGGGCACGACATCAACTACCTGGGCCTCACCGGCGCGCTGCACGCCATCGGCCCGCGGGACAAGCCGGTGCCGCCGCTCAACATCGGCGCCGACTTCGGCGGCGGGTCGATGTTCCTCGTCGTCGGGATCCTGGCCGCGCTGCTGGAGCGGGCGGCCAGCGGCCGCGGTCAGGTGGTCGACGCGGCGATGGTCGACGGCGCCAGCTCCCTGGTGACGATGGTCTACGGGATGCTCGGCGGCGGGCTGTGGCGCGACCGCCGGGAGAGCAACCTGCTCGACGGCGGCGCGCCGTTCTACGACACCTACCGCTGCGCCGACGGCGAGCACATGGCCGTGGGGGCGCTGGAGCCGCAGTTCTACGCGCTGCTCGTCGAGGGGCTGGGGCTGACCGGTCGCCTCCCGGGGAGCGGGCAGCACGACGTCGCGGCGTGGCCGGAGCACCGGCGGCTGTTCGCCGAGGCGTTCGCCTCGCGCACGCGGGCGGAGTGGACGGCGGTGTTCGAGGGGACCGACGCGTGCGTGACGCCGGTGCTGGGGCTGACCGAGGCGCCGGCGCACCCGCACCTGGCGGCGCGCGGGACGTTCGTCGACGAGGGGCTGGGCCCGCAGCCGGCGCCGGCGCCGCGGTTCTCGCGCACCCCGGCCGCCGTGCGCGGCGTCCCCCGCGCGCCGGGCCAGGACACGGTCGAGGTGCTCCGCGCGTGGGGCTTCGGGGACGACGAGGTGAGGGCGCTGCTGGACAGCGGCGCCGTGGTGCAGGCCGACAGGGAGGAGCAGCGGTGAGCGACGAGGTGCTGGTCGAGGCGCGCGACGGCGTGCAGGTCATCACGATCAACCGGCCGGAGGCGAAGAACGCGCTCGACGCCGGGGTCGCCGCCGCGGTGGCCGCCGCCGTCGACGAGCTGGACGCCTCCGACGGGCTGCGGGTGGGCGTGCTCACCGGGGCGGGCGGCACGTTCTCCGCCGGCATGGACCTCAAGGCGTTCCTGCGCGGGGAGACCCCGGCGATCGAGGGCCGCGGGCTGTGCGGGATCACCCAGACGCCGCCGCGCAAGCCGCTCATCGGCGCCGTCGAGGGCTGGGCGCTGGCCGGCGGGTTCGAGCTGCTGCTGGCCTGCGACCTGGTCGTCGCCGCCGAGACCGCCCGCTTCGGCGTGCCGGAGGTGAAGCGGTCGCTGGTGGCCGCGGGTGGCGCGGCGCTGCTGCTGACCCGGCGGGTGCCGTACGCGCTGGCGCTGGAGCTGCTGCTCACCGGCGACCCGCTGACCGCGCCGCGCGCGGCCGAGATCGGGCTGGTCAACCGGGTCACCCCCGAGGGCGGGGCGCTCGAGGGCGCGCTGGCGCTGGCGGCGACGATCGCGGCCAACGGGCCGCTGGCGGTGGCCGCGACCAAGCAGGTCGCCCGCTCGTCGGCCGAGTGGTCGTGGCAGGAGGGGTGGGCCCGGCAGGCGGAGATCGTGGAGCCGGTGTTCGCCAGCGAGGACGCCCGCGAGGGCTCGGTCGCGTTCGCCGAGAAGCGCGCGCCGGTGTGGAAGGGGCGGTGAGCGACCCGACGCTGCTCGACGTCCTCGACCTGGAGGAGGTCGACCGCGACCTCTACCGCAGCACGCTGGTCTTCGCCGACCCCTTCCCGCTCTACGGCGGGCAGGTCGCCGCCCAGGCGCTGCTCGCGGCCGGGCGCACGGTCGAGCCCGACCGGCTGCCGCACTCGCTGCACGGCTACTTCCTGCGCAGCGGGGACGCGGCCCGGCCGACGGTCTTCCGGGTGGACCGCGACCGCGACGGGCGCTCGTTCTCGGCCCGCCGGGTGGTGGCGCTGCAGGGCGGCGAGGTCGTGTTCAGCATGTCGGCGTCCTTCGCCGCGGCGGCCGAGGGCCCGGAGGTCGCCGTCGACCCGGCCCCGGACGCCGAGCCGCCCGACGGGCTGCCGGCGCACACGCTGCCGCGGCTGTTCTCGATGGAGGGCCGGCTGCCGTCGCAGCCGTACCCGGACGGGCACTGGCCGACCCGGTTCTGGGCGCGCACCTCGGTGCCGCTGCCCGACGACCGGCTCGTGCACTCCTGCGTGCTGACCTACCTGTCCGACATCGGGACGGGTCTGTCGGCGCTGCCGGACGACGAGGCGTCGCCCGGGGCGAGCATCGACCACGCGGTGTGGTTCCACCGGCCGGCGCGGCTGGACGACTGGGTGCTCATGGACCTCGTGCCGCACACCGTCTCGGCGGGGCGGGGCTGGTACAGCGGCTCGCTGACGACCGCCGACGGCACGCTGGCCGCCAGCCTCGCGCAGGAGACGCTGTTCCGCACCGGCTCGAACCCGTTCCGCCGTCGAAGTTGACATGGGTCTCACACTTCGCGGCGGAGCAGGCTTACAGTGCGGAAGTCACACCGTCGTGGGGAGAGGCAGGGACATGCGGGACGCAGTGATCGTGGAGGCCGTGCGGACGCCGGTCGGCAAGCGCAACGGCGGGCTGTCCGGGGTGCACCCGGCCGAGCTGTCGGCCCACGTGCTCAAGGCGCTCGTCGAGCGCGCCGGGGTCGAGCCCGGCGTGGTCGAGGACGTCATCTGGGGCTGCGTGTCGCAGGTGGGCGAGCAGACCTTCGACATCGCCCGCACCTCGGTGCTCACCGCCGGGTGGCCGGAGTCGGTGACCGGCGTGACCGTCGACCGGCAGTGCGGCTCCTCGCAGCAGTCGGTGCACTTCGCCGCGGCCGGGCTGATCGCCGGGCAGTACGACGTCGTCGTCGCCGGTGG
>NZ_JBJGZV010000048.1:0-40867 GCF_054050715.1 Blastococcus sp. SYSU D00669
GTGGGGAGGGCGTGGGGGGGGGGGGGGGCGGCGGGGGGGGGGGGGGGGGGCGGGGGGGGGGGGTGCCGGTGTGGGGGGGGGGGGGGCGGGCGGGCCCCCCCCCCCCCCCCCGGCGGTGGTCCCCCGCACCCCCGGGCGGTGCTGCCTACCGTCGGCGCATGCACCGACAGCCGGCCTCCGGGCTGCCCTCCTCCCGCTCCGCCTGCGACCCCGACCGGGTGCGCTACCTCCACCTCGTGGCCTCGGCCCGCGCAGCCGCCGTCCGGCCGGTCGACGTGCAGCAGGTCGCCGACATCGTCCGCGTCACCGTGGACGACGAGGTGGACACCACCACCTTCCGGGCGATCGTCACCGACGTCGCCGGCGACGTCCTGCGCTGACCTGGTGCCGGTGCCGGTGCCGTGCGTCGACCCGGACCGGCTCGACGAGCGCCGGGCCGCGGTCGGGATCGAGAGCTCCGCGGCGAACGCGGCCCGGTGCGGGGCGCCGGTCAGCGGCGGGCGACCAGCTTCCTGAGCCGCGCGACGGGGTGCGGCCGGGGCAGCTTCGCGCGGCGGCCGGCGGCGTCGACGGCGTCCTCCCCGGCGGCCTCCTCCGGCGTCGGCGCCGTTCCGCCCAGGTGGGCCGGCTGCCACCACCGGTCGTCGGGCCCGGACGGCGCGTCGGGGTAGCTGCGCTGCGCCTCGTCCAGCAGCGCCTCCATGGCCGCCTTGGTGCGGCGCAGCAGGGCCTGGGGGCGCTCCCCCGGCCCGGCGACGATCGGCTCGCCGAGGACGACGGTCACCGGGACGCCGCGGCGGAGCACCACCTTGTGCCCCTTGGTGGCGATCCGCTGCCCGCCCCAGACCGCCGCGGGGATGATCGGCACGCCGGCGTCGACGGCCATCCGCGCCGCGCCGGCCTTGAGCTCCTTGACGGTGAAGCTGCGGCTGATCGTGGCCTCGGGGAATACGCCGACCACCTCGCCGTCCTTGAGGGCCCGCACGGCGGACTCGAAGGCCGCCGCCCCGGCCTTGCGGTCGACCGGGATGTGCCGCATGGCGCGCATGAACGGCCCGGCGAACCAGTGCGAGAAGACCGCGGCCTTGGCCATGAAGCGCACCAGCCGGTGCCGCGGCAGCGCCGCGAGGCCGAGGAAGGTGAAGTCGAAGAAGCTGACGTGGTTGCTGCAGATGATCGCGCCGCCGGTGGCCGGCACGTGCTCCGAGCCGCGGACGTCGAACCGGAAGCCGAACAGCCGGAAGACGACCAGGGCCAGGCGGACGACGAACCGGTAGGGCCGGTCGCGGGGATCGGGCGCGGCACCGAAGAGGTCCCGGCGGACGACGTCGCGCGTGCTGGCCGTGTACATGGCCGGACCCTAGCTGCCTTCGGTGAGAGCGGCCTGTGCGGTCCGGGCGGGCTCCCCGGCGGTGACGGCGACGGCGGCCCGCACGACCTCGGCGAGGTCGCCGGAGGACGCGTGGACCCGCCGCTGGAGGTCGGCGCCGGTGCCGTGGGCGAGCAGCCGGGCCACCCCGTGGGCCACCCGTTGCTCGTCGCCGGCGGCGGCCAGCGCCGGCCGCAGGTGCTCCAGCAGCGCCCCGACCACCTCGGCCGCGGGCGCCGGCCGGCCGGTGCGGGGGTGCACCAGCTCGCCGGTCAGCCCGGAGCGGCCGGCCCGCCAGGTGGCCAGCCGGAGCAGCTCGGGGCGGACCTCGGGCACCGGCCGGCCGGCCCGCCACTCCGCGGCGGCGGTGTCGACCAGCCCCCGGACGAGGCCGGTGTGGGTGACCGCGTCCTCCACGCGCAGCGCGACGTCGGCGACGCGCACCTCCACGGTGGGCCACCGGGCCGACAGACGGGCGTCGAAGTAGACCATCCCGGTGTCCACGGCCGTGCCGGTGGCGAGGACGTCGTCGACGAGGCGGTGGTACTCGGCGGCGTCGGCGAAGACGCCGTTCGGCCCGGCCGACGGCCACCGGCTCCAGGACTGCGAGCGGTAGCTGGCGTAGCCGGTGTCGGTGCCGTGCCAGAACGGCGAGTTGGCGGTCAGCGCGGTGAGCACCGGCAGCCAGACGCGGATCCGGTTGAGGACGGCGACGCCCTCCTCGTCGTCGGCCACCGAGACGTGCACGTGGCAGCCGCAGGTGAGCTGCTCGGCGGCGATGCGGCCGAAGACGTCGTGGATGCGCGCGTACCGCTCCCCCTCGCTCGGCACCGGCTCGACGGCCACCGGGGACGTGGCCAGGGCCGCCACCCGGGCGCCGACGGCGCGGGCCGCGGAGTCGGCGCGCGCCCGCCAGGTGCGCAGCTCCCCGGTCACCTGGTCGAGCGTGCGGCAGACCCGGGTGCCCAGCTCCACCTGCTGTGCCTTGAGCTCGGGGACGAGGTGCGCCCCCTCCGCGGCGCCGTCGTCGTCGGCCCGGTCGTGCTGCTCGACGGTCTCGCCCTCGCCCCGCCGCGCAGCCACCTCGAGCGCCTCGGGGCCGAGCGGCACGGGCCGGCCGTCGGGATCGACGACCAGCAGCTCTTCCTCGACCCCGACCGTCCGCACGCGCCCATGATCACCAGAGCTGGGCGACGGCGCAGGACGAGCTCACCCGATCGCGCACCGACGCACCGTTATGCCCAAGTCAGATCTCCCTACTGAGGGAGGCCGGCTGCGCCTGCTCCCCTCGCTCCCCCTCCGGCCGCACCGCGAGCTCCCGCGATTGCCGCCATGGCGCCCGGAGGGCGCCGTCCTGCCGATGTCTACGGCAGAAGCCGACGACCGGAGGTCGCAAAATTGTTGGGGATAACGGTAGAATTGCGGCGTGGCGACGTGGCAGCAGGCCCTGCCGGACATGCCGGCCCCTCCCCCCGAGCGGGCGTGGCGCCGCATCGCGCCGCCCGAGGGCTACGAGGCCCAGTGGCGGCGCCTGGTCGACGCGGCGCTCGAGCTCGGCCTCGGGCCCGACGACCTGGCTGCCACCGGCCTCGACCCGGTCGTCGCGGCCCGCGGCTGGAAGCCGGCCACCGTGGCGCTCTACGGCAAGGTCGCCCGCTACGGCGGGCTGGCCCTGCCCACGGTCCCGACGCCGGAGCCCACACCGCAGACCCTCGACCTGCGCCCGCTCACCCAGATCCGCCGGGAGGACGCCGAGCACCTGCGCACGGTGGCGTGGTGCGCGCTGGCCCTGGGCTGGCCGGGCACCGTGGGGCAGTTCCGCGAGCTGCGCCGCGACCAGGTGCACGCCACCGCCCGTCGGCTGCTGGTGCGCACCGACGACGGCGACTGGGCGGTCCCGGGCGCGCTGACCGCCTGGCACGCCTGGGAGGAGGTCCGCAACCGCTACCCCGTGCTGGCCGCCAGCCCGTGGGTGCTGCCGGCCCTGCGCCGCGGGCCGGGCTTCGGGTCCCGGGTGGGCGGGCAGCTGTCCACGCAGGCCCTGCAGGTCACCTTCGCCAAGCACGCCGTGCGCACCGGCCAGCACCTGCGCGCCACCGCCGCGCCCTCGCGGCGCGCGTGGGCCGAGGCGCTGGCCGCCGAGTACGCCGTGCTGTCCTACGACTCCTACCGCCGGCTGGCGCTGGCGGCGGGTGCGCCGCCGGTCTCCGCCCGCGGCGCGGTGCGGGCCGCCCGCGCGGTCAACCGGCTGCACCGGGTGGCCGGCTGAGGCCGGCTCAGCACAGCGCCAGCTGCTCGGGCGGGTCGGGGCGGTGTACCGCCGGGAGGCTGCCGGCGGGGAACGCGCCCTGCTCGTCGCCGGGCAGCCCGCGCACCGGTCCGCCGTCGACCCCGCGGGCCGAGCCGCCGCGCTGCCGGTCCAGGCCGTGCCTGGCCAGCAGCGGTGCCACCCGGCGGGTCAGCTCGTCGCGGTACTCGGCCGGCACGTAGGCGCCCCGGCGGTAGAGCTGCCGGTACCACGGGAGGAGCTCGGGGTGGGCGCCGGCGAGCCAGGCCAGGAACCACTCGCGCGCCCCGGGCCGCAGGTGCAGCGCCAGCACGGTCACCCCCGTGGCGCCCGACGCGGCCACGGCGGCCAGCGCGGCGTCGAGCGACGCCTCGTCGTCGGTGAGGCCGGGCAGCACCGGTGCGAGGAAGACGCCGCACGGCAGCCCGGCCTCGGTGAGCGTGCGGACCAGCTCCAGCCGCGCCCGCGGGCTGGGCACCCCGGGCTCGAGGGCGGCGTGCAGGTCGTCGTCCCAGATCGCCATCGAGACGCCGAACCCGACCGGTACGTCGCGGGACGCCGCGGCCAGCAGCGGGACGTCCCGGCGGGCCAGCGTGCCCTTGGTCAGGACGGAGAACGGCGTGCCCGAGCGGGCCAGCGCCCGGATGACGCCCGGCATCAGACGGTAGCGGCCCTCGGCCCGCTGGTACGGGTCGGTGTTGGTGCCCATCGCCACGTGCTCGCGCCGCCACGACGGCCGGGCCAGCTCCTTCTCCAGCACCTCGACCAGGTTCGTCTTCACCACGATCTGCGTGTCGAAGTCCTTGCCGCGGTCGAGCTCCAACCACTCGTGCGTCTTCCGCGCGAAGCAGTTGTGGCTGATCACGCCGTTGGCGATGAAGTCGCCGGTGCCGGTCGTGATGTCGTACATCGGCATCTCGATTCCGAGCGGCTCTACGGCCACCACGCCCAGCGCGGCATCGCTCTTGACGGCGACGCCCTCGACCGAGCACTTGCGTCTGATGGCGGGATCCACGAGGTGGATGAACCGCATGTGCTCCCTGAGCCCACCTCGAACCCGGACAGTGGCGAGGCCGTTCGCGAGACCGCGCTGCTCGACGCAGGAGTTGAAGCCGAAGTCCGCAAGCGCCGACTGCGTCCGAGCCAGGATCTCCGCGTCGGTGTTGCTCATCCGCAGCACGCCCTGGCTACGACTGCCCTCGGCATCGAAGATGCCGGCGAGGAAGCCCCGTTGCCAAGCGGGTGAGGCCCGCGTCGGATACTCGATGAGGTCCGCCACGTGCGCGACCGCGGCTGCCGCCGAGGTCCTGATGGCGGCGATGGCCCGACGCTCGGTCGTGGCTGCTGCGAAGTCGAAGCGGTCGGTGTGCACACCTGCCTCTGCGAGGTAGTACTGCGAACGGCGCAGGGCCTCCGTATCCGCGAGGGCCAGGCGGAACCGGTGAACGTCGCCGTGGGTCCGCCCCGCGCGCTCGTAACGGTAGGTCTTCAGGTGGCCGTCGCCCCTGACCATTCCGCAGAGGTAACCGCGTCGGTAGTCGTCGCAGACATCGGCGGGCAACGGCGTCCGACCGAAGCCCATCAACGTGTCGTTCGTCGTCAGGTACGGCCGCTGACCGGGACCCGACATGGCGCCGATCACGTGCTTCCAACCTCGCGACGTGAGGAACCGGTGGTCCCCGCTGGCGACGAGTTCGGTCCCGTCCTCGAGCGTGACCCTGTAGGCCGGCTTCACCGTCGACCAGTGCGCCTCCACGACGGTCGTCACGTAGTGCCGGTAGGTCCCGCGCCGCTCGGTGCCAACGATGTGATCACCCACCGTCAGGTCGGCGATCGCACGCTGCCTCCCGTCGCCCAGCAGGACCTGGGTGTCCCCGCTCAGGCAGTACACGCACGCATGGGCGCATCCCCGGTAGGGGTTGATCGTCCACTGGAACGGCATCTGGGAGCCGGGTGGGACGGCGTTGAGGGCGCTGCGGCTGCGCACCTCGTGCAGCGTCACCCCGGGGAACTCCGGCACCTGGACGCTGCGCAGCAGGCCGCGGATCGAGGGCATGCCGGGCAGCGACCCGTCGTCCACCAGGTCCAGCCGCTGCGCATCCCACCGCATGCGAGCCATCCGAACACACGTTCGAGCGCGTGTCCAGCGCGGCGGTCAGGTGCGCGGCTCGGCCCGGACCAGCACGATCCCGCGCAGCGCCTCGTCCGGCAGCTCGGCGGGCCCGCCGCGCAGGCGCATCGCCCGGGCCCCGCCGGGGATGCCGGCGGTGTAGGTCACGACGCCCGCCCGGCACCGCTCCGGGTCCTGCGCGCCCTCCACGGCGACCGCGCGGGCGGCCACGTGCTCGCCGGCCAGCCACAGCTCCACCTCGCGCGGGCTGCGGAAGTTGCGCCACCAGCGCTTGACCTCCGCGCCGCCGACCCAGATCCACACGACGTCCCCCGCCCGGGCGTAGCCGGCCACCAGCTCGTGCGGCTGCCCGGTGCGGGCGCCGGTGTAGCGGATCACCGCCAGGTGCCGGCCCAGCCGCCGGCCGGCCGCCCGCCAGCGCAGCAGCTGGCGCAGCACCGGGTTGGCGACCCGGTTGGTCAGCGCGTTGCGGAGGGCCATCTCAGATCGGCGGCCGGTGCTCGTAGAACGACGACAGCACCACGGTCGTGCGGGTGGTGACGTTGGCCGCCGCGCGGATCTCCTGCAGCAGCGCCTCGAGGGCGTCCGGCGAGGCCACCCGCACCTTGAGGATGTAGCTCTCCACACCAGCCACCGAGTGGCACTCCTCGATCGCCGTCAGGTGCGCCAGCCGGGCGGGGGCGTCGTCGGGCTGCGCCGCCTCGATCGGTGTGATCGACACGAACGCCGTCAGCGGCAGCCCGAGCTGCTTGGCGTCCAGCGTCGCCCGGTAGCCGGTGATCAGCCCGCGCTGCTCCAGCCGCCGCACCCGCTGGTGCACCGCCGAGACCGACAGGCCGACCCGCTCGGCCAGGTCGGTGTAGCTGGCGCGGCCGTCGCGGGCCAGCGCCGCGAGCAGCGCCCGGTCGACGTCGGCCGAGGCGCTGCCCGGCTCACCCGGGGAGGACGACGAGCTCACGAGGTCCGCCGTTCAGTGTCCGGACGCCGTCCTCGGTGCAGACGACGATGTCCTCGATGCGGGCGCCGCAGCGGCCCGGCAGGTAGATGCCCGGCTCCACGGAGAACGCCATGCCGGGCACGAGCGCCAGGTCGTTGCCCTCGACGATGTAGGGCGCCTCGTGGGTGTCCAGCCCGATGCCGTGGCCGGTGCGGTGGATGAAGTACTCGCCCCAGCCGGCGTCGGTGATCACCCGGCGGGCGGTGGCGTCGATCTCCTGCGCGCTGACGCCCGGGCGGACGGCGGCGGTGGCGGCCGCCTGCGCCCGCTGCAGCACGCCGTACCACTCGGCCACCTCGGCGCCGGGCTCCTCCCCCACCGCGTAGGTGCGGGTGCAGTCGGAGCGGTAGCCAGTCGCCGTCTCCCCGCCGATGTCCACCACGACGACGTCGCCGGCCGCCACGACCCGCCCGGAGACGTCGTGGTGCGGGCTGGCGCCGTTCGGGCCCGAGCCGACGATCGTGAAGTCGACCCCCACGTGGCCCTCGGCGAGGATCGCCGCGGCGATGGCGGCGCCCACCTCGGCCTCGGTGCGGCCGACCGTCAGGAACTCGCCCATCCGGGCGTGCACCCGGTCGATCGCCGCGCCGGCGGCGGCCAGCTCCTCGACCTCGGCGGGGTTCTTGACCATCCGCAGCCGGTCGACGACCGGGTTCGCCAGCTCCAGCGCCGCCCCGGACAGCGCCCGCTGGACGCCGAGCGCGTGCTCGGCCCACGTCCGGGAGCCGACCGCGACGCGGGCGGGGGCCCGGCCGAGGCGGGCGGTCACCGCGGCGGCCAGCAGAGCGAACGCGTCGTCGGTCTCGTCCCAGGCGAGCACGTCCAGCCCGAGCCCGCCGGCCGGGCTCGCGCCGACCATCGGCGCCTCCAGCCGGGGCACGACCAGGAACGGCTCGCCGCGCGCCGGCACGGCCAGCGCGGTCAGCCGCTCCATGGCGTGCGCGGAGTACCCGCAGAGGTAGCGCAGGTCGGAGCCCGGGGTCACGACGACGACGTCGAGACCGAGCTCCCCGGCGATGTCGCGCGCGGCGTGCAGCCGGTCGGTGCTCACCAGGCCGGGCGGAACGACGACGGATCCCACGTCCGGCAGCCAACCACACGGAGGAGGAGATCTCCGCAGCCGTTACCAGCCCGCTACCGTCCGCTGGCGTGACCACCATGCTGCTGGACGCGGCCAGCCTCTACTTCCGGGCCTTCTACGGCGTCCCCACCAGCGTCACCGCGCCCGACGGGCGGCCGGTGAACGCCGTCCGCGGGTTCCTCGACATGACCGCCCGGCTGGTGACCGCGCACCGGCCGAGCCGGCTGGTGGCCTGCTGGGACGACGACTGGCGGCCGCAGTTCCGGGTGGACGCGCTGCCGTCGTACAAGGCGCACCGGCTGGCGCCCGACGGCGCCGAGGAGGTCGTGCCCGACGAGCTGTCGCCGCAGGTCCCGGTGCTGGTCGACGTGCTCGCCGCGGCCGGGATCGCCCGCGTCGGCGCCCCGGGCTTCGAGGCCGACGACGTCATCGGCACGCTGGCCACCCGCGCCCGCGGGCCGGTCGACGTCGTCACCGGCGACCGCGACCTGTTCCAGCTGGTCGACGACTCCCGCGGCGTGCGGGTGCTCTACACCGCCCGCGGCATCAACGACATCGAGGTGGTCGACGAGGCGGCCGTGCAGAGCAAGTACGGCATCCCGGGACGGGCGTACGCCGACTTCGCGGTCCTCCGCGGCGACCCCAGCGACGGCCTGCCCGGCGTGGCCGGGGTGGGCGCGAAGACCGCGGCGGCGCTGGTGACGGCGTTCGGGGACCTCGCCGGCATCCGGCGGGCGGTGGCGAGCACCGTCGTCCCCAAGCCCCCGCTGACCGGCGCCGTCCTCAAGAAGCTGCTCGCCGCCTCGGACTACCTCGACGCCGCGCCGGTGGTCGTGGCCGTGGAGCGGAACATCGACCTGCCGCCGGTCGAGGGCGAACTGCCGACGGCGCCGGTCGACCCGGGGACGCTGGCGGCGCTGGCCGAGCGGCACAACCTCGAGTCGCCGCTGCGCCGGCTGGGCGCCGCCCTGGGCTGGCCGGCGGACGCGCTCGACTGAGCGGGCCCGCCGGCCGGCGGGTCAGGACTCCGACCAGGTGTACGCCGGCGGGTCGGCGTCCTCGTCGGTGATCGTGATGGTCAGCGTGACGTCCTCGCCGTCGGCGGTGGTGCCGCTGCACGAGTAGGTGGCGCCGTTCTCCACCTTCATGTCGTCGTCGCAGGTCAGGTCGACGGCGACGCCCTCGCGCTGCTCGAACTGGCTCTGCACGTCGCTCGCGGTGGCCTGCGGGTCGAGCACGGTGGAGCCGAGCGTCAGCGGCAGGATCACCGCGGCGGCGACGATCACCAGGGCCAGGACGACCAATCCGACGATCAGCCCGGTCTTCGACTGCTTCTGCTGGCCGTAGGGCGAGCCGTACTGCTGCCCCGGCTGGCCGTACTGCGGCTGCCCGAACTGCTGGCCGGGCTGGCCGTACCCGCCCTGCTGGGGCTGGCCGTACTGCGGCCCGGGCTGCCCGTACCCGCCCGGCTGCGCCTGGCCGTACTGCGGCTGCCCGTACGGGCCGGGCTGCCCCGGCTGGCCGGGCTGCCCCGGCTGGCCCGGCTGGCCATAGCCCTGCCCGTACCCGCCCTGCTGCGGCTGGCCGTACTGCCCCGGCTGTCCGTACTGCCCGGGCTGTCCCGGCTGGCTGCCACCCTGCGGTGGGTAGGTCATCGTCGCTCCTGGTCGCGCTCTCTCCGGTGCCTGCGTGCGCGCAGGCGTGGGGATTGTGCCCTACGGATGCGTTCCGGAAGGGCAAGCGCGTCGCAGGTCAGCCGCCGACCGCGACCGCGACCACCCCGCGGCGCACCCGCTCGACCGCCTTGCGCGCCACGGCGGCCACCGGCTCCTCGGCCACCTTGCCCAGCTGGTCGAGCAGGTCGACGAGCTGGCGGGCCCAGCGCACGAAGTCGCCGCCGGAGAGCTCGGTGCCGGCCATCTCGGCGCCGGCGAGCACCCGGTCGAGGCTCTGCCCGTCGGCCCACCGGTACGCCGCCCAGGCGAAGCCGAGGTCGAGGTCGCGGGTCAGCGGCACGCCGTGGTCGGACTCGACCTCCTCCAGGCGCAGCCGGATGCGGCGCATCTCGGCGATCGCGCCGGCCACCTTGCCGGCGGGCACGGCCGGCTGGCCGGGGGTCTCCCGGCGGGCCTCGAACACCAGCGCGGAGACGGCGGCGGCGAGCTCGGCGGCGCCCAGGCCGCGCCAGGCACCGGCGCGCAGGCACTCGGCGACGAGCAGGTCGGCCTCCGACCAGATGCGCGCCAGCCGGCGGCCCTCGGCGGTGACGACCGGGACGTCGTCCACCGCGGGGACGACCTCGGTGTCGGCCTTGACCAGGGGTGCGGTCTCGGGCACCAGGTAGCCGAGCTCCTCGAGGACGTCGCAGGTGCGGTCGAACTGCCGGGTCAGCGAGCCGGTGCGCTCGGCCATCCGGTGCTGCAGGGCGTCGGCCTCCTTGACCGCGCGGTACCAGCGCTCGGCGAGCCGGACCTTCTCCTCGCGGTCGGGCAGGGAGTGCACCGGGTGGGCGCGCAGCGCGCGGCGCAGGTCGGCCAGCACCGGGTCGTCGGCGGCGGCCGAGCGGCCCTTCACCCGGCGGGCGCCCAGGTCGTTCTCCAGCCGGGCGTTGCGCAGCGTCGAGGCGAGGTCGCGGCGGGCGTGCGGGCTGCGGTGGTTGAAGTTCTTCGGCACCCGCACCCGGGCCAGCGCCGTCACCGGGGTCGGGAAGTCGACCGCCGAGAGCCGGCCGGACCAGCGGTCCTCGGTGAGCACCAGCGGCCGGGGCTCGGCGAGGTCGGTGACCCCGGGGTCGAGGACGACGGCGAGGCCCTGCCGGCGGCCCGAGGGCACGCGGATGACGTCGCCGATCCGCAGCGCGGCGAGGGCCTCGGCGGCCTCCTGCCGGCGCTTGGCCTGCGAGTCGCGCGACAGCGCCTTCTCGCGGTCGGCGATCTCCCGGCGGATCTGCGCGTACCCGGCGACGTCGCCGGCCTCCGACGCCATCTCCTCGGCCCACCGCTCGGCGTCCTTCTCGTGCCGGGCGGCGGAGCGGGCCAGGCCGACCACCGACCGGTCGGCCTGGAACTGGGCGAAGGAGGAGGCCAGCAGCTCGCGGGCCCGGGCGCGGCCGAACGAGCCGACCAGGTTGACCGCCATGTTGTAGCTGGGCCGGAACGACGAGCGCAGCGGGTAGGTGCGGGTGCTGGCCAGCCCGGCGACCAGCTCGGGGTCCATGCCCGGCGCCCAGACGACGACGGCGTGCCCCTCGACGTCGATGCCGCGCCGCCCGGCCCGCCCGGTCAGCTGGGTGTACTCCCCCGGCGTCACGTCGACGTGCGCCTCGCCGTTCCACTTGACCAGCCGCTCCAGGACGACCGTGCGGGCCGGCATGTTGATGCCCAGGGCGAGGGTCTCGGTGGCGAAGACCGCCTTGACCAGGCCGCGGACGAAGCACTCCTCGACGGTCTCCTTGAACGCGGGCACCAGGCCGGCGTGGTGGGCGGCGAGCCCGGCGAGCAGGCCCTCGCGCCACTCCCAGAAGCCGAGGACGTGCAGGTCCTCCTCGGGCAGCGAGCCGGTGCGCTCGTCGACGATCTGCGCGATCTCGGCGCGCTCGGCCTCGTCGGTCAGCCGCAGCCCCGACCGCAGGCACTCGCTCACCGCCTGGTCGCAGCCGTTGCGGGAGAAGACGAAGGTGATCGCCGGCAGCAGCCCGGCCCGGTCCAGCCGCTCCACCACGCTCGACCGCGACGGCGGGCGGTAGCGGGGGCGGTGGCTGAACCCGCCGCCGCGGCGGCCGTTGCCGCCGCCGTCCCACCCCTCGACCCGCCGCTCGTGCTCGCGGACGAAGCGGACCAGCTCGGGGTCGACGACGGAGGCGCCGCGCTCGCGGGTGGACCGGGCGCGGGGCTCCAGCCCCTGCTCCCCCGCGTGCGCGGCCGGGCGGAGGCTGAACAGGTCGAACACCCGGCCGCCGACCAGCATGTGCTGCCACAGCGGGATCGGCCGGACCTCGCTGACCACCACCTTGGTGTGGCCGCGGACGGTCACCAGCCAGTCGGCGAACTCCTCGGCGTTGCTCACCGTCGCCGACAGCGAGACCAGGGTGACCGACTGGGGCAGGTGGATGATCACCTCCTCCCAGACCGCGCCGCGGAACCGGTCGGCGAGGTAATGCACCTCGTCCATGACCACGTAGCCGAGGCCGTCGATCGCCGGGGAGTCGGCGTAGAGCATGTTGCGCAGCACCTCGGTGGTCATCACCACCACCGGGGCGTCGCCGTTGATGGCGTTGTCGCCGGTGAGCAGGCCGACCTGCTTCTCGCCGTAGCGGTCGACGAGGTCGTTGTACTTCTGGTTCGACAGCGCCTTGATCGGCGTCGTGTAGAACGCCTTGCGCCCCTCGGCCAGGGCCTTGTGGACGGCGAACTCCCCGACGACGGTCTTGCCGGCGCCGGTCGGCGCGCAGACCAGCACGCCGGCGCCCTCGTCGAGGGCCTCGCAGGCCTCGACCTGGAAGGGGTCCAGCGAGAAGCCGAGCTCGGCGGAGAAGTCGGCGAGCGTGGGGTGGGCGGTGCGCCGCCGTGCGGCCGCGTACCGCTCCGCAGGGCTGGACATGTCCTCCACGTTAGGCGTCCGCCGTCGGACCGCGCCGTGTGGTCGTCCCCCGCGCCGCACACCGCGCGGCCGGCGGCCACGCGGGACGGGTCAGAGGGGGCGGGCCGCGGTGCGGCCGGCGCCGACGACGTGGACGGCGCCGGCGACGCACTCCGCGGTCACCGGCAGCGGCGCCACCGGCTCGCCGTCGGCGTAGGTGGTGACCCCGGGCGCGGCCAGCTCCACCCGGCGGGCGCGGTGCACCGTGACGGCGGGGTGCGCGACGTGCGTGCCCGCGGTGAGCAGCGGACGGGAGCGCACCAGCTCGCGGCGGGACACCGGGCCGAGGACGGTGACGTCGAACAGGCCGTCGGCCGGGTCGGCGCCCGGGCACACCCGCATGCCGCCGCCGTACCACGGGGTGTTGCCGACGGCGACCAGCGTGGCCGGCACCGTGGTCCGCTCGCCGTCGAGGGTCAGCGTGAGCTCGTGCGGCCGCAGCCGGGCCAGCTCGGCGAGGATCGCCACGTCGTAGCGGCGGCGCCCGCGCGGCCAGCGCAGCCGGTTGGCCCGGTCGGTGACCGCCGAGTCGAAGCCGCAGCAGAGCACGGTGGCCCACCAGCGGTCCCCGGTGCGCCCGGCGTCCACGGTCGTCGTCCGCCCCTCGGCGAGGTCGGCGGCCGCCGCGTGCGCCGCGGCGACCGGTTCGACCGGGACGCCGAGGGCCAGCGCCAGGTCGTTGCCGGTGCCGGCGGGCACGACCGCCAGCGGCGTGGTCGTGCCGGCGACCGCCTGTAGGGCGGCGTGCGCGGCGCCGTCCCCGCCGACCGCCACCACGGCGCCGGTGCCGGCGGCGACGGCCTCGGCCGCCTGCTGCTCCGCCGCGGCGCGGGTCGTGGCCGGGAGCACCCGCGGCTCCAGGCCGGCGGCGCGCAGCGCGCCGAGGACGCCGTGCGCGGCCGCGCGCGCCCGGCCCCGGCCGGCGGCAGGGGGGACGAGGACGGCGACGTCCACCGGCGGGTCGGCGGCGCTCAGCCGCGCGTCGACGTCGGCTGGTCGACGCCGGCCGGCTCGTCGAGCCGGGAGGGGTTCGCGTCCAGCGACGAGGGGTGCGCGTCCAGCGGCGAGGCCTCGTCGTCGGACAGGTCGTGGAAGTGCTCGGCGGCGTCGCGGCGGGCGCGGCGCCTGTCGACGACGCGGGCGATCTGGATGGCGACCTCGAACAGCACGCACATCGGCAGCGCCATCAGCAGCATCGTGAACGGGTCCTGCGTGGGCGTGACGAACGCGGCGAACACGATGGTGAGGAAGAAGATCCAGCGCCGGCTCTTCTTCAGCACCGCGTAGGACAGGACGCCGACCAGGTTCAGCGCCACGGCGAGCAGCGGCACTTCGAAGCTGACGCCGAAGGCCACCAGCAGGGAGATGACGAACCCGATGTAGTCCTGCGCGGTCAGCGCGACCACCACGCCGTCCCCGGCCAGGCTCAGCAGCAGCCGCAGGCCCGCCGACAGCGAGATGTAGGCGAGCACCGCGCCGAGGGCGAACAGCAGGCTGGAGACGGCGACGAAGACGATGCCGTAGCGCTTCTCGTTGCTCTTCAGGCCGGGGGTGACGAACGCCCACAGCTGGTAGAGCCAGAACGGCGCGGAGACGACCACGCCGGCGATGAAGGCGATCTTCAGGCGGATCAGCGCGCCGCCGAAGACGTCGGTGACCAGCAGCCCGCAGCCCTCGCCGGCGTCGCCGTAGCGCAGGTCGTCGGGCAGCCCGCAGTAGGGCGCCCGGATGAACCCACCGAGGCCGTGGTCGTACCACCAGAAGCAGATGGCGGTGCCGATGAGGATGAACAGCAGCGCGACGGCGATGCGGTTGCGCAGCTCCTTGAGGTGCGCGATCAGCGACATCGTCGCCGCCGGATCCCGCGGCGGACGGCGCCGTCGGCGCGGCCGGGCCCCCTCGCTCACGTCGGTCGTCGTCCCTCCGGGACGGTCAGGGGCGGCCGTCGCTCACGCGGGCCTGCTCGGCCCGCGCGCGCAGCTCCGCGGCTCGCGCCTCGGCGGCCCTCGCCTCGGCCTCGGCGGCCTCGGCGGCCAGCCGGCTGGAGAGGTCGCCGGACGCCGGGGTGGCCGGCGGCACGACCTCGCCGGTGACCGGCGTGGTGGTGGCGGCGTCCCTGGTGCGGACGTCGTCCTCCTTCATGCCCTTCATCTCCCCCTTGAAGATGCGCAGCGAGCGGCCGAGCGAGCGGCTGGCGTCGGGCAGCTTCTTGTACCCGAAGAGCAGCAGGACGGCCAGGACGATCAGTCCGATCTCCACGGGGCCGAGGTTCATCGGGTCCTCCAGGGGTGGGCGGGCAGGGGCGATGCTACGCCGCGGTGGGGCGCGGACCGGTCAGTCGGACGCCCCGCCGCGCGCCTCGGCGGCGCGGGCGGAGGTCTGCTGGACCTGTTCGAGCACGGGCCGCAGTTCGCGGTCGAGCGCCTCGGCCTCCCGGCCCAGCCGGCGCAGCGCCCCCAGGGTCAGGTACGCCAGTGAACCCAGGACGACCAGCGCGAGAACGCCGACGGCGATCCAGACGACCAGCAGCAGCACGGGACCGACCCTAGCCAGCCGGGCTGGGTGCCGGCTGGGCGTCGTCGGTGTACCGGCGCAGCGCCGCCCGGGCGTCAGCGGCGACCTGCGCGGCCAGCTCGGCCGGCTCGTCGACCGTCGCCGCGCCGCCCAGGAAGGACACCAGCCGACGGGCCCAGGCCAGGTCGGCGGTGCGGACGGTGACCGCCAGGCCGCCCGGCGGGTCGTCCACCTCGCGCACGTCCTCCACCGGGTAGTACTCGGCCACCCAGCGCGCGCCGTGCGCCAGGCGCAGCCGGACGACCGGCGAGCCGGGGGCGGGCTGGTAGACGCCGCCCTCGACGTCGCGCTCGTGGGCCTGCGGGGGCGGGGCGGCCGGCTCGTCGAGCACCTCGACGTCGTCGACGCGGTCGAGCCGGAACAGCCGCACGCCCTCTGCGCGGCGGCACCACGCCTCGAGGTACCACTTGCCGTCGACCAGCAGCAGCCGCATCGGGTCGACGGTGCGCTGGGTGCGCTCGTCGCGGGTGGGCACGTAGTAGGTCAGGTGCAGGGCCCGCTTGCGCTCCAGGCCCTCGCGGACGACGGCGAGCGCCTGCTCGCGGGCGTCGACGCTGACCGCCACCGGGGTGACCCGCTCGGCGGCGTGCCCGGCGGCGCTGGACACCTTGGCCAGCGCGCGGCTGACCGCGTCCCGCTCGGCCAGGCCGGGCAGCTCCAGCAGCGTGCGCAGCGCGACGATGAGCGCGACCGCCTCGTCGGTGGTCAGCCGCAGCGGGCGGACCATGCCGGCGGCGAAGACGACCTTCACGCGGTCGCCCTCGAAGGAGAGGTCGATGAGGTCGCCGGGCCCGTAGCCGGGCAGCCCGCACATCCACAGCAGCTCGAGGTCGCGGCGCAGCTGCCGCTCGGGCACCCCGAAGTCGCGGGCCGCCTCGGCCAGCGGCACCCCCTCGGGCCGGGCCCGGAGGTACGGCACGAGGGTGAGCAGCCGGGTCATCCGGTCGGCGGTCGACGGGGTGCTCATGCCGCTCCCCCGTCCATCGCCGCCAGCCGGGTGAGCCGCTCGACCACGGCCCGGCGCACCTCCGCCGGGTGCTCGACCACGACGTCGGCGCCGAACGAGGCCAGCTGGTCGGCCAGCCCCTGCGGGTCGGCGGTGCGCAGCTCGAGGCGGTCGTCGCCGTCGTCGGCCGGGCCCAGGGAGGTGGCCCAGCGGCGCAGGCCGATCGCCGTCCCCGGCCGGGCCCGGACGACGACGAGGTGCTCCTCCCCCGACACCTGGCCGGCGACGATCTCGGCGAGGTCGACGTCGGGCGGCGGCTCGAAGGCGTCGGGCGGGCCGACGACCGACGGGGTGCCCACCACGCGGGAGAGCCGGAACTGCCGCGGCGCCTGCCGGTCGAGGTCGAAGCCCACCAGGTACCAGCGGCCGTGCCAGGCGACGACGCCCCACGGCTGGACCCGGCGGCGGGCCGGGGTGGTGTCCTCGGGACGGCGGTAGTCGAACTCCAGCACCCGCCGGTCGCGGGCGGCGGCGTAGGCCGGCTCGAAGGCGGGCTCCCCGGCGTCCAGCCGCGGCTGCAGCGGGATCGCCCGGCCGGTGTCGACGTCCAGCCCGGCCGCCTTGAGCTTGACCAGCGCGCTGTGCGCCGCGCCGGCCAGCTGCGCGGATTCCCACAGCCGCAGCGCCAGCCCGACGGCGGCGGCCTCCTCGCCGGTCAGGGTGATCTCGGGCAGCTCGTAGTCGGCGCGGGCGATGCGGTAGCCGTCCTCGGTGTCGAAGACGCTGGTGCGGCCGGTCTCCAGCGGCACGCCCATCTCGCGCAGCTCGGCCTTGTCCCGCTCGAACATGCGCTTGAACGCCTCGTCGGCGCGCTCGGTGCCGTCGTCGGGCTCGTAGCCGGGCACCGTGGCCCGGATCCGCGCTGCGGTCACGTACTGGCGCGTGCCGAGCAGGGCGATGACCAGGTTCACCAGTCGCTCCGCGCGCTTCGCCGCCACGCGCCCAGGCTAGTCAGAGACGGCGCGCGGCGAGCGGCCTGGCTAGCCTGCCTGCGTGAGCACACCGGGGGGATCGCGGATCCGATGGCGCCGGGGCCGGGTGACGGCCACCGGCAAGGCTTGGCGCGACGCGCTCGAGCTCACCGTCGAGGTGCCCGACGACGGCGAGATGAGGGCGCTGGCCTACCCGTCGCTGGTGGGCACGCCCGAGGTCGGGGACGACGTCCTGCTCAACACGACCGCCTGGGCGCAGAAGCTCGGCACCGGCGGCTACGCGCTCGTCGTCGCCGTCCCCGACCGGCTGCCGCCCGACCCCGACGGGCCGGGGCACCTGGTCAAGGCGCGCTACACGCCGCTGCAGGTGACCGTGCAGGGCGTCGACGAGCAGGAGACCGAGCACCACGCGGCGATCGCCGACGCCGAGGACCTGGGCGGCATGCCGGTGGTCGTGGCCGACCTGCACTCCGCGCTGCCGGCCGTGCTGATCGGCGTGCTGGCCACCGACCCCGACCTCAAGGTCGCCTACGTCATGACCGACGGCGGCGCGCTGGTCGCCGGCTTCTCCCGCACGCTGCACGCCCTGGCGCCCTCGCTGGTCGGCGCGGTGACCGTCGGCCAGGCGTTCGGCGGCGACCTGGAGGCGGTCACGCTGCACACCGGGCTGCTGGCCGCGCGGCACGTCCTGGGCGCCGACGTCGCGATCGTCGCGCAGGGGCCGGGCAACCTGGGCACCGGGACGCCGTGGGGCTTCTCCGGCGTCGCGGCCGGCGAGGCGTGCAACGCGGTGACCGTGCTGGGCGGCGAGGCGATCGGCGCGCTGCGGATCTCCGAGGCCGACCCGCGGCCGCGGCACCGCGGCGTCTCGCACCACTCGCTGACCGCGTTCGGGCGGGTGGCCCTGGGCGGGGTGACCCTGGTGGCGCCGCGCGGGCTGTCCTCGGAGCTGGGCGGGCAGATCGGCGAGGACCTCGCCGGCCAGCCCGAGCGCAACGAGGTCGTCTGGGTCGACACCGACGGCCTCGACGCCGCGCTGAAGCTCTCGCCGGTCCCGCTGTCGACGATGGGCCGCGGGCTGGAGGAGGACCGCGCCTACTTCCTGGCCGCGGCGGCGGCCGGCCGCTATGCCGCGCTGCGGGTGCCGGTGCCCGAGGAGGGGCCCTCCTGACCTGACGGCCGCAGCAGCCGGCGGAGCTCGCGGGCGGCCGCCTGCCCCGCCCGGTTCGCGCCGATCGTGCTGGCCGAGGGGCCGTAGCCGACCAGGTGGATCCGCGGCTCGCCGGCCACGTGCGTGCCCTCGAGCCGGATGCCGCCGCCGGCCGAGCGCAGCCGCAGCGGCGCCAGGTGCCGGACGGCGGCGCGGAACCCGGTCGCCCACAGGACGACGTCGGCCCGCACCTCCCGGCCGTCGTCCCAGGCCACGCCGTGCTCGGTGAGCCGGTCGAACACCGGCAGCCGCTCCAGGGCACCGCGGTCGAGGGCGTCGCGGACCCACGGGGTGACGACCAGGCCGGTGACACCGACGACGCTGCCGGGTGACCGGCCCTCGCGCACGGCCGCCTCGACGAGCGCGACCGCGGCGCGGCCGTCCTCCTCGCCGAACGGTCCCTCGCGCCAGACCGGCGGCCGCCGGGTGACCCAGGTGGTGGTGGTGACCTGCGAGATCTCGCCCAGCAGCTGCACCGCCGACGCCCCGCCGCCGACCACCACCACGTGCTGCCCGGCGAACTCGGCGGCGTCGCGGTAGTCGACGGTGTGCAGCTGCCGGCCGGCGAAGAGCTGCTGGCCCGGGTAGCGGGGCACGAACGGCGCGGTCCAGGTGCCGGTGGCGTTGACCAGCGCGCGGGTGCGCCACTCCCCCGCATCGGCGACGACCCGGAAGCGGTCGCCGGGCGCGCGGCGGACCGCCTGGACGCGGACCGGGCGCAGCACCGGCAGCGCGAAGCGGCGCTCGTAGTCGGCGAAGTAGGCGGGGACGGCGTCGCGGGCGGGCGCGGTGTCGTCGGCCGGCGCGAAGGCCAGCCCGGGCAGGTCGTGCACGCGGTGGGTGCCGGACAGCGTCATCGAGGCCCAGCGGTGCTGCCACGCGCCGCCGGGGCGGTTCCCGGCGTCGAGGACCACGTGGTCCTCGTGCGGGACGAAGCCCTGCCGCTGCAGCGCCCAGGCGGTGCTCAGCCCGGCCTGGCCGGCGCCGATCACCACCACGTCGACGTCCCTCACGGCCGGTTGAACGCTCGACCGGCTGCCGGGCTTCCGGCTACATCGAGGCGATCAGCTTGTCCACGCGCTCGTCGACGGCCTTGAACGGGTCCTTGCACAGAACTGTGCGCTGGGCCTGGTCGTTGAGCTTGAGGTGCACCCAGTCGACGGTGAAGTCGCGGCGCTTCTCCTGGGCGCGGCGGATGAACTCCCCGCGCAGCCGGGCCCGGGTGGTCTGCGGCGGCACGTTCTTGGCCTCGAAGATGCGCGGCTCGTGGGCGACGCGGTCGACCTGGCCGTTGCGCTCGAGCAGGTAGTACAGCCCGCGGGTGCGGCTGATGTCGTGGTAGGCGAGGTCCATCTGCGCGATCCGCGGGTGCGACAGCGGCAGGTCGCGCTTGGCCCGGTAGCGCTCGATGAGCGAGTACTTGGTGGCCCAGTCGATCTCGCGGTCGATGAGCGAGAGGTCCTCGCTGTCGACGGCCTTGAGCACCCGGCCCCACAGCTCGAGCATCTGCCGGTGCACCGGGCCGAAGCCCTCGCGGTCGGCGTACTCGACGGCGCGGCTGTGGTACTCGGTCTGGATCTCCAGCGCCGACATCTCCCGGCCGTTGGCCAGGCGGACCTTGCGGCGGCCGGTCATGTCGTGGCTGATCTCGCGGATGGCGCGGATCGGGTTCTCCAGCGTCATGTCCTTGACCGGCACGCCGGCCTCGATCATCCGCAGCACCAGGTCGGTCATGGTGACCTTGAGCAGCGTCGTCGTCTCGTTCATGTTCGAGTCGCCGACGATCACGTGCAGCCGCCGGTAGCGCTCGGCGTCGGCGTGCGGCTCGTCGCGGGTGTTGATGATCGGGCGGCTGCGGGTCGTGGCGCTGGAGACGCCCTCCCAGATGTGCTCGGCGCGCTGGCTGACGCAGTAGATGGCCCCGCGCGGGGTCTGCAGCACCTTGCCGGCGCCGACGACGATCTGCCGGCTGACCAGGAACGGGATGAGGACGTCGGCCAGCCGGCTGAACTCGCCGTGCCGGCCGACCAGGTAGTTCTCGTGGCAGCCGTAGCTGTTGCCGGCCGAGTCGGTGTTGTTCTTGAACAGGTAGATGTCGCCGACCACGCCCTCCTCGGACAGGCGCTGCTCGGCGTCGACGAGCAGCCCCTCGAGGATCCGCTCGCCGGCCTTGTCGTGGACGACGAGCTCGGTGAGGTCGTCGCACTCGGCGGTGGCGTACTCGGGGTGGCTGCCGACGTCGAGGTAGAGCCGGGAGCCGTTGCGGAGGAACACGTTGGAGCTGCGACCCCACGAGACCACCCGCCGGAACAGGTAGCGGGCGACCTCGTCCGGGGACAGCCGGCGCTGGCCGCGGAAGGTGCACGTGACGCCGTACTCGGTCTCGATGCCGAAGATCCGTCGGTCCACGGTCCGAGACTAGGCGCCCCCGGCGACGGAAGTCGGGACGAAGCGCGCGGAAGAGGACGGCTCAGTCCGTGGCGTCGTCCGACCGGCCGTCGGTCCCGCCGCCCGCGCCGTCCTCCGGGACCTGCTGGGGGCCGCTGCCCTCGCCGCCGCCCTCCGTGCCGCCGGCGGTGTCGGCCGCGGCGGGGTCGCCGAGACCGGCCGGGGTGCCCGGCATCGGCACGCTGGGCCGCGGGGCGGCGGTGGCGCCCTCGGGCGCCTCGGGGGCCGCCGCGGGCTCCTCGCCGAGGAGCCGGCGCAGCGCGGCGCCGACGACGCGGCGGAAGGCCCGCTTGGGACGGCGGCGGTCGAGGACGGCGACCTCGAGCTGCTCGGCCGAGAGCTGGCTCGGGCCGCCGTTGCCGGCGCCGGCGGTGACCGGGCTGACCGCCGACAGCGCCCGGACGCCGACCTTGAGCGCGTCGGCCAGGCCCATGCCGGGGAGGAAGTGCTCGCGCAGGTGACCGGTGACCGCCTCGGCCTGGCCGCCCATGACCACGAAGTCGGGCTCGTCGACGATGGAGCCGTCGAAGGTCAGCCGGAACAGCTGGTCGTCCTCGGGGGTGCTGCCGACCTCGGCGACGCAGAGCTCGACCTCGTAGGGCTTGGTCTGCTGCGTGAAGATCTCGCCGAGGGTCTGCGCGTAGGCGTTGGCGATCACCCGGCCGGTGACGTCGCGGCGGTTGTAGGAGTAGCCGCGGACGTCGGCCAGCCGGACGCCGGCCACCCGGAGGCTCTCGAACTCGCTGTAGCGGCCGACCGCGGCGAAGCCGATGCGGTCGTAGAGCTCACCCACCTTGTGGAGGGTGGAGCTGGGGTTCTCGGCGATGAACAGCACCCCGTCGGCGTAGGTGACGACGGCGACGCTGCGGCCGCGGGAGATGCCCTTGCGGGCGTACTCCGAGCGGTCGCGCATGAGCTGCTCGGGCGAGGCGTAGTACGGCATGGTCATGGCGTCAGCCCCGTCCCTCGTTGTCGGTCCGCTCGGCGACCAGCGCGTCGGCGACCGCGGCCACCTCGGCGTCGGTCAGGCGGACGGCGCCCTCGGCGTCGACCCGGTAGACGATCGGGTAGAGCCGCCGGACCGGGTCGGGGCCGCCGGTGGCCGTGTCGTCGTCGGCGGCGTCGTAGAGCGCGGTGACCAGGCCGCGCAGGGCGGCGTCGCCGTCGAGGGTGGGCCGCCAGGTCTTCTTCAGCGAGTTCTTGGCGAACAGCGAGCCGGAGCCGACGGCGGAGTAGCCGCGCTCCTCGTAGTTCCCGCCGGTGACGTCGTAGCCGAAGATCCGGCCCGGGGTGGTGCCCTCGGCGGCGTCGAGGTCGAACCCGGCGAACAGCGGGATCACGGCGAGGCCCTGCAGGGCGGCGCCGAGGTTGCCGCGGATCATCTGGGCCAGGCGGTTGGCCTTGCCGTCGAGGCTGAGGGTGAGGCCCTCGATCTTCTCGTAGTGCTCCAGCTCGACCTGGTAGAGCTTGACCATCTCGATGGCGATGCCGGCCGCGCCGGCGATGCCGATGACGCTGTAGGAGTCGGCCGGGTAGACCTTCTCGATGTCGCGCTGGGCGATCAGGTTGCCCATCGTGGCCCGGCGGTCGCCGCCCATGAGGACGCCGCCGTCGTAGGTGACCGCGACGATCGTGGTGCCGTGCGGGATGAGGTCACCGACCGGCATGGTGGGCAGCGGACGGCGGCCGGGCAGCAGGTCGGGCGCGGCGGCCGCGAGGAAGTCGGTGAACGACGAGCCCACCCGGTCCAGGTAGACGGGCGAGAACCCGGCTCTTCCCCCTGCGAACTCGCTCACCCATCCGCCTCTCCCGCCGCTGCTCGCCGGCGTCCTCGTGGTGTCGCCAGCGACCCTACCGGCGGCCCGACGACGCGGCTGTCCGCCTCGGGCGAACGCGCGGTGGAGGCCCGGTCAGCCTTCTTGCTCGAACTCCCACAGGTCCGACAGCCCGTGGCGGCACATCCCGAACTGCCGCCACGTGGCCCGCCGCCGGGGCGCTCGGGCAGGGCGGGCCGACTCCTCCTCGGCCCCGGATGCCGGGTCGCGGTGCCGCTCGACGTACGCCGCCGCCGCGCGCATGACCGCGGGGTCGTCCTTGAACTGGCCGAGACCGCCGTTGCAGTTGAAGCAGAGCAGCTGCCGCACCGCGCCGGTCTCGTGGTCGTGGTCGACATGCGCGGCCGGAGCGAGCTCGCAGATCGCGCACAGGCCACCCTGCGCCTCGAGCATCAGATCCGCCTCTTGCGCGGAGATCCCGTACCGGCGGGTCAGGTGGTAGGTCCGGGAACCGCCGACCTTGTCCCTCGACACCTTGCCCCGCTCGTTGTGGCAGGGCAGGCAGTAAGTGGCTCGCCCCGTCCGGGAGGCGACGGTGCGTGGGAACTGCTCCAGCGGCTTCACGGAGGAGCAGTCCGGGCACACTTGTGGCCTTCCGGGATCGCAAGTCCCGGTGGGGCGAAGCGGTGTTTGCGAGGTTCTACGCGGCGTGCTTCACGACTACGCGCCGAGCGCTCCGCCAGGTGGGCGCGGCAGTAGAACGCCAGTCCATCTCGGGACCGCTTGTTCTTGCTGAACTCGGACACGGGACGGTGAGCACCGCAGTCGCGGCAGAACTTCGTCTCCATGTGACCGAGATCCGCAGAAAACGATCTTGGTCACTCCCCTCCCTTTTGTACGTAACTACGCACGAACTCCTCGGAGTTCTCCTCGAGGACCTCGTCGATCTCGTCCAGGATCGAGTCGATGTCCTCGGTCACCTCCTTGTGCCGCTCGGCGACCTCCGTGTCGACCGAGGCCTCGACTTCCTCGGTCTCCTCGCGCGTCTTGGTCGCCCGCTGCTGCCCGCCGGTGTCCCTGGTGGCCATCGGTGCCTCCGTAGCTCGTGGCTGGTGCTAGAGCAGCAACGTACCCGCCCCAGGTGACATCCACGGTCACCCGAGCGTGGTGGTGGAGCGGGCCGGCGTCAGCCGCCGGTGATGGTGTCGACCAGCTCCTGGGCCGACGACGTCGACTCGAACAGCGCGCCGACGTGCTCCCGGGTGCCCCGCAGCGGCTCCATCGTCGGGATCCGCACCAGGTTCTCCCGGCCGAGGTCGAACACCACCGAGTCCCAGGAGGCGGCGGCCACCTGGGCCGGGTACCGCCGCAGGCACTCGCCCCGGAAGAAGGCGCGGGTGTCGGTCGGCGGCGCCGTCATCGCCCGCGCGACCTCGTCGTCGGACAGCAGCCGCTGCATCGACCCGCGCGCCACCAGCCGGTGGTAGAGCCCCTTCTCCGGCCGGACGTCGGAGTACTGCAGGTCGACCGCCTGCAGCCGCGCGTCGCCCCACGCCAGCGCGTCGCGGCTGCGGAAGCCCTCCAGCAGCCGCAGCTTGGCCGGCCAGTCCAGCCGGTCGGCGCAGCGCAGCGGGTCGACGCCGAGGTCGTCGAGCACCTCGGCCCAGCGGCGCAGCACGTCCCCGGTCTGCTCGTCGGCGTCGCCCCGCTCCTCGACGAACTTCTGCGCCTGCTCCAGGTAGAGCCACTGCAGCTCCAGGCCGGTCATCCGCCGGCCGTCGCGCAGCCGCACCCGGTGGGTCAGCGACGGGTCGTGGCTGATCGCCTGCAGCTCGGCCACCGGCTCCTCGAGCGCCAGCGTCTCGGTCAGCGCCCGCGCCTCGATCATCGCCAGCACCAGCGACGTCGTCCCGACCTTGAGGTACGTCGACAGCTCCGACAGGTTGGCGTCGCCGATGATCACGTGCAGCCGGCGGTACTTGTCGGCGTCGGCGTGCGGCTCGTCGCGGGTGTTGATGATCGGCCGCTTGAGCGTCGTCTCCAGGCCCACCTCGACCTCGAAGAAGTCGGCCCGCTGCGAGATCTGGAAGCCCTGCGTGCGGCTCTCGGTGCCGATCCCCACCCGCCCGGCGCCGGCGAACACCTGCCGGGTCACGAAGAAGGGCACCAGCCCGCGGATGATGTCGATGAACGGCGTCCGCCGGTCCATCAGGTAGTTCTCGTGGGCGCCGTAGGAGGCGCCCTTGCCGTCGGTGTTGTTCTTGTACAGCTGGATCGGCTGGGTGCCGGGCACGCGCGCGGCCCGGCGGGCCGCCTCGGCCATCACCTGCTCCCCCGCCTTGTCCCAGAGGACGACGTCGCGCGGGTTGGTCACCTCGGGCGTCGAGTACTCCGGGTGGGCGTGGTCGACGTAGAGCCGGGCGCCGTTGGTGAGGATGACGTTGGCCATCCCCGAGTCCTCGTCGAGGTCGGTGTGGTCGAGCGCCTGCGCCGGGGAGAGGTCGAACCCGCGGGCGTCGCGCAACGGCGACTCCTCCTCGAAGTCCCAGCGCGGACGGCGCGGCGTCGGCGCCTCGGCCACCGCCCACGCGTTCACGACCTGGCTGGACAGCGTCGTCGGGTTCGCGGTCGGCTGACCGGGCACCGAGATGCCGTACTCCACCTCGGTGCCCATGACCCGCCGCACGCTCATGCCCCAACCCTAGGCCGCCGCACCGCCCGGGCTCCTCCTCAGCCCCGGACGCTGGTCGAGGTCCGCCCGCCGCCCGCCGGCACCAGCACGCACTGAGCCAGCGGGCCGCTCTCCTGCCAGTCCACCTGGCTGCCCACGTAGACGTCGACGGCGTAGCCGATCGGCATCGTCCCGCCGATGTAGGCCTGCGCGTCGGCGGTGCACTGCTGGGCCAGCGCCTGCCGGGCGGTGACGTCGGCCGGGTACGGCGCGTCGTCGTCGACGTCGGCGTAGGCCCCGATCGGCTCGGCGTCGTGCGGCTGCGAGCACGGGACGACGTCCCACGTCTCCGGTGTGCCGACGAAGCAGGCCCGGTAGGCGGCGGCGTCGCTGCCCTCCAGCGCCCCGGCGATGACGCCGGGTGCCGGCTCGGGCTCGGTGTAGCCGTAGAAGACGTCGCAGCGCACCCAGCGGGCGCCGGCGTCCCACTGCTCCTGGTTGGGCAGGTACGGGGCGAAGAAGGCGTACGGGTCGTCGAGGTCGTCGCCGCCGAGGTACTCGGTGAGGACGTCGAAGGTGCAGATGTCCTCCAGCGCCGTGGCGATCGCGCCGTCGGGGTCCTCGACCTCGGCCGCCGAGGGGTAGGGGTCCCCCTCCTGGAACGGGCCGTCGTCGACCGCCGCCGTCTCGGCGTTGTGCTCCCCCGCGCACTCCACCGGGGGCGGCGGGTCGAGCGGGTCGTCCTGCTGGCCGGGCGCGATCGTGTAGCAGGTGCCCACCACCGGGTCGGCGCCGGGGTCGGGGCCGCCCAGCCCGGCGGGCGGCACCTCGGGCTTGGCGGGGTCCTCCCCGCCGAAGGCGGCCTGCCCGGTGACGGTGCTCGTGCAGCCGCCCAGCAGCAGCACGGCCGCCGCCGCCAGCGTCCAGCCCGACCGCCTCATGCCCGTCCCCCGAGTCGCCGTCCCGTCGTCCGGCAAGCAACCACGGACGGCGTCGGTGCGCAATGCGGTCACGCACGACGTGACCGGCTCGCGACGCCGGCGGCCCGGCACCCCGCGGAGGGAGCCGGGCCACCGGAGCGGCCCTGCGGCAGGGTCCTCCTACAGGTACTGACCGGTGTTGGTCGCGGTGTCGATCGCGCGACCGGACTCGGTGCCCTTGCCGCTGATGAGCGTGCGGATGTAGACGATCCGCTCGCCCTTCTTGCCCGAGATCCGCGCCCAGTCGTCGGGGTTGGTGGTGTTGGGCAGGTCCTCGTTCTCCTTGAACTCGTCGACGCAGGCCTGCATGAGGTGGCCGACCCGCAGCCCCGCCGTGGCGGTCTCCAGGTGCTCCTTGATGGCCATCTTCTTGGCGCGGTCGACGATGTTCTGCAGCATCGCCCCGGAGTTGAAGTCCTTGAAGTACAGGACCTCCTTGTCACCGTTGGCGTAGGTCACCTCGAGGAAGCGGTTCTCCTCGCTCTCGGTGTACATGCGCTCCACGGTGCGCTGGATCATCTCCGTGATCGTGGAGTCGCGGTTGCCGCCGTGCTCGGCCAGGTCGTCGGGGTGCAGCGGCAGGTCGGCCTTGAGGTACTTGCTGAAGATGTCGCGGGCGGCCTCGGCGTCGGGGCGCTCGATCTTGATCTTCACGTCGAGCCGGCCCGGCCGCAGGATCGCCGGGTCGATCATGTCCTCGCGGTTGGAGGCGCCGATGACGATGACGTTCTCGAGGCCCTCGACGCCGTCGATCTCGCTGAGCAGCTGCGGCACGATCGTCGACTCGACGTCGGAGGAGACGCCCGACCCGCGGGTGCGGAAGATCGAGTCCATCTCGTCGAAGAACACGATGACCGGCGTGCCCTCGCTGGCCTTCTCCCGCGCCCGCTGGAACACCAGCCGGATGTGCCGCTCGGTCTCGCCGACGTACTTGTTGAGCAGCTCCGGGCCCTTGATGTTCAGGAAGTAGGAGCGACCGGAGTTGGGGCTCTCCTCCCCGCGGACGGCGGCGACCTTCTTGGCCAGCGAGTTGGCGACCGCCTTGGCGATGAGCGTCTTCCCGCAGCCGGGCGGGCCGTAGAGCAGGATGCCCTTCGGCGGGCGCAGCTGGTACTCGCGGAACAGGTCGGCGTGCAGGAACGGCAGCTCGACGGCGTCGCGGATCTGCTCGATCTGCCGGGACAGCCCGCCGATGTCGCCGTAGTCGATGTCGGGGACCTCCTCGAGGACGAGCTCCTCGACCTCGCTCTTGGGGATCCGCTCGTAGGCGTAGCCCGAGCGCGACTCGAGCAGCAGGGAGTCGCCGACCCGCAGCGGCTGGTCGGTGAGCGAGTCGGCCAGGTAGACGACCCGCTCCTCGTCGGTGTGCCCGATGACCAGCGCCCGCGGGGTGACCCCGTCGACCGGCTCGAGCAGCTCCTTGAGCATGACGACGTCGCCGGCCTTCTCGAAGCCGAGCGCCTCGACGACGTTCATGGCCTCGTTGAGCATGACCTCCTGGCCGGGGCGCAGGATGTCGAGCTCGACGTTCGGCGAGACCGAGACGCGCAGCTTGCGGCCGCCGGTGAAGACGTCGACGGTGCCGTCCTCGAAGCGCCCGAGGAAGACGCCGTAGCCCGACGGCGGCTGGCCGAGCCGGTCGACCTCCTCCTTGAGCGTCACCAGCTGCTCGCGGGCGTCGCGCAGCGTGCCGGCGAGCTTGTCGTTGCGCTCGGACAGGAACGCCGCCCGTCCCTCGGCCTCGGCGACCCGCTCCTCGAGGGCGCGGACCTGACGGGGGCTGTCGGCGACCTTGCGGCGCAGGAGGGCGATCTCCTCCTCCAGGTAGGAGATCTGACTCAGCAGGCTGGCGACGTCACGCTCACGTCGCGCCCGCGGTTCCTCGGGACCCAGGCCCATCGCGCACCTCCGCACACATTCGGGGGAGCCAGGACGCAAATCTATACACGCCGACCGACAGCGTGCCCGGGGCTCGCGCAGGGATGGGACGCCTGCGCCGAACCGTTACGCCGCGTTCCGCGGACCGTTCAGTTCCTTTGGGGACGGCGCTGCCGCAGAGGGGCCACGGTGCCCTCGGCCAGCCGCCGCGCGGTCACCAGGAACGCGGTGTGCGCCACCATCCGGTGCTCGGGGCGGACGGCGAGCCCGACGGCGTGCCACGGCCGCAGCAGGCTCTCCCAGGCGTGCGGCTCGGTCCACACGCCCTGCTCGCGCAGCGCCTCGACGTAGGTGGACAGCTGGGTCGTCGTCGCCACGTAGCCGATCAGGACACCGCCGGGCCGCAGCGCCGCGGCGACCGTGGGCAGCACCGCCCAGGGCTCGAGCATGTCGAGCACGACGCGGTCGACGACCTCCTCGGCCGGGTGCTCGGCCAGGTCGCCCAGGCGCAGCGACCAGTTGCCGGGCACCTCCCCGAAGAAGGCGCCGACGTTGGCGCGGGCGACGTCGGCGAAGTCCTCGCGCCGCTCGTAGCTGGTCACCGACCCCCGCTCGCCCACCGCGCGCAGCAGCGAGCAGGTGAGCGCGCCGGAGCCGGCGCCGGCCTCGAGCACCCGCATGCCGGGGCCGATGTCGCCGAAGCCGACGATCTGGGCGGCGTCCTTGGGGTAGATCACCTGGGCGCCGCGCGGCATGGAGAGCACGAAGTCGGCCAGCAGCGGCCGGAACGCCAGGTAGCCGGTGTTCGCCGTCGAGAAGACGACCGAGCCCTCCGGGGCGCCGATGAGGTCGTCGTGCTCGATCGCCCCGCGGTGGGTGTGGAACTGCTTGCCCGGCTGCAGGACGACGGTGTGCAGCCGTCCCTTCGGGTCGGTCAGCTGCACCCGGTCGCCGGCGGCGAACGAGCCGGGGACGGTCTCCTGCTCCGTGGTCACGGGAGGCCAGCGTACGGCGGGGCGGGTGTGACCCCTGTCCCCTGCTGCGGCCCGGGGGCTCGGAACTGTCGGCGCCGCGACCTAGCCTCGGAGGCATGACGGCGATGGCGCAGGACTCGGCGCACGGCAGCCGAGTGCAGACCGGGCAGCCCGAGGACGGCGCTGCCTCTTCCCCGGACGCGCCCGTCGACCCGACGGTCGACACGACGGCGACCCCGCGCCGGCCCTCGCTCTCCCCGAGCCGGGCGGCCGACTTCAAGACCTGTCCCCTCCTCTACCGCTTCCGCACGATCGACCGGCTGCCCGAGCGCAGGAGCCGGGCGGCGGTCCGCGGCACGCTGGTGCACGCGGTGCTCGAGAAGCTCTACGACCTGCCCGCGGCGCAGCGCACGCCCGCCGCGGCCCAGGAGCTGATCGCGCCCGCCTGGGAGGAGCTGCGCGCCGATCCCGAGATCGCCGACCTCTTCACCGAGGGCGGCGGCGACGACGCGCCGGCCGAGCCGCTCGAGGCGTGGCTGGCCTCGGCCGGCCGGCTGGTCGAGACCTACTTCCGGCTGGAGGACCCGACCCGCATCCAGCCCGACGGCCGCGAGCAGCTGGTCGAGGTGACGCTGCCCGACGGGCTGCTGCTGCGCGGCTACGTCGACCGGCTCGACGTCGCGCCCAACGGCGCGCTGCGGGTGGTCGACTACAAGACCGGCGCGATGCCCCGCGAGGCCTTCGAGGCCAAGGCGCTGTTCCAGATGAAGTTCTACGCGCTGGTGCTCTGGCGGGTGCGCGGCGTCGTCGCCAGCCAGCTCAAGCTGATCTACCTCGGCGACGGCGACGCGCTGACCTACTCCCCCGACGAGGGCGAGCTGGTCCGCTTCGAGCGCACCCTGCAGGCCATCTGGACGGCGATCGAGCGCGCGGTCGCCACCGGTGACTTCCGGCCGAGCCCGAGCCGGCTGTGCGGCTGGTGCGACCACCAGGCGCTGTGCCCGTCGTTCGGGGGCACGCCTCCGCCGTTCCCGGCCGACGCCGCCGCGCGGGCCGGCTGGGCCACCCTGCCGATCGTCGAGCGCGACTGAGCTACCGCAGGGTCCACCAGGTCAGGCCGCCGGCGCCGACCGGCCGGGCGGCACCGGAGCCGCCGGCCACCGGCACGGCCAGCACGCCGGCCGGTCCGCAGACCTCCAGCACCGGACCGTCGAGCAGCAGCCGCAGCTCGCCGCCGGCGTGGGGCAGCACGGCGCCGGCCACCACCACCCGGTCGCCGTCCCACCGCATCCGCGCCAGCGGTGGACCGCCGTCGGCGTCGGCGAGGTGCAGCTCGTCCCCGCCGGCCGCGGGGCGCCAGACCGCCTCCAGCGCGGCCGCGGGCTCCGGCGCCGTCCGGCGCTCGGCCACCGCGTCGTGCGGGGTGAGCACCGGCCGGTCGCCGTCGAGGCCGAGCAGGTAGGGCAGGCTGGTCGCGCCGGTCCAGCCGCCGGCCGGGTCGGCGATGCCGCGCAGCCAGAACACCAGCCCGGGCCGGCCGTCGCGGTCGCGGAACGCCGAGGCCGCGTAGTGGGCGCTCCCCCAGCCGATCCGGTGCCACGAGGCGGCGGTGAACCGGCCCTCGGCGAAGCGGCCCACGGCGCAGGCCACCGAGTGCAGCTCGCCGTCGTCCCAGACCGAGACGACCAGCAGGTGGCGGTCGCCGACGCGCAGCAGCTGCGGGCACTCCCACATGGCGCCGGTCCACACCGGGTCGGTCTCGTCCCGGTGCCGTGCGGCGAGCGGGCCGACGTGCCGCCAGGACACCAGGTCGTCGGAGACGTAGGTCAGCGCGGTCGCGGTGCCGTCGTCCAGGCCGGCCCCGACGAGCATCCACCAGCGCCCGTCCTCGGCGAACACGTACGGGTCGCGGAACTGGCGGGCCCGCACGCCCGGCGGCAGCTCCACCGCGGTGCCGGGGTCCTTGCGCCAGGCGGTGAGCGCGGCGTCGGCCGGCCGGGCGGTGCGCACCCGGCCGACGCCGAGGTCGGGCTCGGCGACCGACGTGTAGAACAGGCGCAGCCCGCCGTCGGCGCCGGTCACCACGCTGCCCGACCAGCAGCCGCCGTCCCCCTCCCCCGGCGCCAGGGCGATCGCGCCCTCCGACCAGGTGAGCAGGTCGGGGCTGGTGGCGTACCCCCAGGAGCAGGCCGGGCCCCACTCCGCGGAGCCGGGCACGTGCTGGAACCAGAGGTGGTAGGTGCCGTCCCGGTGGGTCAGGCCGAGCGGGTCGTTGATCCACCCCGAGCCGGCGGTGAAGTGCAGGCGCGGCCGGGCGGCGGGCATCAGGCGGCCAGGTCGCGCGCGGCGAGGACGTCGGCCAGCTCGTCGAGGCCGACGCCGACCAGCGAGGAGCGCAGGACCAGCCCGGGCGCCGGGCGCAGCGGCTGCAGCGACGGCACCCCGAGCACCGCGGCGCCGGCCGCGAGGCCCGCGCTCGCCCCGGCGTGCGAGTCCTCGACCACCACGCACTCCTCGGGCGCGACGGCGAGCGCGGCCATCGCCTGGCGGTACGGCGCGGGGTCGGGCTTGGCGGCCGGCACCTCGTCCCCGCAGACGGTGACGGCGAAGTCGGTGCCGAGGTCGTCGGACATGCGGCCGAGCACCGCGGTGGCGAGCCGGCGCGGCGTCGTCGTCACCAGGGCGGTCGGGATGCCGGCCGCGCGGACCTCGGTGAGCAGCTCGCGGGCGCCGGGCTGCCAGCGCAGGTCGCGGTCGAGCAGCTCGACCATGAGGTCCTCCACCCACTCGGTGTCGGCGAGCAGCTGCTCCTCGTCGGCCGGGAGGCCGAGGTCGTCGTAGAGGATGCCGAGCGCGACCGGCATGCTCGTGCCCACGGTGCGCGCCCGCGCCGGCGCCGAGACCTCTCCCCCGTGCCGGAGGGCCAGCGCGGCCAGCGCGTCACCCCAGAGCTCCTCGCTCTCGACCAGGGTGCCGTCCATGTCGAACAGGACCGCCCGGAGCGGCTGCGCGGTGCTCATCGGCGTCCAGGGTACGGATGCGCCCGGCCGGCCTCCTCAGATCCAGCCGTGCCGGCGGGCGGCCGCCACGGCCGCGTGCCGGTTGGGCGCACCGAGCTTGGTCGCCGCGGCCGAGAGGTGGTTGCGGACGGTGCCCGGCGACAGGTGGATGCGCGCGGCGATCTCCTCGACCGGCGCCCCGGTGGCGGCCAGTTCGAGCACGTCGGCCTCCCGGGGCGTGAGCGGGTTGTCCCCGGCGCTGATCGCCTCGGCGGCGAGCTCGGGGTCGACGTACCGGCCACCGCGGTGGACGCTGCGGACGACGTCGGTGAGCACGCCGGCCTGCACGGTCTTGGGGAGGAAGCCCCGGACCCCGGCCGACAGCGCCCGCTTGAGGTGCCCGGCCCGGCCGTGCCCGGTGACGATCACGCACGCGCAACCGGGCAGCAGCCCGGCCAGCTCCGCGGCGACGGAGATGCCGTCCCGGTCGGGCATCTGCAGGTCCAGGACGGCGACGTCGGGGGTGTGCGCGCGCGCCATGGCGAGCGCCTCGGCGCCCGACGCGGCCTGGGCGACCACCTCGATGTCGTCCTCGAGCGCCAGCAGCGCCGCCAGGGCCGAGCGGATGAGGTTCTCGTCGTCGGCGAGCAGCACCCGGATCACGCCGTCACCCGCCCGTGCACCGGCACCGCGGCGGTGAGGACGAACGTGTCGCCCGCCGCGGCGGCGTCGAGCCGTCCGCCGGCGCCGGCCAGCCGCTCGGCCAGGCCGGAGAGGCCGTCGCCCCACCGGGCGACGTCCGGCCCGACCCCGTCGTTGACGACGCGCAGCCGCGCCGTGCCGTCGTCGACGGCCAGCGTGATCGTGCACGTCCCGGCCCGGCTGTGCCGCAGCACGTTGGTGACCGCCTCCCGCACCCCCCACCCGAGCGCCGTCTGCACGGGCTCGGGCAGCCCGGCGCCGTGCTCCTCCCCCTCGACCCGGCAGTCCACGCCGGCGGCGCGGAGCACCGACCGGGCGCCGGCCAGCTCGCCGGCCAGGTCGGCGGTCCGGTACCCGCGGACGACGTCGCGGACCTCCCGCAGCGACTGCTCGGCGATGCGGCTGATGTCGGTGAGCTCGTCGGCGGCCTCCGGCCGCTGCCGGCGCACCAGCTCGCCGGCCAGCTGGCTCTTCACCGCGATCGCCGAGAGGTTGCGGCCCATCACGTCGTGCAGGTCGCGCGCGAACCGCAGCCGCTCCTCGGCCACCGCCAGCTGCAGCTGCACGCCGCGGGTGCGGTCCATCTCGACGACGACGTCGAGCACCCACACGGAGAAGCGGAACGCGGTCGCCACCGCGGCGGTGGTGGTGCCGAACACCACCGCGAGGACGACGGCGACCGCGGGGTCACCCCTGGTCGCCAGCGCGACGCCGCCGACCAGCACGCCGACCCCCGCGGCCAGCAATGCCAGCAGCCGGGCCGGCCAGAACGGGGAGCAGGCGGTGAGCACCATCGCGCACGGCAGGGCCACGCCCCACTCCAGGGGCCCGTTCTCGGCGTGGCGGATGGCCGCGACGGCCACCGCGGCGGTGGCCAGCCCCGCGGCCGCGGCCCCGGCCACCAGCCGGCGGGGCGCCGCCGTCCCCCGCGGCGCCGCCAGGCCGGCGCGGGCGATCAGGACGCCCAGCACCCCGACGACCGTCGAGCCGGCGACGAAGAGCCCGGCCACGGCTCCCGCAGCCGCGGCCGCGGGAGCCGTGGTGAGCAGCCCGAGCAGCGGGGTGAGCCCGAGCCAGCCGTAGAACGACCAGCGGGTGTAGAGGTCCAGCCGCTGCGGGTCGGAGCGGCTCTCCCACCAGCGCGAGACGGTCGGCACGGCGAGGATGCTGCCGTACCGACCGCCCGCGGGTTCCGCCGCCGTCATCGGCCGACCCTCATCGACGCGGCGCCCACCGGAACACGCGGGGCGCCACCACCGCGCCGACGGCGAGCCAGCCGGCCAGCACGGCCAGCGGCAGGGGCGCGGCCGCCCAGGCGCCGGCGGCGTCCACCAGCTCGCCGTCCCACGTGCGGCCGGCCAGCCCCAGCTGGGCCAGCTCGACGACCGGTGTGAGCGGCAGCAGCCGCGCGACCGTGCCCAGCTGCTCCGGCAGCGTGGAGAGCGGGAAGAACAGCCCCGACAGCGCGGTCGCCGCCATCACCAGCGGCAGCGTGGTGATCTGCGCGCTCTCCGCGGTGCGGGTGAAGGCGGCGCTGGCCGCGGCCAGGAGCACCATCAGCGCGGCCCCGCCCAGCAGCGCGGCCAGGGGCAGGACGACGTCCACCGGTGCCGCCCACTCACCGATGACGGCGGTGCCGGCCAGGACGAGCGCGACCTGGCCGACGGTGACCAGCAGGGTCGGCGCGGCGGTGCCGAGCAGCACCTCGGCGTCGCTGAGCTCGCCGGTGCGCATGCGCTGCAGCACCAGCTCCTCGCGGCGCGCCACGAACGTGGTGACCAGGTTGTAGTAGGTGAGGAACACCAGGGTGATCCCGACGGCGCTCACCGCCAGCCGCGGGCCGAGCGGGCCGTCGCCCTCCAGGCCGAGCGCCGGCACGGCGGCGACCAGCAGCAGGGGCAGCAGCACGGAGTTGAACAGGGCCGTGCGGTTGCGCACGAGCAGCCGGGTCTCGGCCTCGGCGAGGGCGTAGGTGCGGCGCGCGCGGGACGGGCCGGCGGTGGTCAGGGTGGTCATGTCGTCGTCTCCTCTCGGGCCCCGGGTCAGGCGGCGGCCGGCTCGGCGCCGTCGGCGACGGCGAGGAAGGCGTCCTCCAGCGAGGCGCTGCGGGCCTGCAGGCCGCCGAGCGCGACGCCGGCGTCCTCGGCCCAGGTCAGCAGCGCGGTGAGGGCCGGCTGCAGGTGCTTGGCGTGCAGCTCGACCCGCGGCGCGCCGGCCGCCAGCTCGGCGCCGGGCAGGCCGGGCAGCGGCGGTGCGCCGGGCGGCAGGGTGAAGCGGATGCTCGCCGGCCGGCTGGCCGCGATCTCCTCGGCGGTGCCGCTGAGCACGATCCGGCCGGCCCGCATGACCGCGATCCGGTCGGCGAGCTGCTCGGCCTCCTCCAGGTGGTGGGTGGTGAGCAGCACGGCGGTGCCCTCGGCCACCAGCCGGCGGACCAGCGCCCACACGGCGCGGCGGCTCTCCGGGTCCAGCCCGGCGGTGGGCTCGTCGAGCACGAGCACCCGCGGCCGGCCGAGGACGGCGAGCGCCAGGTCGAGGCGGCGCCGCTCGCCCCCGGACAGGCTGCGCACCCGCACGCCCACGCGGTCGGCCAGGCCGACGGCGTCGAGGACCTCGTCGGCCGGCTGCGGATCGGTGAGCGTGCGCGCCCAGGTGCGGACCGTCTCGCCGACGGTGAGGTCGCCGGGCAGGCCGCTGCTCTGCAGCAGCACGCCCAGGCGCGGGCGGACGGCGGCCCGCTCGCGCAGCGGGTCTGCGCCGAGCACGCGCACCGAGCCGCCGGCGGCCGGCGCCAGCCCCTCGACCACCTCCAGCGCCGAGGTCTTGCCGGCGCCGTTCACGCCGAGCAGGGCGAACACCTCACCCGCGCCCACCTCGAACGAGATGCCGCGCACCGCCTCGAAATCGCGGTGCCGCCGGCGCAGGTCGCGGACCTCCACGGCCGGGTCCTCGACGAGCCGCATCGTGCCTCCTGGGGATCGTGCGGGCCGGCGCTCCTCCGGCCGGTCCTGCCGTCACCCCGAGACTGCCGCCGGCTCCCGCCCGGCACAGGTGCCGTCGCTCACGACCTGCACCGCCGTCGGCACGGCCGACCCGTGACACGTGTCAGGGGTGGGCCCGTGCGCGCCCGCCGCGGCGACCCGCGCCGCGTGGTCGCGACCCTCGCGGCGTGCGGTGCGGGTGGCGGCCGCACCGCGCGGGTCGCCGTCTCACCGTCGGGCGGCCCGCCGGGTCACTCGTCCTCGGTGCGGTAGCCGAGGTTGGGTGAGAGCCACTTCTCCGCCTCGGCCACCGTCCAGCCCTTGCGGCGGGCGTAGTCCTCCACCTGGTCGCGGCCGACGCGGCCCAGCACGAAGTAGCGCGAGTCGGGGTGGGAGAAGTACAGGCCGCTCACCGCCGCGCCGGGCCACATGGCCATGCTCTCGGTGAGCTCGATGCCGGTGTTCGCCTCGACGTCGAGCAGCTCCCAGATGGTCTGCTTCTCGGTGTGCTCCGGGCAGGCCGGGTAGCCGGGCGCCGGGCGGATGCCGGTGTACTTCTCGGCGATCAGCTCGTCGTTGGCCAGGTGCTCGTCGGCGGCGTAGCCCCAGAACTCGCGGCGCACCCGCTCGTGCAGCCGCTCGGCGAACGCCTCGGCCAGCCGGTCGGCCAGCGCCTCGAGCAGGATCGCGCTGTAGTCGTCGTTGGCCTCCTTGAACTCGGCGACCCGCTCGGCCGAGCCGAGCCCGGCGGTGACCGCGAACGCCCCCACGTGGTCGCGCAGGCCCGACTCCTTCGGCGCGACGAAGTCGGCCAGCGACTTGCGCGGCGACCCGTCGCGGCCCTCGGTCTGCTGCCGCAGCTGGTGCAGCGTCGCCCGGACGGCGGTGCGCGACTCGTCGGTGTAGACCTCGATGTCGTCGCCGTCCACGGCGTTGGCCGGGAACAGGCCGACGACGCCGTTGGCCGTCAGCCACTTTTCGGCGACGATCCGGTCGAGCATCGCCTGCGCGTCGTCGTAGAGCCGCCGCGCCGCCTCGCCGCTGGCCGGGTTGTGCAGGATGTCGGGGAACCGGCCGCGCAGCTCCCACGCGTGGAAGAACGGCTGCCAGTCGATGTAGGCGCGCAGCTCCTCCAGCGGGTAGTCGCGGAAGACCCGCACGTGCTGGGTCGCGGCGTCGCCGTGCCGGTGGTCGCAGCCCGGGCCCGTGCAGACGTCCCTGGTCTGCTGCAGCAGCATGCGCGGCCGCGGCGGGGTGTAGCCGCTCCAGTCGATCGGCGGGGCGGCCGCGCGGGCCGCGGCGATCGGCAGCAGCGCCCGGGTGTCCTCCCGCGCGGCGTGCCGCTCGCGCAGCGCCTCGTAGTCGGCCTCGACCTGCGCCAGCAGCGTCGGCCGCTGCTCGTCGGAGAGCAGCGACGCCACGACCGGCACCGAGCGGGAGGCGTCCTTCACCCAGATCACCGGACCGTGGTAGCGCGGGGCGACCTTGACCGCGGTGTGCGCGCGCGACGTCGTCGCCCCGCCGACCAGCAGCGGGATGTCGAAGCCCTGCCGCTCCATCTCGGTGGCCAGGTTGACCATCTCGTCCAGCGACGGGGTGATCAGGCCCGACAGCCCGACGATGTCGGCGCCCTCCTCCTTGGCGGTGTCGAGGATCTTCTGCGCCGGCACCATGACGCCGAGGTCGACGACGTCGTAGTTGTTGCACTGCAGGACGACGCCGACGATGTTCTTGCCGATGTCGTGGACGTCGCCCTTGACGGTGGCCATGACGACCTTGCCGTTGCTGCGCTCGGCGTCGCCCGGCTGCTTCTCCGCCTCGATGAACGGGATGAGGTAGGCGACCGCCTTCTTCATGACCCGCGCCGACTTCACCACCTGCGGCAGGAACATCTTGCCGGCGCCGAACAGGTCGCCGACGACGTTCATGCCGGCCATCAGCGGGCCCTCGATGACCTCGATCGGCCGGCCGCCGCGGGCGCTGATCTCGGCGCGCAGCTCCTCGGTGTCGGCCTCGACGAACTCGTCGATGCCCTTGACCAGGGCGTGGGTGATCCGCTCGGCCACCGGCAGCGACCGCCACTCCTCGGCGGCGGCCTCCTTGACCTCGCCGTTGCCGGCGAAGTCGCCGGCGATCTCCAGCAGCCGCTCGGTCGCGTCGGGCCGGCGGGCCAGCACGACGTCCTCGATCCGCTCCCGCAGCTCGGGGTGGACCTCGTCGTAGACCTCCAGCGCCCCGGCGTTGACGATGCCCATGTCCAGGCCGGCCGCGATCGCGTGGTACAGGAAGACGGCGTGGATCGCCTCGCGCACGGGGTTGTTGCCGCGGAACGAGAACGAGACGTTGGAGATGCCGCCGGAGACCAGCGCGCCGGGCAGGTTCTCCTTGATCCAGCGGGTGGCCTCGATGAAGTCCAGGCCGTAGCGGGCGTGCTCCTCGATGCCCGTGGCGACGGCGAAGACGTTCGGGTCGAAGATGATGTCCTCGGCCGGGAAGCCGACCTGCCGGGTGAGGATGTCGTAGGCCCGCCGGCAGATCTGGGTGCGGCGCTCGAAGTTGTCGGCCTGGCCGTCCTCGTCGAAGGCCATGACGACGACGGCCGCCCCGTACTTGCGGCACAGCCGGGCCTCGCGGACGAACTTCTCCTCGCCCTCCTTGAGGGAGATCGAGTTGACGATCGGCTTGCCCTGGGTCGTCTTGAGCCCGGCCTCGATGACCTCCCACTTCGAGGAGTCGACCATCAGCGGCACCCGGCAGATGTCGGGCTCGGTGGCGACGAGCTTGGTGAAGCGGTCCATGGCCGCGACGCCGTCGATCATGCCCTCGTCCATGTTGACGTCGATGACCTGGGCGCCGGCCTCGACCTGCTGGCGGGCGACGGTGAGCGCGGTGGCGTAGTCGCCGGCCTTGATCAGGTTCCGGAAGCGGGCCGAGCCGGTGATGTTGGTCCGCTCGCCGACGTTGACGAACAGGCTCTCCTCGGTGACCGACAGCGGCTCCAGACCCGACAGCCGCAGCGCGGGTCGCGCCGCGGCCGGGGTGCGCGGCGCCTTGCCGGCCACCGCGGCGGCGAGCGCGGCGACGTGCGCCGGCGTGGTGCCGCAGCAGCCGCCGACGAGGTTGACGAAGCCGCTCTCGGCGAACTCGCCCACGACGGCGGCGGTCTGCTCGGGCGTCTCGTCGTACTCGCCGAAGGCGTTGGGCAGCCCGGCGTTCGGGTAGCAGGAGACGAACGTGTCGGCGACCCGGGACAGCTCGGCGAGGTAGGGCCGCATCTCCGCGGCGCCCAGCGCGCAGTTGAGGCCCACGAGCAGCGGCCGCGCGTGCCGCACCGAGTGCCAGAACGCCTCGGTGACCTGCCCGGACAGGGTGCGCCCGGAGGCGTCGGTGATCGTGCCGGAGACGACGACCGGCCAGCGGCGGCCGCGCTCCTCGAACAGCGTCTCCAGGGCGAAGATCGCCGCCTTGGCGTTGAGCGTGTCGAAGACCGTCTCGACCAGCAGCAGGTCGGCGCCGCCGTCGACCAGGGCGTTCGCCTGCTCCAGGTAGGTCTCGACGAGCTCGTCGTAGGTGACGTTGCGGGCGCCCGGGTCGTTGACGTCGGGCGAGATGGACGCCGTCCGGTTGGTCGGGCCGAGGGCGCCGGCGACGTAGCGCGGCCGGTCCGGGGTGCGGGCGGTCATCGCGTCGGCCTCGGCGCGGGCCAGCCGGGCCGCGGCCAGGTTCAGCTCGGCGGCGAGGGCGGACATGCCGTAGTCGGCCAGCGAGATGCGGTTGGCGTTGAAGGTGTTGGTCTCGACCACGTCGGCGCCGGCCTCGAGGTACTGCCGGTGGATGCCGGCCACCAGCTGCGGTGCGGTCAGGCTGAGCAGGTCGTTGTTGCCGGCCAGCGGGGTCGGCCAGTCGGCGAACCGCTCCCCGCGGTAGGTGGCCTCGTCGGGGCGCTCGGCCTGGATCGCCGTGCCCATCGCGCCGTCCAGCACGAGGATCCGCTGCTGGAGCAGGGCGGTCAGCTCCGCCGTGGCATCCGGTCGGAGGGCTGGGGAGGGGGGCATCGTGGTCCTCGGTCGTCGTGCGGGCAGTGTCCACTGCGGCATCGGGCGCCAGGGCTCCGGCACTTCGACGGGCGGTCGGCGCCTCGTCGTCCCCGAACAACCCACCCATGATCGCACTTCCCGTCCACCTGTCGGGCGAACCTTCCCGGGCATCTGCCCCACGCACCTCACGGGACCCGGTGGGGCGGGTCCGGCCGACGTAGGCTCGGAGAGGTGATCGACCCCAAGTCCACCCCTGAGGACCTCCCCCGGCTGACCGACGCGGTGGCGGTGGTCGCGTTCGAGGGCTGGAACGACGCGGGTGACGCCGCCACCGGAGCCGTCGAGCACCTCGAGCTGATCTGGGACGCCACGCCCCTCGCCGCGCTCGACCCCGAGGACTACTACGACTTCCAGGTCAACCGGCCGACGGTGTCGCTGGTCGGCGGCGTCTCGCGCCGCATCGAGTGGCCGACGACCCGCATCTCCGTCGCCCGCCCCGAGGGCAGCCAGCGCGACATCGTGCTGATCCGCGGCATCGAGCCGAACATGCGCTGGCGGGGCTTTTGCGAGGAGCTCATCGAGATCTGCCGCGAGCTCGACGTCCACACCGTCGTCGGCCTGGGCGCGCTGCTCGCCGACACGCCGCACACCCGCCCGACGCCGGTCACCGGCTCGGCCTACGACGCCGAGGCCGCGCAGCGCTGGGGCCTGGAGACCTCGCGCTACGAGGGGCCCACCGGCATCCTCGGCGTCTTCCAGGACGCCTGCGTGCAGGCCGGCCTGCCGGCGATCAGCTTCTGGGCCGCCGTCCCCCACTACGTCTCGCAGCCGCCGTCGCCGCGGGCCACCGTGGCGCTGCTGCAGCGGGTCGAGGAGGTCCTCGAGCTCACCGTGCCCATGGGCGTGCTCCCCCAGCAGGCCGAGGACTGGGTGCGCACCGTCGACGAGATGGCCCAGGAGGACGCCGAGGTCGTCGAGTACGTCCGCTCCCTGGAGGAGCGGGCCACCGAGGACGACCTGTCCCGGGCCAGCGGCGACTCGATCGCCCGCGAGTTCGAGCGCTACCTCCGCCGGCGGGGCTCCGCGAACTGAGCTGATCGCCGGGGCGGGGCCCCCCCCGGGGGGGGGGGGGGGGGGGGGGGGGGGGGGGGGGGGGGGGGGGTCGGGGGGGCGGGGGGGGGGGGGGGCGGGGGGGGG
>NZ_JBJGZV010000049.1:0-40700 GCF_054050715.1 Blastococcus sp. SYSU D00669
GGGGGGGGGGGGGGGGGGGGGGGGGGGGGGCGGGGGGGGGGGGGGGGGGGGGGGCGCCTACCAGGACCGGGGGGGGGGGGGGGGGGGGGGCGCCGCCGCCCCCCCCCCCCCCCCCACGGCGGATCCCCCGCGCCGCGGGCGGGTGCACCCGGTGACGCTGCCGGCCGCCGAGCTGGCCGTCACGACCCACCTCGGCGAGCACCACGACATCGGCGTCACCTACGGCGAGCTGGGCGCCTGGGTGGTGGCCAACGCGCTGGCGGTGGCCGGCCCGGTGCGGGAGACCTACCTGGTCGGCCCGCGCGACACGGCGGACCCGTCGGCGTGGCGGACCGAGATCGGCTGGCCGGTCTTCCGCGTCGCGCCGCGCTCGTGACGCCTCGTGCCCCGGCGAGCCGCTAGGCCCGGGCGTGGCGCCAGACGACTGCCGCGAGCCCGACGAGCAGCACCATCTGCCCGATCTGGAGGTAGTGGACGACGTCGTTCGGCACCACGAACTGCGCCAGCGTCAGCGCCACAAACCCGACCACCGCGCCCAGCGGGACCGCCCGGGCGCGGATCAGCGCGGCGGCGAGGGACAGGGTGCCGACCGTGAAGACGACGAAGCCCGCCATGTCGGCGCCGAGCAGGCGGACGACGTGGTCGTCGGCGGAGTCGACGAGGGACCGACCGGCCCCCTCGGCCAGCCCGGGTGCCGTGGCGAACCAGGTGAACGTGGCGAACCCCGCGGCGCCCATCGCGAACAGGATGCCGCCGGCGGTGGTGAGGACCGCGCCGACCAGCGCCGCGACCCGACCGCGCTCCCGGGCGAGGTGCAGCACCGCCGCGCTCAGGGCCAGGGCGAGGACGGCGTGGGCGAAGCCGTCGACGAGCAGGCCGGCCCAGGCGGCGTCGCGGCCGTCGACGAGCTGGTCGTAGGCCAGGAAGTGGTCGGCGCTGCTGTCGAGCCGGCCGCCCCAGGGCGGGGCGGCCAGCAGACCCGCGAGGGTCAGCGCGGACCCGGCGAGCGCGACGGACGCCGTCCGGGTGCGGGCGGCACGGATGGCCGGGCGGGGAGCGGCGACGGGGGTGGCCGTGCCTGGGGAGATGGTCATGGGGAGCCTCCGGGTCGGACGTGGACGACGCCCGGACGCTAGGAACGGCGACCCCCGCGGCGGATCGTGGCGGCCGCGGGGATCGGAGCCCGTGCTGGCACGGGGTCCGCGGGGCCCGCGGATCCCTACAGTGCTGCCATGCCGTGGGCGCGCCGCCTGAGCACGGGGGTCGCGGTGCTGGCCGCCCTCCACGTGGCGGCCGCGATCGGCTTCGCGGTCCAGGACGCCGTCCCCCCGGGCACCGCCTGGGCCGCGCCGGCGATCGCGCTGACCGTCGTGCCGGCGCTCAGCGGGTTGTCGCTCCTCGTCGCCCGCCGCCCCGACGGCGCCGTGGTCGGTCTCCTGCTCGGGCTGCTCTCCCTCGCCGTCGCGCACGTGGCGGCCAAGGAGGTGTGGCTGGGGTGGCTGGGCACGGTCGCCCGCCCGGAGCGCCAGGCCTGGCTGGTCGCGGTCACCGCCGAGGACGCGTGGTGGGTGCTCGGCACCTTCTGCCTCCTGCTGCTGTTCTTCCCCGACGGGCACCTGCCGTCCCGCCGCTGGACCTGGGTCCCGCCGGCGCTGGTGCTCTGCGTCGTCTCGGTGCAGGTGCACGGCGCCTTCGACGAGGCGCCGTACCGGCCGCCGCTGCAGCACCTGCCGCACCCCTTCGGCGACCCGCCTCTGGTCGTCGACGTCCTCGGCCGGCTGTTCTACGCGATGCTGCCGCTCTGCCTCGCCTGCGCGGTGTCGCTGGTCCTGCGCTACCGGCGCGCGGACCGGCTGCAGCGCCAGCAGATCAGGTGGCTGGCGCTGGCCGGGCTCGGCATGCCCCTCTACCCGCTGCTCTGCGGGCTGGAGATCCTGATCTGGGGGCACCCGTCCTGGGTCAGCGCCGCGGTCGGCACCGCCTCGCTCGTCGCCACCCCGGTCGCGGCGGCGATCGCGGTGCTCCGGCACGACCTGTACGACGTCGACAAGGCCATCGCGCTCACGGTCACGTGGGGACTGGTCACCGCGCTGCTGCTGGCGGTGTACGGCGCGTCCTCCTCGCTGACCGGGGTGCTGATCGGCCGCGGCTCCGAGGTGGGCGTCGCCGTGGGCACCGCGGCGGTCGCGCTGCTGCTCCTGCCGGCGCTGCGCGTCGTGCGACGCGTGGTCGACGCCCGCCTGCACCCGCTCCGCCGGGCCGCGCTGGCCGCAGTGGACGACCTGCACCGCGAGGTCAGCGCAGGCCGGGGCCGACCGGAGCAGCTGCAGGAGGTGCTCCGCGCGGCGCTGCGCGATCCCGGGCTGCGGGTCGGCTTCCGCTCCCCTGGGTCGCACGCCTTCCTGGACACCGAGGGCGGTCCGGTGCCGGACCAGGGGGTGGTGGTGCGCCAGGACGGCGAGCCGACCGGCGTCCTCGTGCCCGGGACCGGGCCGGCGTCACCCGAACTGCTCCGCGAGGTCGCCGACCGGTGCAGCACCCTGGTCGAGGTGGTCCGGCTCCGCTCGGAGGTGGCTCAGGCACTGCGCGAGGCGCGGTCGAGCCGGACCCGGCTGGTGGAGATCGGGTACCAGGAGCGCCGCAAGCTGGAGCGGGACCTCCACGACGGCGCCCAGCAGCGGCTGGTCTCGCTCGGGATGCAGCTGCGCCTGGCCCAGCGGCACCTGGACGACGGGACCGTCGACGTCGACGGGCTGCTGGACCAGAGCGTCGCCGAGCTCGGCACCGCGGTGGCCGAGCTGCGCCGGATCGCCCGCGGGCTGCGCCCGAGCGCGCTGGACGACGGCCTGCCGGCGGCCCTGTCGAACCTGGTCCGCAGCCTCCCGCTCAGCGTCGACCTGGACGTGGACGACGGCCCGCTGCCCGACGCCGTCGCGACGACGGCCTACTACGTGGCCAGCGAGGCCGTCGTCAACGCCGTGAAGCACGCGGCCGCCAGCCGGATCGAGCTGCGCGTCGTGCGCCGGGACGGTCAGCTGCTCGTCCGGGTCACCGACGACGGCTGCGGCGGCGCCCGGCTCGGCGTGCGCTCCGGCCTGGCCGACCGGGTGGCCGCCCTGGGGGGCTCGCTGCGCGTGGAGAGCTCGGTCGGGCGCGGCACCGAGGTCGAGGCGGCGCTGCCGTGCGCATCGTGATCGGCGAGGACTCGGCGCTCTTCCGCGAGGGGCTGGCCCGGCTGCTCGAGGACGCCGGCCACGAGGTGGTCGGCCGGGCGGGCGACGCCGTGTCCCTGGTCGAGACGGTGGCGCGGGAACGGCCCGATCTGGCCATCGTCGACGTCCGGATGCCGCCCGACGGCACCGACGACGGCGCCCGGGCCGCCCCGGAGCTGCGGGCCCGTGACCCCGGCCTGGCCATCGTGATGCTCTCCCAGCACGTCGAGACGAAGCACTCGGTGCAGCTGGTCTCGAGCGGTCGCTTCGGCTACCTGCTCAAGGACCGGGTGTTCGAGGTCGACGACTTCGTGGACTCGCTGCGCCGGGTCGCCGGCGGCGGCTCCGCCCTGGACCCCGAGGTCGTCGCCACCCTGCTGGGACCACGGCGCGCGGACGACCCCTTGGCCCTGCTCACGCCGCGGGAGCGCGAGGTCCTCGCGCTCATGGCGGAGGGGCGCAACAACGTGGGCATCGCCCGGCGGCTGTTCCTCACCGAGCGGACGGTCGAGACCCACATCGCGAGCATCATGCAGAAGCTGGGCCTGCACGAGACGGGCGAGGAGAACCGCCGCGTGCTGGCGGTGCTGACCTGGCTGGGCGTGCGGCAGCGCGGCTGACCGCCCGTACCCGCTCCCGCTCGGTGCCCGGGTCGCACCGCGACCGTCCCGAATTGCGGCGGTGCCCGGAGGGCGCTTCGGTGGACGAACTCAAGCTCCCCCCTCGACGAAACGTGGGACCCCGTGACCCAGACCAGCGACAGGACCGTGGCCGACGAGGGCAGCGGCCTCCGGAGGTCCATCACCGGCAAGCAGCTGTTCTTCTACACGCTCGGTGACGTCCTCGGCTCGGGCATCTACGTCCTCATCGGGCTGGTCGCCGCGGCCGTCGGCGGAGCGTTCTGGATCGCGTTCGCGCTCGGCGTCACCGTCGCCGCCATCACCGGGGCGGCCTACGCGGAGCTGGTGACGAAGTACCCCCAGGCCGCCGGGGCCGCGCTCTACGTCAACAAGGCCTTCCGCAGCCCGGTGCTGACCTTCCTGGTCACCGTGTCCTTCCTGTCGGCCAGCTTCGCGGCCTCGGGCTCGCTGGCGACCGGCTTCGCGTCCTACTTCGCCACGCTCTGGGCCGCTCCGCCGGCACTGCTGGTCTCGCTCGTCTTCGTCCTCGCCCTGGTGGTCGTCAACTTCATCGGCATCACCGAATCGGTGGTGGTGAACATGCTGATGACGTTCGTCGAGGTGGCCGGCCTGGTCATCGTCGTCGTCATCGGCATCTGGTACGTCGCCCAGGGCGACGCCGACTTCGGCGTCCTCGCCGACATCAGCGTCTCGGGCAACCCGGCCCTCGCCGTCCTCGCGGGCATCGCCTTCTCGTTCTTCGCGATGACCGGCTTCGAGAACACGGCGAACGTCGCGGAGGAGACGATCGATCCGCACCGCTCGTTCCCGAGATCGCTGGTCGGTGGCATGGTCGTCGCGGGCGTGGTCTACGTCCTCGTCTCCATGGCCGCCGCCCTCACCGTGCCGACCGACCAGCTCGCGGACTCGGAGGCAGCCCTCCTCGAGGTCGTGAAGCAGGGCATCCTGCCCTTCTCCACGGACTTCATGACCACGCTGTTCTCGGTCATCGCGCTGATCGCCATCACCAACACCACGCTGGTCACGATCGTCACCCAGCCGCGGATCCTCTACGGCATGGCCAAGGAGGACGTCGTCCCGGGTGTGTTCGCCAAGGTCCACGCCACCCGCCGCAGCCCGTGGGTCGGGTTGCTGTTCAGCGGGGCGGTCGTCGCGGCCCTGCTCGTCACCGGCACCGTCGTGCTGGAGGCCGGGGGCGGCATCGACCTGGTCAACCGGCTCGCCCTGGTGACCGTCGTCTTCCTCCTCGTCATCTACGCCCTCGTGATCGTCGCCTGCCTCAAGCTGCGCGGGCAGGATGAGACCGACCGCACCTTCCGGGCCAGCACTCCCCTGCTGGTCGTCGGGCTGATCGGCAACCTGGCCATCCTCGGCTTCTCCGTCTACGACGACCCCACCTCGCTCCTCTGGTGCGCCGGGCTGATCGCCGTCGGGGTGGTGCTGTTCCTCGTCGAGTACGCCACCGGTTCGCGGAACCGCCCGCCGGGCAGCCGGCGCGGCGATCCCGCGGACGCCTCCGCCCGAGAGGTCTGAGATGCGCGTCGTCGTCGCCACCGACGGGTCGCCGCAGTCCCTCGCCGCGGCCCGCCACCTCACCTCCTTCGCGGATCCCGCGAAGATCACCGCGGTCTCGGTCGTGGCGGTGATCCGGCCGCTGGCCTCAGTGTCCTTCGCCGACGAGATCTCGGACGCCGAACGGCACGAGGTGGGCGAGGGTGCCGGCAGCTTCCGCGCGGCGGCCCAGCGCGCCGTCGACGCGGTGGCGGCCGTCTTCGACGGCTGGGGGCCGGAGATCGGCACGCAGATCCGCAGCGGGTCGCCCGCCGCGGAGATCATCAAGGCGGCGGTGGAGCAGGACGCGGGGCTGATCGTGGTGGCGGCCGGCGGACGCGGCCTCAGCGACCTGATCCTCGTCGGCAGCACCGCACAGCGGGTGCAGCACTACGCCCCGTGCCCGGTGCTCGTCGTCCGCCCCGCACCCCGGACGAGGAGAGCCGCCCGGCACGAGACGTGACGGCCGGGAGGAACCACGGCTGAGCACGGTCATCTCCGCGGCCGCGGCGTTGTCGATCGACACACCCAGCCGCTGGATCGTGTGCTCCAGCCGGTTCTCGTGGGCGCCCGGCCAGGACCTCGGCGACGCGCCCGATCGCACCGTCCACCGCCCGGATCACCTCGTCGATCCCGCCCCCGCACGAAGGACCGGGGGCGGGAGCTCAGAGGGACGCGAGGAGGCGGCGCAGCGGTGCCGGGACCGCCGACGGGTCCAGGTGCTCGACGAGTGCGCGCGCGTACCGGACCTTGCGGCCGCTGGTGGTGCCCAGGAACCGGTGCAGCTGCGCCGCGGGCGGGCGCCGGCGCTGTGCGGCCTGGTGCCGGAACGTGGCGAGGGCGCGGGCCTCCCGGTTCTCCGCGACGACCGCCTCCACACCCGCGGTCCCGACGGCCCGGATGAGCTCCTCCTCCAGGTCGGCCACGCAGGCGAAGAACCCGGCCGCCGCCAGTTCCTCCCCCTGGCCGCGCCCGAGGGCGCGCCGGAAGAAGCCCTCCTCCGCCATGTCGTAGAGGCCGCGCAGGCGGGCGCCCGGCGCGGTGGCCCGGACCGCCGCGACGTGGCGCGCGATGCCCGTCGCGCCGCCCATGGGGACGACCTGCACGCCCTCCGCGGCCAGGTCCCTCCCCTGTCCGCGCGCGGCCGCCAGCACCGCCTCGCGGTCGCTGCCGCCCTCCACCAGCACGACGGCCCGCAGGCCGCCCGTCGTCGGCAACGAGGAGGGGAGCTGCGCCGGTGCGGTCACGCGGTGACTGTCGCAGCCACGGCGGCCCTCGGACCAGCGCGATACCGCTCCCCGCGTCAGCGGTCGTCGTCCCCGCGGGTCCGCTCCTCGACGACCCCGGCGAGGGCGGCCGCGACGCGGGCGACGGCGGGGTCGGCGTCGTCGGCCAGGTGGCGCAGCGCCTCCAGCGCAGCCGGCCCCGGCAGCTCGACCAGCGCCTGGGTCAGGCGGATGCGCGTCGCGGGATCCGCGGTGGGCGCGGCGAGCTCGTCGACCAGCGCGGTCCCGATCCGCGCCGCGGAGCCGGGGTCCCGGGACAGCGCGCCCAGCACTTCCGCCGCGTCGACGTCGTGGCGGCCCTCGACCACCATGCCGACGAGCGCCGGCACGGCGGCGGTCACGCCGAGCCGGCCGAGTGCCAGGGCGGCGTGCCCGCGCACCGTCGGGTCCGGGTCCCCGAGTGCGTCCGCGAGCACCTCGGTCGCGCCCGGGGCCTCGGGCATCCCGGCGATCGCCCGCACCGCGCGCCGCCGGACGTCGACGTCCTCCGCCCGCGCGCCGTCGGCCAGCGTCGCCATCCCGTCGCCGCCGGCCCGCGCGAGCGCCCACCGCAGGGCGCCCGAGACGTTCGGGTCGGACTCGGCCAGGACCGCCCCCGCCAGCAGCTCGGCGGGGACCGACACGCCCTCCCGCGGAGCCAGGGCGGCCCGCTGACGGCGCGCAGCACTCGTCGAGGTGAGCCCCTGCACGAGCTCGACGATGCGCAGCACGCCCGGCCAGTCGGTGGCCGACGACGCATCGATCGCGCGGAGGCGCTCGAGGAGCTCCCGGTCGCGCGCGAGGCGGTCCTCCGTCCACCGGATCAGCTCGGCGACCAGGGCGGCCGGCGTGACGGCCGGGTCCTCCAGCGCGGCCCCCACCTGCTGGAGCGACAACCCGAGCGACCGCAGGCCCTCCACCTGGAAGATCCGGCGGACGTCGGCGGCCGAGTACTCGCGGTAGCCGCCGACCGTGCGACCGGTCGGCCGCACCAGTCCGAGCCGGTCGTAGTGCCGGAGCATCCGGGTGCTCACCCCCGAGCGGCGGGCCACCTCGCCGATCAGCACGCCGCCGCCCCGGCGGGCTCGGCGGACGCCGCCGTCGTCGCGTCCGCGGCCGCGGCCCGCTCCGGGCCGAGTGAGACGACCCGTCTCGCCTCGTCGAGCGCCGCGTCGAACCCGGTCTCCGGGTCCCGGAGGAGCAGCTCGGTGGCCCGGGCGTGCATCGCCACCGCCGGGTCGGCGTTCCCTGCCGCGCCCGCCAGCGCGGGCGCGACCACCTCCCCCAGGTCGACGAGGGCCCGGCTCAGGCTCAGCCGCACCTCGCGGCCGCCGCGGCCGAGCTGTCCCACCAGCTCGTCGACCAGCTGCTCCTTCGCCTCCTCGGGCGCCAGGGCCACCGCGACGCGCCACGCGGTCCGCGCGACCTCGTCGTCGGCGTCGCGGAGCAGATCGCCGGTGATCCACCCCCATGCGCCCCTGTCCCCGATCTTGGAGAGCGTGTGCAGCGCCTGGCTGCGGCCCTGGGCGCGCTCCGACCCGAGCTCCTGCCGGAGGCGGGGCAGGGTGTGCTCCGGCGGGAAGCGGGCCAGGGCCCACGACAGCATGTCCCGCACGAAGAAGTCCGGCTCGACCGCGCACCGCTCGACGAGCGTCGCCACCAGCCGGGGGTCGGGTGCGGAGCCGGCCGCCAGGGCCGCCTGGAGCCGCACCGACGGGTCGGGTGCCCGCAGGCCGTCGGCCACGCGGGTGTCGGGCTGCGTCTCGTGCACGGGGTTCACCGGGGACCACCTCCACCACCCAGTGGGCACCTTGTCACCGTGTCAGGGTCAAGCGCGTTGCCGGCGGAACAGCTCCCGGGCGGACGGCGCTGCACCGGTGGTGATCGACACGGCGGTGCGGCTCTCCCTCCTCGACCGGTCCCGCACCCGGGCCGGTGAGCCCGACGCCGCCGCGCTCGCCGGCACCCTCGCGCGGGCGGCCCGGGCCGAGCGCCTGGGGTTCGACCGGTTCTGGGTCGCCGAGCACCACGGCGTGCCGGGCATCGCCGGCGCCGCCCCCGCGGTGCTGCTGGCCGCCCTGGCCGGCCGGACGTCCGTGATCCGGCTCGGGTCGGCCGGCGTGATGCTGCCGCACCACCAACCGCTCGTGGTGGCCGAGCAGTTCGCGACGCTGTCGGCGCTGGCGCCCGGCCGGATCGACCTCGGGCTGGGCCGCTCCTCCGGCTTCACCGCGCCCGTGCGCCGCGCCCTGCGGGAGACCGACCGCGACTTCCGCGCCGACCTCGCCGAGCTGCGCGCCTTCCTCACCGGGACGGCGGAGATCACCGTCCGCCCGCAGCCGGCCGGCCCGGTGCCGCTGCACGTGCTGGCCACCGGGCGGGGCCTGCAGGTGGCCGCCGAGCTCGGCCTGCCGGTGGTCGTCGGCGGACCGCTGCTGGGGCTGGCCGGGGACCCGGAGCCCGGGCTCGAGGCGCTGGCCGGCTACCGGCGGGCCTACCGGCCCTCCGCTCAGCAACCGCACCCCCGGGTCGCGGTCAGCGTGGACGTGCTGGTGGCCGACACCGCCGAGGAGGCGGCCGACCTGCTGCTGCCCGAGGCGTGGGCGATGGCGCAGGCCCGCACCACCGGCGTGTTCCCACCCCTGGAACCGGTGGCCACCGTGCGGGCCGCCCCGCGCACCGCCCGCCAGCAGCAGTACGTCGAGCGCACCGCCGCCGCTGCGATCGCCGGCACGCCCGCCCAGGTGGAGAGCCGGCTGGCCGGACTGCTGGACCGCACCGGGGCCGCCGAGCTGGTGGCCTCCAGCAGCACCTTCGACCGCGACGCCCTGAGCTCCTCCGACGCGGCGCTCGGCGCGCTGTTCGGCCGGGCCGTCGCGGTCCCGGGCGGGGCCGTCCGGGGTGCCGGAGGATGACCCGCATGAGGGTCGGGGAGATCGACGTCCACCCTGTCGCCGACGGCACCTTCCGGGCCTCCCCCGGCTACTTCGGGGACCACGTCACGGCGCACGGCCACGAGGACCTCTTCGACCGCGGTGGGCAGGCGTGGCTGCCGATCGGCTGCTTCCTCGTCCGGACCGGGTCCTCCGTCGTCCTCGTCGATGCCGGCATGGGCCCGGCGATGCGCGACGACGGTCCCCGGCGGCTGCTCGTGGGCGGTCAGCTGCCGGTGGGTCTGCGGGCGCTCGGCGTCCGGCCGGAGGACGTGGACGCGGTGATCTGCACGCACCTGCACGTCGACCACTGCGGCTGGCTCTTCGACCCGGCCGGACGGTCGGTCTTCCCCCGCGCCGAGATCTGGTTCGGGGAGGCCGACTGGCGGCACTTCGTGCTCGATCCGGGGAGCCTGATGCTCGACCACATCCGGCACGGCCTGCAGCACACCGACGGTGCCCGTCTGCACCTGCTCACCGGCGACACCACCGTCGTCCGCGGGGTCGACGTCACCATGACGCCGGGGCACACCCCGGGCCACCTGTCGGTGGTGGTGTCCTCGGGGCAGCACCGGGCCCTGCTGCTCGGCGACGCCGTCACCTGCCCCGTGCAGCTGGACGAGCCCAGCTGGCACGCGCTGGGTGACGTGGACCCGGAGCTGGCCGGGAGGGTCCGCGAGCGGCTGTTCCGCGAGCTGGAGGACGAGCACACCGTCGGTGCCGGCGCGCACTTCCCCGAGCTGCGGTTCGGCCGCGTCCTCGCCGGTGAGCTGCGCCGCTGGATCGGCGTCTAGGGCGGCGGCCCGGGGCCGCCAGCCGGGTCAGCCGGCCAGCGACTCGGGCGAGTCGTCCCCCGCCTCCAGCGCGTCGGTGAGCAGTGCCACGAGGGCCCCGAGCTGCACGTCGGCCGACGAGGAGACCTCCTGGTCGGACCCGTCCAGCGCCCGCGCCGCCAGCCCCGCCTTGCTGTCGATCAGCTCGGCGATGCGGGAGTCGAGGGTCTGCGCCGCGATGATGCGCCACGCGGTGACCGGCTCGGTCTGCCCGATCCGGTGGCTGCGGTCGATGGCCTGGGTCTGCTCCGCGTCGGTCCAGGACAGCTCGGCGAGGACGATGTTCGAGGCGACCTGCAGGTTCAGCCCGACGCCGGCCGCGGTGAGCGAGCAGACGGCGACGGCGACGTCCGGGTCGTCCACGAACGCGTCGATGTTCTTCTGCCGCACCGACGGGGTCTGGTCGCCGCGGATCGACGAGTACCGCACGCCCTGCCGGGCGAAGGTCTCCTCGGCGGCGTCCATCACGTCGACGTGCTTGGCGAAGAAGACCACCTTGCCGGCGCTGCGGGCCAGCTGTGCGGCGTAGTCGGCGGCCAGGCCGGCCTTGGCCCGGCCGATCCGCCGCATCATGCCGAACACGTTCTCGCCGGTCCCGGTGGCCGCGTCCTTGAGCTCGGAGCGGGCGACCCGGCGCACGAGGTCGCGGTCGATGCCCCCGACCACGCCGGAGGAGCGGGCCGCCAGGGCGGTCTCGTACTGGGCCACCATCCGGCGGACCAGGTCGCGCTCGGCCGCGCGGATCGACCGGCCGGCCGCGCCGTCGAGCTCCACGGGCAGGTCGGCGATGCGGCGGGCGGGGATGTCGGCGGCGACGTCGACCTTGCGCCGGCGGACGATGCCGCGGTCGATCACGCTCTGCCGGGCGGCCGGGTAGAAGCCCGGGTCGGCCGGCGTCAGACCGGTCGCCTCGAGGGCGTCCAGCAGCTCGCCGCGCGGGCCGCTTTCCTCGATCCAGCCGAGGAACTGCCAGATCGCCCGGAAGTCGTCGATGTCGTTGATCAGCGGGGTCCCGGTGAGGGCCATCAGCAGCGGCCGCGCGGTGCGCGACCGGATGCTCTCCGACAGCTGCAGCACGTGCTGCGAGCGCTGCGACGTCTTGTTCTTGATGAAGTGCGCCTCGTCGACGACCATCCCGCGGAAGCCGAAGCCGCCCAGCCAGCCCACGTGGCGGTCGAGCACCTCGTAGTTGACGACGACGATGTCGGCGAACCCGTCCACGGTGTCGCCGTCGCCCTGGACGACGGTGGCCGGGCGGTGCGGCGTCCAGCGGCCGGCCTCGCGCGCCCAGTTCGTCTTGACCACGTTCGGCACCACGACGAGCAGCGGGTAGGCGTTCGCCGCCTCCGCGGCGAGCAGCGCCTGCGCCGTCTTGCCCAGGCCGGGTTCGTCGGCGAGCAGGAAGGTCCGGTGGCCGGCGGCCGCGGCGGCGACCAGGCGCGCCTGGTGCGGCATCATCTCCAGCCCCTCCGGCACCCGCAGCGAGGACGGCGCAGGGAGCGCCATGCACGCCGAGGCGCCGCTACCGGCGCGCTCGAACGAGCTCAGGAGGGGGCCGAGCAGCTCCCAGCCGGCCAACCGGCGCGGCGGCGCCGTGCGCTGCGGCGCGGCGGAGAAGTCGGGCGCCAGGAAGGGGTTGGCCAGCTGCCGGGAGATCACCGACTGCGGTACGACGCGCCGCTCGGGCGCGGCCGGCGCCGGCCGGGTCTCCGGCGGCGGGACCTCCTCGGGAGCGGGCTCGACGCCGCCGGCCTCGAGCAGCTCGCGACGGACGGCACGTGCCGCGTCGGAGACCACGGCGTCGTCGGCGAGCAGCGCCAGCAGCCCGGCGTCCCGGACGGCGGTGGTCGCGAGGATGGTCGCGATGCCGTCGAGGCGCTTGAGCAGCTCGGCCCGCTTGCTGTCGCTGCCGGCCGCCTCCGAGCGTGCGCGGGCCCGCTCCTCCCGCAGCACGAGCGCGACGGCCTGGAACTTCGCCCGCACGGCGGGCGTCACGCGGCCGCGCTGGGCGGCCGCCTCGACCTCGCGGACGGTGCGCGCGAGCACCGAGACGACGTCGCCCTGGTGGCGGGGCCGTCTGTCGTTCCGCGGGGCGGAGCGGCGAGCGCCGGTCCGGCGCTGGCCTGGTCGAGCCACAGATCCTCCTTCGCGCGCCCTGGACGGGGCGCTGCGGCGGCATGCCGCACGGTCGTCGTCGACACCGGCGACGACGCCGGCGTCCGGCACGTGCGCCGATCGCCGGCCGGTCCCCGGCGGGGTCACCGCCCGGGCCTGGCAGTCGTCCCACGGGCGCCGGTGGTCCCCGGACGGGCCGGCGGTCGCGGCCGGCGAGGTCCTCGTCAGCGACCGCGGTCGGGCCCGTGGACGTTCCGCCCGTGTCAACGCGTGCGCGGGGGGATCATTCCCGGCCCCCGTTGCCCGCCCAGCGTAGACCAGCGGAGTTCGAGCAGGTCGGCGGGCGTCGTGTTCGATGGACCGCGTCCGCGCAGGGAGGAGCCGGCATGACCCGCGTCCTGGTGACCGGGGTCCGCGGCACGACCGGGGTCCCGCTGGCGGAGCGGCTCGTCGCCCGACCGGGCGTCGAGGTGCTCGGCGGCAGCAGCGATCCGGCGACGGTCGCGCTCGACGGCGTGCGGCCGGTCGCGTTCTCGTGGGACGACCCGTCGGGCTGGCCGGCGGCGACCGACGGCGTCGACGCCGTCTACGTGGTCCGGCCCGACCGCGCGGACGCACCCGAGCTCGTCGGCGCGCTGCTGGACCGGACGCCGGGCGGGACCCACGTCGTCCTGCTGTCCGAGCGGAACGCCGACGACGTCGGACCCGCGGGGTGGGCACCCCGCGCCGAGCACGCCGTCCGCGCCGGCGCCCGCAGCTGGGCGATCCTGCGGCCGAGCTGGTTCATGCAGGTGTTCACCGACCCCCGCTTCTACCGCGACCAGCTCGTCGGGACCGGGGAGCTGGCCTTCCCCGGCGGGGGTGCGAGCGTGGCCTGGATCGACGCCCGGGACATCGCCGCGGTGGCCGAGCGGGCGCTGCTCGACGAGGGGCACGCCGGCCAGGTGCACGAGCTGACCGGGCCGGAGTCGCTCTCGCTGCCGCGCACCGCCGAGCTGCTCTCCCGCGCCGTGGGGTACCCGGTGGTGCACCGGGAGGTGTCGATCGACGACGCCGTGGCCGGTACCGACGGCTTCGAGCGGGAGCTCTCCGTGCTGACGTTCGAGCGGGTGCGCAGCGGCAGCTTCGCCGTCGTCACCGACGCGGTCCAGCGCGTGACCGGCCGGCCGGCGCGGACGCTGGAGGCCTTCCTCGCCGACTCCGCGGCGGTGCTGGGCCGCGTCGTCTGACCGGCCCCCGCCGATGTCGAGAACGGGCGGCCGGCTCCGTCCCCCGGGTGCCCGCGCGGTCCCGCGACGGGCCCGTGGGGACGGGGACGACGACCGGGAGGCCGGCATGCGCAGGGTGATCGCCGACGAGTGGATGACGCTGGACGGGGTGGTGCAGTCGCCCAGCGACCCCGACGAGGACCGCAGCGGCGGCTTCGCCCACGGTGGCTGGCACCCCCGCTACCTCGACGAGGTCGCCGTGCAGTGGATCGTCGGGAACGTCCGCGCCGCGGGCGGCTACCTGCTCGGGCGGGGCACGTACGAGATCTTCGCCGCGCACTGGCCCGGCGCCTCGCCGGAGGAGCAGGTGCTCGCCGGGCCGCTCGGCGCGCGGCCGAAGCACGTGGTCTCCACGACCCTGCGGGAGCCGCTCGGCTGGCAGAACTCCCGCCTGGTGCGCGGCGACCTCGGCGCCGCCGTGCGCGCGCTCAAGGCGGAGGACGGCGCCGACCTGCACCTGATCGGCAGTCCCGTGCTGTTCCGGTCCCTGCTGGCCCTGGGCCTCGTGGACGAGCTGCGGCTGATGATCGACCCGGTGGTCGTGGGCAGCGGCAAGCGCCTGTTCGGCGACGGCGACGCGCCGCGGCCGCTGCGGCTGGCCGACAGCCGGGCGACGAGCACCGGCGCCGTCATCGCCACCTACACCGCCGCCGGCTGACCGGGCCCGGGGACGGGCTCAGCGGCGGGCGAGCACGGCCATCGCCAGGGCGCAGCCCCACCCCGCCGCCACCACGGGTGTCTCGAGCGGGTCGAGACCGCCCGGACGGACCCGGAGGCGGGGCAGCCGCTCGCTCAGGTAGCCCACGGTCAGGCCGGTGCCGATCCAGCGCAGCACCCAGCGCGCGCGGTCGTCCGGGCCGCGCAGGAGCCGGGCGACGGCCCACAGCTGCGCGCCGAGCAGGTAGGGCGGCCCGCTGTAGGCGGTGCCGAACCAGAGCCAGTCGCGGACCAGGTGCTCCGGGCCGCCGGCCATGAACGGGACGTCGAAGGGCAGGCGTCGCCGCAGGGCGATCCCGTGGCCGACCAGCTGGGCGGCCAACTGGGTCGCGGCAACCGCGGGGAGCGTCGATCGGTGCGCCATGGCGCCGCACCGTAGGGCCCCGCGCCGGGTCGCGGCGGACGACGGCGCACGGCGAGGCGTCCGGGACCTGTCGGCAGCAGGCTCTAGCGTTCCGCAGCGTGAGCGACGGGTTCGACGCGGAGGATCCGCCCAGCGGTCTCGCCGAGCTGACGCCCTACGAGCTGTGGGAGCGCACGGAGCGGGCCGCGCGGCAGGTGGCCGCCGCGTGCGAGCGCATGGTCGCCGCCCCGTCGGCGCCCGCCCGCGTCGCCCTGGCGCCCGATTTCCTGCGGCCGATGCGCCGGCTGCTGGCCCTGCGGCTGGTCGCCGTCGCCCGCGCCCGGCGGCGGGCGTTCCCGGTGCAGGTGCCGCCGGCCGGCAGCCAGGGCGTCGCCGCGCTATGGGCGGAGGTCTTCTGGGCGGCGCGGGCCCGCTCCCCCGACGACGACTCCGGGGTGCTGCAGGAGACCGACGTGTCGATCCGGGGGCTGCTGGCCCTGGAGCCGGCGGACCTGGCCGATCCGGACGCGGTGCGCGCCTGGTGGGAGCGGCTGGAGCTGGTCGAGGAGACCTTCGACGGGTTGGACGTGGAGGCCCAGGCGACGGTCGAGGGTCTCCGGGCCGTCGCCGAGCACGAGGACCAGGTGCGCCGCCGGGCGTACTGACCCCGCGGAGGTCGACCGGCCGGCCGCGTCACGCCACGCCGCGGGCCGGGGCCGGCCCCTCGTCGCCCGGCTCGGCCACCACCCAGCTCGTGCGGCCGTGCAGCGGCGGGGTCTTGGTGCCGTCGGTGAACCACACGACGACTCCCCCGGAGGTGCGGCAGCGCGCCCGCACCACCCGCACCCGGCCGCCGTGCCCGCCCTTGCTCGGGCGGACCAGGGGCAGGCCGAAGTCGGTGCCGACGACGTCGCTGGTCAGGACCGACTCGCCACCGGCCAGGTGGCTGGTCGCGACGGTGCTCACGCGACCGCCTCCCGCCCGGTGCCGTTGCGCGTGACCCGGATGGTCTGCGGGCTGCGGACCCGCCGGGTGGGGACGACCTCGCCGAGCTCGGCGAGCCGCTCGACCGCGGCGTCCTTGTCGACCTGCGTGCGCAGACCGCCGCCGGACCACTCGCAGTACAGGTCGTCGGCCGGCCCGGACCGGCCGCGCAGCCGTTCGCGGGCGTACTCCTTGTGCCGCTTGGCCTCGTTCTCCGCCGCCCGCCAGGCGTCGTAGTCGTGCACGGCCGAGACGTAGTCCTCGTCGGTCACCGTCAGCCGCGACTGGCGGGACACGTCGCCCTCGGTCTCGGCGTCCACGGGCGGGCCCCAGCACGCGTCCAGGAACGGGCACCAGTCGCACATGGTGTCCACCCCCGGCCCGAACCCGTCGCGGGGGACGGCGTCGACGCCCTCGTCCTCCACGGCGGCGTAGACGTCGGTGAGCCACATCAGGGCCTCGGCGGTCAGCGCCGGGTCGTGGTCGGACTCGAAGACGACGTCCTCGCCCGAGTCGCGGGAGAGGTAGCGGATGCGCAGCCCGTCGACGTCCTGCCCGGTGCCGGGCGGCAGCCGCCGGTCGGCGGTCTGCCCGGTGCGCAGCAGCCACGCGTAGACGGCTACCTGGAACCAGTGCTTGGCCGGCACGCCGCGGGTGAGCACCCGCTCGAAGCCGAACCGGGACGTGGTCTTCAGGTCCTCCACGACCGGCTCGTGCAGCCAGTCGCAGCGGCCCTTGACCTGCTCGCCCTTCAGCCCGACCTCGGTCAGCCCCCCGTACTGGCGGCGCAGGGCCCGCAGCACCCCGCGGTGCAGCTCGGTGCCGAGGAAGGCCTGCAACCCCGTGCGGGTGTTGGTCGGCCGGCGCCGGGCGACCCGGTAGGCCGCCCGGCGTCGGCACTCGCCGAGCTCGGAGGCGCCGATCATCCGCTGCCGGGAGCGGGCCCGGCGGCGGTCGAGGTCGCGGACCGCCGCCGCCAGGCTCGGGGCGGCCCGCCGCTCGGCGGCGCTGGGGCGGGCCGGGAGGACCGCCGTCACGCCGAGATCTCCTGCTGCCCCGCCGACACGCCGGACCGCTGGGTGGCGATGACCTCGCGGACGAGCGCGGTCAGCCGCTTGGTGGCCACGTGCTCGGCCGGCCGGCCGAACCGCTCGGCGATCTGCTCGTCGGTCACGCCCAGGGTCTCCAGGCTGGCGAGCACGCCCTTGCGGGCGGCGGTGAGCCGGCGCTCGCGCGGGTCGTCGGGCGTCGGCGAGGCCTCCAGCAGCGGGTTCGCCGGCGCGGCCGGCGCCTCGGGGCGCGGCGCGGCGGCCGCCGAGGCGGCGCGGGCGGCCTCGACCACCGCGGCGGGCGTCGTGGGCGCCGGCGGCGCGGCCGGGGCCCGGCGGCGGCCGGCGGGGTGCGCCTCCACGGCCGCCTCGAGGAACTCCTCGTGCCGCGCCTGGATCAGCTCGGCGACGGTGTAGGAGCCGCTCGGGGTGGGGACGTCGGTCTGCAGCAGCGCGGCGCGGTTGGCCTCGCCCCACACCTCGCGCAGGTCGTCGTCGTCCTCGGCGTCCTGGATGCGCGCGACCAGGTCGGCGACGTCGGGCTCGGTGCGCCGGGTCGCCCGGGCGGTCCGGGCCTCCTCCTCGCGCTCGTGCTCGAGCAGCCCGCCGCCGTGGAAGGCGACGAGGTCGCGGACGTGGGCGGTGCCGGGGTCGCACTTGAGGGCGTCGAAGACCAGCCACTCGAGCAGCCGGCCGTTCGCCGCCTCGTCGGTGACCTCCTTGGCCGGGTCGTCGTTCGGCTTGATGCCGACGTGGACGCTCCGGGCGCCGACGATCAGCGGGCGGCGCCCGCGGCGCAGCCGCACCCACACGCTGGCGGCGTACGGGAACTCGCGGTGGGTCTGCACCGACCACGTCTTCTGCCCCTCGATGGGGCGGCCGTTGGCGTCGACCTCGGTGACCTCCTTGCCGCGGGCGGTCACCACGACGATGCCCGGGAAGGTCAGCAGCTCGGTCTGCAGCTTGCGCCAGCGGGAGCCGGCGTCGTTCCACAGGTTCTGGCTGATGACGATCTCGGCGTTCGGGTCGCGCTTGAGCAGCTCGCGGTTGCGGGCCGACTTCGCGGCGCGGGCGCTCGCCCAGTCCTTGAGGCCGTCCCAGATCGCCGAGCCGGTGTCGATGCCGAGCACCACGGGCGGCTCGCCGGCGTCGGCGGCCCGGCGCGCCTCCGCCTTGACCGCCTGCACGGCGGCCAGCACCTGGGCGTACGAGCCGTCGTGCTCGACGAGCTCGTAGCTGGCGCCGGGGATGGCGCCGTACTCGTCGCCGGCGCCCTCGTTCAGGTCGATCCAGTAGAGCGTTCCGATCCGGTCGCTGGTGCTGAGCTGGGCGAGCGCCCAGCTCTTGCCAGCCTTCTCCTCGCCCTCGAGGAGGATGCAGGGCCACGGCACGCGGCCGGTGGGCTTGCGGGTGGGGAGGCCGGAGATTGCCATCGTGAACTCCTTGCCGACACGGGGAAGATGTCGACCCGGAAACTACGGGCGGGGTCTGACACAAACGGGTGACATCCGCAAGCACATCGAGCGTGGCGGCGGGAAGCCCCAGCTCGGGACGCCCTAACCGGCGTGTCGGAGTTCGCCGTCGGCGTAATCGGGCGCGGGCAGCGGCCGACCGCGCAGCCGGTGGGCGAGCCCCGTGTACCGGCGTCCGGAGCCGGTGGCGCGCACGGCCTGGGCCAGCGCCCGGGACGAGCCGACGAGGACGACGAGCCGCTTGGCCCGTGTCACGGCGGTGTAGAGCAGGTTGCGCTGCAGCATCATCCAGGCGCTCGTGGTCAGCGGGACGACGACGCACGGGTACTCGCTGCCCTGCGAGCGGTGGACGGTGACGGCGTAGGCGTGCACCAGCTCGTCGAGCTCCCCGAAGTCGTACTCGACGGCCTCGTCCTCGTCGGTGACGACGGTGAGGGTCTGCGCCACGGGGTCGATCGCGCTGACGACGCCCTGGGTGCCGTTGAAGACGCCGTTCGCGCCCTTGTCGTAGTCGTTGCGGATCTGGCTGACCTTGTCGCCGACGCGGAACACCCGCCCGCCGAAGCGCTTCTCGGCGCGGTCGGGCCGGGCGGGGGTGAGCGCGTCCTGCAGCAGCTCGTTGAGCGCCGCGGCGCCGGCCGGGCCGCGGTGCACGGGGGTGAGCACCTGGACGTCGCGGCGCGGGTCGAGGCCGAACCGGGCCGGGATCCGGCGGACGACGACGTCGACGGCCGTCCGCGCGGCCTCCTCGGCGTCCTCCGTGGGGAAGAGGAAGAAGTCGTCGAGGCCGCGGACCTGGGGCGGGCTGCCCGCGTTGATCCGGTGCGCGTTGGTCACCACCCCCGACCGGCTGGCCTGCCGGAAGACCTGGGTCAGGCGCACGTGCGGCACGGGCGTGCCGGTCGCGAGCAGGTCCCCCAGGACCTGGCCGGCGCCGACCGAGGGCAGCTGGTCGACGTCGCCGACGAGCAGCAGGTGCGCTCCCGGCGGCACGGCGCGCACCAGCTTGTTGGCCAGCAGCAGGTCGAGCATCGACGACTCGTCGACCACGACCAGGTCGGCCTGCAGCGGCCGGTCCCGGTCGTAGGCGGCGGCCCCGCCCGGCCGCAGCTCCAGCAGCCGGTGCACGGTCACCGCCTCGACCCCGGTGAGCTCGGTCAGCCGCTTGGCCGCCCGGCCGGTGGGGGCGGCGAGCAGGACCCGGGCGCCCTTCGCGGCGGCGAGGGTGACGATCGAGCGGACGGTGAAGCTCTTGCCGCAGCCGGGTCCACCGGTGAGGACGGCGACCTTCTCGGTCAGCGCCAGGCGCACGGCCTCCCGCTGCCCGGGGGCCAGCTCCGCCCCGGTGGTCCGGTGCAGCCAGGCGAGGGCGGCGTCCCAGTCCACCCCGCCGAAGACCGCCAGGCGGTCGTCGCCGGCGGCCGACAGGCTGCGCAGGCCCGCGGCGAGCGAGACCTCCGCGCGGTGGAAGGGGACGAGGTAGTACGCCACCGTCGGCGGGTCGTCGCCGGCGGCGGGGAGCTCCTCGCGGATGAGCCCCTGGTCGGCGACCAGCAGGACGAGGCAGTGCCGCACCAGGTCGGCCGGCACCTGCAGCATCTCGACCGCCCGGGCCATCAGGTCGGTCTCGGGCAGGAAGCAGTGCCCCTGCCCGGTGGCCTCGGAGAGCACGAACTGCAGCCCGGCCTCGACCCGCTCGGTGCTGTCGTGCGGGATCCCGACCGCGGCGGCGATGGTGTCGGCGGTCTTGAAGCCGATGCCCCAGACCTCGGTGGCCAGGCGGTAGGGCTGCGTGCGGACGACGCCGATCGAGGCGTCGCCGTACTGCTTGTAGATGCGGACGGCCAGCGAGGTGGAGACGCCCATCCCCTGGAGGAAGACCATCACCTCCTTGACGGCCTTCTGCTCCTCCCACGCAGCGGTGATCAGCCGGGTCCGCTTCGGCCCGAGGTTGGGCACCTCGGCCAGCCGCTCCGGCTGCTCCTCGATGACCCGCAGCGCGTCCGTCCCGAAGTGCGCCACGATCCGTTCGGCCAGCCGCGGGCCGATCCCCTTGACCAGCCCCGAACCCAGGTAGCGGCGGATGCCCTGCACGGTCGCCGGCAGCACCGTGGTGTAGTCCTCGACCAGGAACTGCCGGCCGTACTGGGGGTGGGCACCCCACCGCCCGTGCAGGCGCAGGGTCTCCCCCGGCTGGGCACCGAGCAGCGAGCCCACGACGGTGACCAGGTCGCCGCCCCGCCCGGTGTCCACCCGGGCCACGGTGTAGCCGGTCCGGTCGTTGGCGAACGTGATCCGCTCCAGGGTGGCCTCGAGGACCGCCCCCGTCCGCGTCTGCGCCACCGCCGTCCCCCTGCTCCCGGAATCCCGCCGCCGATGGTTCCACGCCCCGGGGACAGCTCCGCGCGCCCGGAACTGTCGGCACGTCCGCATAGCCTCCGGGTGCTCACCTGAGCGATGCACCGATACGACACGGAGGACCGGATCATGGCCGGCGACACTGTTCTCACCATCATCGGCAACCTGACCAGCGAGCCCGAGCTGCGCTGGACCCCCTCGGGCGCGGCGGTCGCCACGTTCACCATCGCCTCGACCCCGCGCACCCTCGACCGCCAGACCCAGGAGTGGAAGGACGGCGAGGCCCTCTTCCTGCGCTGCAGCGTGTGGCGGCAGGCGGCCGAGAACGTCGCCGAGTCGCTGACGAAGGGCTCGCGGGTGATGGCGCAGGGCCGCCTCAAGCAGCGCTCCTTCGAGACGAAGGAGGGCGAGAAGCGCACCGTGATCGAGCTGGAGGTCGACGAGATCGGCCCGTCGCTGCGCTACGCGACGGCCACGATCGCCAAGGCCACGCGCTCCGGGAACGGGTACGGCGACGGGTTCGCCGGCGGGTCCGCCGGCGGGAACGGCGACGGTCCCGCCGCGGCCGGCCGCGCCTCCTCCCCCGACCCCTGGGCCGCGGCGACGGTGGGCGCCGGCGACGAGGAGCCGCCCTTCTGACCTGTGCGGGCGGTCCGCCGGCGCGCTTCCCCCGGGTCGGCGGGCCGGGTCCCGGCTGCCGTCCGACCCGGCGCCGCGCCCCCTGGCCTCGGGCGCGGTCAGCCGGGAGCATGCCCGCGGAGGTGTGCGGTGGCGACGATCGTGCTCACCGGGGCGACGAGCGGCATCGGGCTGGCCGCTGCCCGGCTGCTGGCCCGCCGCCCGGGCACGCTGGTCTTGCAGGGTCCCGAGCCGCCGGACGCGGTGGCGTCCCGGCTGGACACCGTCCGGCGGGCGGCGGCCCCCGGCACGGTCGTCCACCACGTCCCGTCCGACTTCGCCGCTCCGGACGCCGTCCCGGCGCTGGCCGCCCGCATCCGCGAGCTGACGGGTGCGGTCGACGTGCTGGTCAACAACGCGGGCATCCCGGGTGCGGACCGGTGCACGATCGGGCCGTGGGGCGTCGAGCGCACCTTCGGCGTCAACTACCTGGCCGGGGCGCTGCTCACCGACCTGCTCCTCCCCGTCGTCCCGGCCGGCGGCCGGATCGTGAACGTGGCCTCGGCGACGCACCAGACCGCCACGCTGGACCTGGCCGACCTCACCTTCGACCGCCGTCCCTACACGCCGGTGACGGCGTACGCGCAGTCCAAGCTCGCCGTCGTCACGCACACCGCGCGGCTGGCCGGCCGGGTGCGGCAGACCGTCCTGAGCCTGCACCCCGGGGTCGTCTCCACCGGGCTGCTGCACGCCATGTTCGGCGCCGGCGGCGAGAGCCCCGACCGGGGCGGCGCCACCCTGGCGGCGGCCACCCGCGTGCAGGCCCCCTCCGGGAGCTACCTGGACGAACGCGAGGTCGGCCGCCCCCACCCCCTCGCCCTGGACCCCGCGGTGCAGGCCGCCCTGCACGAGGCGACCGTGCGCCTGCTGGGCCGCGACATCGTCTGACGGGCCGCGTCCCCGGCCGGCGCCGGGCACGACTCCCGGGGGGAACCCCGTGCGGACCCTGCACGTCGGCCTCCGCGTGGCCGACCGCGACCGGTCGCTCGCCTTCTGCACGGGCATCGGCCACGAGGTGGTCGGCGAGGTCCCCGACACCCCGCTCGGGCACCTGACCACGCTGAAGCTCCCCGGCGACGAGTTCGTCACCCTCGAGCTGGTGCACCGGGCCGGGGAGCGGCGGGCGGACCCCGGACCCGGTGCCCTCAGCCACCTCGGCGTGATGGTCGGGTCGATGGACCGGGCCCTCGCCCGGCTCACCGCGCACGGCATCGACGTCGAGGCGCCCGACCCGCCCGCGGATCCCGGCGAGATCCGGACGGCGTGGGTCACCGACCCGGACGGCAACCGGATCGAGCTGGTCCAGTGGCCGGCCGGCCACGCCGACGGCCTCTCCGCGGCCGACTGGCCGGACTGAGCCGGGCGACCTTCCGCGCTCCTTCCCGGGGCGCCGGTCGCGGTGGAAGGTCCGCGGGAGGTGGCGTTCCTAGCGTCCCTGGCGTCGAGAAGCCCCCTGACCCAGGAGCACACCATGACGATCACCACCTTCCCGGACACGACGATCCGCCCGGCCGCGCGCCCCGTCCCCACCGAGTTCCGCGACTCGCGGATCCCGACCCTGTGGGAGAGGTGGACGGCGAACCGCCGTCGCCGTCGGTACCTGACGGAGAAGCGCCGCCACGACGCCCGCGACCGCAGCGACCGCTACCTCGACGGTGCCGACGACGGGCACCAGCGGCAGGCGCTCACGGCCTTCGCCGCCCGCTGACCGGCTCCGGGACCGCGAGTCCTCTCCCCGGCCCGTTCCTCTCGACCCGCCCCCGGTACCCCCGTCAGGCCAGGCCTCCGGGGGTGCCGGGGGCGGGTACTCCCGGGAGGCGCCGCGGGGGCGTAGCGTCCGGGCACGGAGCCGCTCAGGCTCCCGACGAGGGAGCAGGCGATGGCCGACAAGTCCCCACGACAGTCGATGTCGAAGAAGTCCGGCAAGTCCATCAAGGAGAAGCGCCTCGAGCGCAGGGCCCAGGAGTCCAGCGGGTCCGCGGTGCAGCGGACGGCAGCCGGCAAGAAGCACTGAACCCGTCCGCGAGCCGGCCACCTCTGCAGACAGGGCCCCATGACCATCGAGCCGCAGGTCCCCGTTCCTCCGAGGGGGCGGACGCCCGACCCGCTCGCCGAGAGCCCGGCCGAGGAGCGCGCCGACGTCGAGGAGGACCGCCGTCGCCGGCAGGAACTGGACGACGGCGAGCTCGGCGGCGAGGCCTGACCCCCCGCGCCTCCCCGATCCCGCGCGCGGGATCGGGCAGGCGTCGACCCGGAAGAGGAACCCCATCGCCATCCACAGCGGACGCTGCGCCGAAGCCCACCTCGGGTGCCCCTGCCGGGGCGACGACACGATCCACGAGGAGCGCTCCCGCGAGATCAGGGAGGCGCGCGACCGTGCGCAGGAGGCCGTCGACTGCCCCGAGTGCGGCTCCCCCACCACGCCGCTGGCCATCGTCGCCTGGGGCAACTGCCGGACGTGCCGGACGGCGCAGGACCGCCGGACACGCCCGCTCCGGTGGTGACCGCGCCCGTGCCCGCCCGGCCGCTGCGGCGCCGCGCGAGCGGCCTCAGCTGACCCCGGGGCCGCTCACCGCGGCCTCGCGGAGACCCGTGACGGCGAGGACGCGGCTGGTCGGGTAGAGCTCGATCTCGGCGTCGTCGGTCACGGCCGCCAGCACCGTGAGCCAGCCGGACGGTCCGAAGCGGAGGACCCGGCCGCGCAGCTCGATCTGCGCGGTCGGGTCCGCCGGGTCCTGGACGACGACCCGGCCCTGGTAGAGGTGGCGGTCGTTGACGGTGGTGATGTCCATGCGGTCAGCCTCCGCCTGGAGCACCGCCGTGCACACGGGGTCAGCGGTGGGATCCCCGACTCCTCCCCGCTGCCGGGCGCCGCTCACTCCGGCGGGAGGCGCCCTCCTCCACGGGGCGGAGCGCCGACCGGCCGTCGAGCCAGGCCTGCCACTCCGACCGGCCGCTGCGGTCCCGCCCGGCGGCCAGGACGACGAGGCCGACGACGGCCAGCAGCACCACGAGCGCCGACCCGGCGAGGAGGAGCTCCCAGCCGAACAGCGGCGGGACGGTCATGCTGCCGGGGGCGGGCGCTGTCGCGTCGGGCGTCATGGGACGGAGCGTGCGCGCCCCCGCGGGCCGCCGCACGCCCGCTCCGCGACGACCACCCGACCGGGCGAGTCACTCTGCGAGACGGTTCCCGGGCGGCGCGCCCGGATCGCGCGAGCGCCGTCGCCCCGCCGGGTGACCGGCCCTCCGCAGCGGGCCGCGTCCCGGCTCCGGGCGACCTAGCGTCCACCTCTCGGAACCGATCCAGGAGAAGGACGGGTGGGCATGAGCGCCGCACTGCAGGCCGACGCGACCGGGGAGCGCGGGCGCCCCGCCGTCTCCGGGGACCTGCCCACCGTCCTCGACGCCGCGCCGATGTTCCGCCGCGCCGTCGGCGGCTACGACCGCTTCCAGGTCGACAGCTACGTCCGGTGGGCCGAGGAGGAGCTGGCCACCGCCGACCGCGAGCGCGAGCACCTGGAGGCCCGGCACCTCCGCGCCCAGGCCGCTCTCGAAGAGGCCCGGGAGCTCCTGGCCCACTCCAGCGCCGGCGGCGACTTCCTGCGCCTCGGCAGGCGGATGGGGACGGTGCTCGCCACCGCGGCCGACCAGGCGGAGGCCATGCGCGCCGACGCCGAGGCCGACCGGGCGGCGGCCGCCGCCGAGGCGCAGCGGGTGCTCGCCGGTGCGCGCAGCGAGGCCGAGCGGCTGGTCGAGGAGGCGCGGCAGGAGGCCCGGGAGGTCGCGGCCGAGGCCGCCCAGCTCGTCGACGAGGCCGAACGGGTCCGCATGGCGGCCCGGGTCGAGGCGGCGGAGCGGCTCGCGGAGGTGGACGACGCCGAGCGGCGCGCCGTCGAGCGCGCCGAGCGGGTCCGCCGGCGGGCCGAGCAGGACGTCGCCGCGGCGACGGCGCACGCACGGGCCGAGATCGTGCAGATGCTGGCGACCGGACGCGAGCAGCGCCGGCGGGCCGATGCCGAGGCCGAGGCCGCCCGGGAGCGCCTCGACCGGGACGCCGCCGCCCGCCGCGCCGCCCTGCTGGCCGACGTGGAGCGGCTCGAACGGCGGCGCGCCGAGCTCGCCCGGACGGCCGAACCGGTCCGCTCGGACCTCGGGCCCTTCCCGCAGCCACCTCGCGCGGCTCCGGCAACGGGTGGGGGCCCCCGCGGCACCGGTGACGCGGCGGTGACACCCGTCTGCTAGCAAGTCGCATGGTCGACAGCGGCGCGCGCGTGCCACCCGGCACCCCCGACGACGTCCGGGCGCAGGCGGAGCAGACGCAGGCCCGGGAGCCGCAGTTCGACCCGACGCTCGGCATCCCGGTGCGCCCGCACCCCCGCGGGGCGCCGCCGCACCGCCTCGTCGTCCTCGGGGACTCGCTGAGCCACGGCTTCCAGAGCGGCGCCGTGTACGCCACCGAGCTCTCGTGGCCGGCCATCACCGCGGCCGAGCTCGGCTGGGCCGGCTACCGGTACCCGACCTACGGAGGCCCGGGTGGCCTGCCGCTGAACATCGAGCTGATGCTGCGCCGCCTGGAGGAGCGGTTCGGCTCCCGGCTGAGCATCTGGGAGACGCCGCTGGCGGTCTTCGCCGCCCGCGGCTTCATGGACGAGGTCGAGGACTACTGGGAGCGGGGACCGGGCCGGACGCCGCCGCGGATCGGCCGCTACGTCCACGACCTGTCGGTCTACGGCTGGGATCTCCGCGACGTCCTCTCCCGGACGGCGTCAGGGCTGGAGTCGGCGATCGAGCGGCCCGGCGACTCGTTCGTCGACCAGGTCGTCGAGAACGCCACGGAGCGGGCCGCGCTGCGCGTGTACCCCCGGTGGGACGACGACGTCCGGGACCAGACGCTCGTGCAGGCCGCGGCCGCCCTGGGCCGGGAGCACGACGCGGACACCGACTGCGGCATCGAGACGCTCGTCGTGTTCCTCGGCTCGAACAACGCCCTGCAGGCGGTGACCGAGCTCGAGGTGGTCTGGAGCGGATCGGGGTTCCAGGACCTGCGCCGCAAGGGCCGGTACACCGTCTGGCGGCCCGACCACTTCGCCACCGAGCTGTCGGAGCTGGCCGCCGCGGTGCGGGCCATCGAGGCACGGCACGTCATCTGGTGCACCGTCCCGCACGTCACGATCCCCCCGATCACCCGCGGGCTCGGGGCCAAGGTCCGGCCGGGTTCGCGCTACTTCCCCTACTACGCCCGCCCGTGGGTGACCGACGACCGGTTCGACCCGGCGCGCGACCCGCACCTGACCGAGCGGGACGCCCGTGCCGTCGACGCCGCGATCGACCTCTACAACGCGGCCATCGAGGAGACCGTCCGCACCGCCCGCAAGGGTGCCGGCGGTGCCGAGCCGCGGGACTGGCTGCTGCTCGACGTCGCCGGCCTCCTCGACCGGCTGGCCTCCCGCCGCTACATCTCCGACCCCAACGCCCGTCCGGACTGGTGGACGCCCTACCCCCTGCCCCCGGCACTCGCCGCGCTGCGCCCGGTGCCGGATTCCCGGTTCCTGGCCGCGGACGGCCGGGGCGGGCGGGCGGCCGGCGGCCTGTTCAGCCTCGACGGCGTCCACCCCACGACGGTCGGCTACGGCATCCTCGCCCAGGAGATCGTCTCGATCATGTCCGCGGCGGGCGTGGCCTTCCACGACGCGAGCGGTCGGCGGCGGGCCGAGCCGGTGCTCATCGACTTCGCCGGCCTGCTGCGCCGGGACACCCTCGTGCGCCGGCCGCCGCAGCTGCTCGACTCGGCGCTGGGCCTGCTCGGCTGGGCCGACGAGAACCTCGGCTGGGTCACCCGCGCCCTGTCCTGGAAGGTCTGAGCTCCTGCGCTCGCGGGCGGCGCGACCGGCGGACGCCCGCGAGCAGGAGTGCCATGTGGTCGCTGGGCTGCACTCCCAGCTCGTCGGCGAGCAGCGCGCGGAAGGAGTCGAACGCGCGCAGCGCCTCGGCCACGTTGCCCTCGGCCAGGTGCACCCGCACCACCGTGCGGTGGGCGCTCTCCCGCAGCGGTTCGGCCCGGACCGCTGCGTAGGCCGCCTCCAGCGCCTCGCCGTACCGGCCGCCCGCCGTCAACCGCTCGGCGGCCAGCTCCAGGGCGTGCATGCGCAGCTGCCGCAGCCGCTCCCGCTCGAGCAGCACCCAGTCGTCGTACCAGCCCGGCAGCAGCTCGCCGCGCAGCCCGGCGTCGGGGACCGCGACGTCGTCCGGGGCGCACCGCGGATCGCGCAACCTGCGGGCCCACTCCCCGAGCTCCCGCACGTCCACCTGGACGCCGTCGGCCAGCGCCAGGGAGCGCGGGGACACCTGCACCAGCCCGGGCACCACCTTCTGCAGCCGCCACAGCGCGGACCGCAGGCTGCCGTGGGCCTGCTCCTCCGGCACGTCCGGCCAGAGCTGGCCGGCGACCGCCGCCCGCGGCGGCCGCACGGACAGGCACAGGTGGGCGACCAGGCGCTGGACCGCGCGCGGCAGCTCGTCGCGGAGCGAGCGGCACGACGAGCCCGACCCCTCGAGGGAGAAGCCGTCGAGGAGTGTGACCCGCAGGTCCGCGGTGACAGTCACGGGGCGGCCCCCTCGGCACCTGGGTGGAATGCGCTTGGGGAGAGGTGCCTCAGTGCCGATCGATGCTCGGAGCCTCCCGCGCCGCTGTCAATCCGCCTTCGTCTCGTAATTCGTGAACGATTCGAGCCACTGACGCACCGCGTCGAGGACCTCACCGGGAGTGGACGCGACGGCGATGGTGCGGTCCTCGTCGGGCGTCTCGCGGCCGATCGCCGTCACGCGGGCCCGGAACCCGTCGGCCGCGTCCTCGAGCCAGACGCGCACGAGCAGCGCCGCACTGCGGTCCTCGCCCACCGTCACCCCTCTACGCGCCCCCGTCACCCGTTCCGGTGCGCCGCACGGCCCGGTCGCGACCCTGCGTCGTCGCCGCCCCATGCTGCCCGTGACCCTGCACATGTGCACTCCCCCGACCGGATGACGTGGCCGGCGCCGACTCTGCTCGGCGGGCGTCACGGGCGCGTTCCCCTCCCGGTAGCGTGCGCCGGGTGCACGACGACGTGCTCCGCCCCGCCGCCGCCCGCCGGCGGCTGGACGCGCTCACCTTCGGCCTGTTCACGGTGGCCCTCGGCACCAACATCCCCACCCCGCTGCTGCTGGTCTACCGGCGCACCCTCGGCCTGTCGGAGGCCGACCTCACCGCGGTCTTCGGCTGCTACGCCCTCGGCCTGATCGCGGCGCTCACGGTGTCGGGCGCGGCGTCCGACCGGTTCGGCCGGCGCGCGCTCGTGCTGCCGTTCGCCGGGCTGGCCGGCCTGGTGTCCCTGCTCTTCCTGCCGGCGGTGGACCACCTGCCCCTGCTGTACGCCGGCCGGCTGCTGCAGGGCGTGGTGTCCGGCGTCGTGTTCTCGGTGGCCAACGCGTGGCTGCAGGAGCTGGCCGGCCCCGACGGGCAGCGCTCGGCGGCGACCCGCGGGGCGGTGTCGACCTCGCTGGGCTTCGCCGTCGCCCCGGCGATGAGCGGGCTGCTCGCCCAGTACGGTCCCGCCCCGACGACGCTGCCGTACCTGGTGCACGTCGCCGTCCTGCTGGTCGGGCTCGGCGCGCTGCTCACCGTGCCCGAGACCGTGCAGGAGCGCCGCCGCGGGCAGCTGATGACGCTCGGCCTGCCGCCGGAGGCGCGCCGGCCGTTCTGGGCGGTGCTGGCGCCGACCGCGTTCGGCGTGTTCGCGTTCCCCGCCCTGGCGGCCACCCTGCTGCCGCTGCTCGTCGTCCCGGACGGCGTCGGCGTCGCCTACGCCGGGCTGATCGCGGGGCTCGCCCTGGCCTCGAGCGCCGTCGCCGCCCGGGTCGGCCGGCGGGCGGAGCGCGGCGGCGGCCCGCTGGGGATGGCGCTGGGGGCGCTCGGCCTCGCCCTGGGCGTGGTGGCCGTCGCCGCCGGGTCGCAGCCCTGGCTGCTGCCGTCGGCCGTGCTGCTCGGCGCCGGCGGCGGGCTCTGCCTCACCGCCGGGCTCACGCTCACCGCCCGGCTGGCGCCGCCGCACACCCGCGGCGCGGTGAACAGCGCGTTCTACGCCTTCGCCTACGCCGGCTTCGGCACGCCGCTGCTGCTCGCGTGGCTCGGCGACCTCACCTCGCCGGTCGCCGCGATGGGGGGCTTCGTGGCCGTGCCGGCCGCGCTGGCCGCCTGGCTGTGGTTCGAGCTGCGGGGCGGCTGAGGGCCGCCGACCAGACCCCGCTCGTACGCGTACGCGGTGGCGGCGGCGCGCGAGGACAGGTCGAGCTTGGTGAGGATGTGGCCCACGTGGGTCGCGACGGTCCGCTCGCTGATGACGAGGTCCCGCGCGATGGCCCGGTTGGTGTGCCCGCGGGCGAGCCGGACCAGCACCTCGACCTCCCGGGCGGTCAGCGGTCCGGCCGTGCGCGGCCGCGCACGGCCGAGCCGGGTCGCCTCGGGCCGGGCGCCCAGCTCGCGGAACGTCACCGCCGCCGCGTCGAGCTCGAGGTCCGCCGTCTCCCGGTCCCCCAGCTCTGCGCAGGCCCGGGCCAGCAGGACCCGGGTGCGCGCGCCCTCGTACGGGACGCGGAGCTCACCCCAGAGCTGCCCGGCGCGGCGCAGCAGCGGCAGCGCCGCGCGGGCCTCGCCGGCGGCGACGTGCGCGGCGGCGCGTGCGGAGCAGGCGAGGGCGTCGAGGTAGCCCGATCCGAGGTGCCGGGCCACCGCGGCCAGCTGGTCGGCCGCCGCGGCCGCGGCGGCGCCGTCCCCGCGGGCGAGGACGATCTCGGCGAACGGGCCGAGCACCCGCCCGCGCGCGACCGGCCCCTCGGCCTCCGCCGCCAGGCGGCGGACGGCGGCCTCGGCGGCGTCGCCCCGGCCCTCGGCGAGCCGCAGGAGCGCCAGCCCGGGGTGCGGCTCGCAACCGTGCTCGTGCGCGGCGCGGTAGTCGTCGTCCGCGGCCCGGAACTCCCCGCGCAGCCGCCGCAGCTCGGCGCGCACGTAGTACGCCCCGCCGAGCACCAGCTGGTTCTCCCGCTCGGACAGGCCGCGGACCGCCCGCCCGGCCTCGTCGAGGGCGGCGCTCCAGGCCCCGCGCAGGAGCAGCAGCTCGGCCCGGTGCAGCGCGAGGTGCGCGCCGTACGTCGCCAGACCGGGCTGGGACCGGAACCAGCGCGTGAACGACGCCGTCCACGCGTCGACGCGCGGGACGTCGAACAGCTCCTGGCAGGCGTCGATCACGGTGCAGTAGGAGTCCCCGACGGCGACCGCCGGGATCTCGCGGGCCTCGACCGCGACCATCGCCTCGTCGAGGTGGCGCAGCCCCTCGGCCACCTCGCCGAGGTAGACCAGGCACCGGCCCACCCCGATCCGGGCCAGGGTGGCGAGCTCCCGGTCGGCGAAGCGGGCCGCCGTCCGCATCGCCCGGAGGAACCCCTCGTGGGCGCCGGCGACGTCGCCGGAGCCGACGATGCGGCAGAGCGCGGTGGCGTGCTCGGTGTAGCCCTGCTCGACGCAGTCGGCCCGCGCCTCGTCGAGCAGGTGGCGGACGCGGTCGACCCACCCGCCGGCCCGGGTCAGGTCGCCCTGGAAGCCCAGGCACTCCGCGAGGCGGATCCCGGACCGCGCGGCCCCGACGGCGTCGCCGGCGGCCAGGCACGCGCGGTGCGCCCGCTCCCACAGCGCGAAGGCCTCCCCGGCCCGGCCGGTGAGGTAGGCGGCCGTGGCCAGCCGGTCCAGCTCCCCGGCCGACCCGTCGCGGGCGGTCGCGCCCGCCGCGAGCTCGCGGTAGGTGCGCTCCCAGTCCGGCGACGGGCCGCTCGTGCAGCCGGCAGGCGGCGGCATGCGCACAGTGTCGCGCCGCCCCGGGAGCGGCACCAGCGTCCCGGGGCGGCGGACGGTGCCCGGCCTAGGCGAAGAAGGTCTCGCTGCCCGGGGCCGCCCCGATGAACATCCACATCTCCGCGATCCGGTCGCGGTCGAACCGGTAGACGAAGGCGTTGTCCGACTCCAGGCGGTTCCCCGCCCGGCCGAGGACGGCGTGCTCCCACTCGCACACCCAGCCGTCGGTCGCCACGCAGAACCGCTGCTCCAGGTTGATGTCGCCGTGCGTGGCCTCGACGACCGCTCCGATCACCGTCGTCAACCCGTCCGGGCCGGCGTAGTCCCCGGGGTCGGGGTACGGGCCGCGGTAGTGGAAGACGAAGTCCTCCGCCAGCAGCGGCTCCAGCGCGCCCCGGTCGCCGCCTAGCACGGCCCCGGTCATCCGGTTGACGGTGGTCACGTGCGGGTGCTCGTCCATGTCTGCCCCTCCCTCGAGGTCCTCGTTCGGACGAGCGGGACGCTAGGGAGCGCACGGGCCGCCGGGCATCGGCAGAAGTGCGCAGACGGCGGGCCCGCGGGATCGGCAGTCCTGCCGACCCCGTGACGGGTCAGCCGTGGGCCGCGGCGCGGTGCCGGGCCAGGACGTCGAGGCCGAAGTCGGCGGTCGGATCCCGCCACACGGAGTGCGCGTGGTTGGCGCCCCGCTGCGTGTTGTCCCACTCGACCAGCAGCCGAGGTCCCTGCAGCCGGTAGTAGTGCGGCTCACCGGGCGCGGTGGGCCCGGCCCAGGCGAAGTGGACGGCGTCGAGCGCCGCCTCGTCGTCGTAGCGGTGCAGCGGTGACACCTCCGCCGGCACGCGGTCCAGGTAGGTGCCCAGCAGTGCCCGCACCAGCGCGCGCTGGTCGCCGTCGAGCTCCGCCGCAGGCACGCCCCGCGGGGCGGCGGTGTACTCCAGCGCCGCGTGCTCGGGGTCGCCGTGGGCCCCCGCCTCGTCGATGGCGTCGCTCGTCGCCTGCAGCTTCGCCCACTCGGCCGGATCGGCGAACGGCGCCCGCCAGATGCCGGCGAGCGGGATCACCCGGTTGCCCGGCTGCACCGTCGTCCGGTTGCCGGTGACCAGGTCCGACGGCGCCGTCGGCAGCAGCACCGCCCGGGCTGCGAGGTCGGGGGCCAGCGAGCGGACCAGCTCGCGCGCGGTGTCCTCCACCCGGCCCAGCGGCCGGTTCACCGCACCGCCGAGCAGCGGCGACGTGGCCGGGTCGGCGCCGAGGAAGCAGGGAGTCGTGGCCGCCACCGCGCCGTCCACCACCAGGTTGTTCAGCGAGACGTGGTGCCCGCCGAACCGCCACCCCCACGTCCCGGTCTCCCCCGGCCGGCCGAACACGCGCAGGTAGTACAGGCCCGGGTCCCGGCCGCGCTCCCGGTCGAACCGCGCGACGAACCCCTCGACCCGGTCGAGCACGTTCTCCAGGCCGATGACCGTCGCCACCGTGACGTAGCCGGCCGGCGACAGCCCGGCGGCGACCAGCCGCATCGCGGCGCGCTGCTGGCCGGGCCGCTGCTCGTGGAAGGTGAGCCCGCCGTGGTCGGTCGGCGTGTAGAACCAGCGGCGCCGCTCGGCGTCGGTCGCGTCGTCGGCCGGCTGCGCCCCGACGGCGACCTCCCGCTGCCCCGGGTCCAGGCAGTCCAGCCAGGCCCCGGCCGCCTCGGCCATCCGCGCGGCGACCTCCCGGGTGCCGTCCTCCGGGGTCCCGGCCACCATGGCCGGAATGTAGTGCCCCGGCCGCGGGTGCGCCCACCGGCCGGCCTCCGTAGCGCGACCGGCACCACCCCGGCGCCAGACGGGAGACCACCGCGCCCACCCCCACCGACGACCGTCGCGACCTGCTCACCGTGATCGCCTGCACGCGCGCCGCGCCGGGCAAGCGGGAGGTCGACCGGGGTGCGCCGCGTGGCCTGACCGGGGTCAGCGCGCGACGACGTTGCGCAGCTCCCGTCCCGCCAGCAGGGCCGCCAGGTTGGCGGTCACCAGCGCGTCGGCGCCGACCGGCCGGCCGCCCGCCGCGTGGGGGGTGAGCACGAGGCCCGGCGCGTCCCACAGCGGCGAGCCGGCCGGCAGCGGTTCGGTGGCGGTGACGTCCAGCGCGGCGCCGGCCAGGCGCCCCGCCGCGAGCGCGTCGGTGAGGGCGTCCTCGTCGACGGTCGAGCCGCGGCCGACGTTGACGACGAGGGCGTGCGCCCGCAGCGCGGCCAGCCGCCGCGCGTCGAGCGCCCGCAGGGTGCCGGGGGTGGCGGGCAGGATCATCACCAGGACGTCGGTCCCCGCCAGCTCCTGCTCGAGGTCGTCCTCGGCGACGACGGCGAACCCGCTCCGCTCCCCCGCGCTGCGCGCCACCCCCCGCACCCGTGCGCCGAGGTCGCGGAGCAGCGGCGCCAGCGACTGCCCGATCGAGCCGAACCCCCAGATCAGCACCCGGGCGTCGATCAGCGTCGTCACCGCGCCCGCGGGGTGCAGCGGCTGCAGGCCGCCGAGCTCCCGCGCCCAGCGGTGCTCAGCCTGCGCCCGCCCGGCGGCCGGCAGCCGCCGGACCAGGGCGAGCACGAGCGCCAGGGCGTGCTCGGTCACGGTCCGGTTGTGCAGACCCGCCCCCGAGGTGACCATGACGTCGTCGGGGAAGCCGGCCGCCAGCACCGCGTCCGGCCCGGCGGCCAGGGTCTGCACCCAGCGCAGCCGGGGCATCCGGCCGGCGACCGCGGCGAGGTCGGCCTCGGAGCTGCCCCACACCACCAGCGCCTCGGCGTCCAGGTGCTCGTCGGGCACCGGCGCCGACGCGTCGTAGACCACGGTGGCCACGCCGTCGGGCAGTTCCGGGGCCAGCGGGACCGAGTCGGGCAGCAGCAGCTTCATGGGCTCCGGAGTCAACCAGGCCCGCGACCGCGGTGCACCGTCAGCGGCCCTCGACGACGACGGAGGTCGGCCGGCCCGTTCGCGCCCAGTCGACGACGTTCTGCGCCGTCTTGCGCCGCAGCTCCACCTCGGACTCGGCGGAGTACCAGGCCACGTGCGGGCTGAGCAGCGCACGGGGGTGGCGGAGCAGCGGGTGCTCCCCCGGCGGCTCGTCGGGCAGGACGTCGAGCCCGACGCCGGCCAGCCGGCCCGAGTCCAGCGCCCGGAGCACGGCGTCGAGGTCGACCAGCCCGCCGCGGGCGGTGTTCACCAGGTAGGAGCCCGCGGGCATCCGGCCGAGGAGGTCGTCGCCGACCAGCCCCCGCGTTCCGTCGGTGAGCGGCACGTGCAGGGTGACCGCCGCGCTGCGGGCGAACAGGTCCTCCAGGGAGGTCCGCTCGACACCGGCCGGCCACGACCCGTCCGGCAGCTGCGGGTCGTACCCGAGGCACCGGCCGAACCACGGCCCGGCCCGCTCGGCGGTCAGCCGGCCGATGCGGCCCAGCCCGACCACGCCGAGAGAGAGCTCGCCGGTGCGGCGCAGCTCACCCCCGAGGTGGTAGTCCCACCGCCCGGCGTGGACCTCGCGGTCGTGGCCGGCCAGGTTGCGCAGCAGCGCCAGCAGCATGGCGGCGGTGTGCAGGGCGACCTCGGCGGTCCCGTAGTCCGGCACGTTGCAGACCCAGACGCCGCGGGCGCGGGCGGCCTCGAGGTCGATGCCGTCGACGCCGATGCCGTACCGGCTGACCAACCGCAGCCGGGGCAGGGCGTCGAGCACCTCGGCGGTGACCGGCGCGTACTGCACGAGGACGGCGTCGGCGCCGGCGGCGGCCGCGACGACCTCGTCCGCGGTGCGCGCCTGCGCGGTGACGAGCTCGTGGCCGGCCGGCCGCAGCACGGCCGCCTCGACGTCGTCCGAGCCGTACTCGGCATCGGTCCGGACCACCCGCACGACGGCCTCAGCGGTCGGCGGGGACGGGACCGGCCGTGGCCCGCTCGGCGGCGCGGCCCACGTCGAACGACGCCGGCAGCGGCGTCAGCGGCGGCCGGACGGTGCCCATCGGGTGCCCGTGCCGGTGCTCGGCCACGCGCTTGAGGACGGCGGCGGACGTGTGCTCCTTGGTCATGGCCCGCACCTGCCGCAGGTGGTCCGACAGCGCCGCGGCCTCGGCGCTCCGCCCGGCCCGCACGTGCCCGTACAGCGCGACCACGTGCTCCGGGACGATGTTGGCCAGCGCGGAGATCGGTCCCTGGGCCGTCGGCAGCCGCCCCGGCAGGTCGTCCTCGGTGCCGAGCAGCACCCCCCGGCCCGAGTCGCGCACGGCCTCCGCGAAGCCCGCCTCGCCGCCGGAGTCCTTGACCCCCCACACCGGCAGCGACGTGACCAGCTCGGTCGGCAGCGGGATCGCGTACTTCGGGATGTGGTAGAGGACGACGGGGTGCCGCGTCGCCGTCAGCACCCGGTCGTAGAAGAGCCGCAAGCCGTCGACGTCGACCGGCTTGAAGTAGTACGGCGGCAGCACCAGCACCGCCCGGACCGGCAGGTCGTCGAGGAAGGCCAGCAGGTCGACGGTGTCCGGCAGGTTGCCCTCGGCGACGGTGGGCACCACCTGCAGCCCGCCGGCCCCCGGCAGCAGCGCCTCGAGGACGGCGCGCTTCTCGTGCGCCGCCACCGACGGCCCCTCGCCGTTGGTCCCGAACGGGACGACGCCGGTGACGCCGGTCCCGGCCAGCCACCGGACGTGCGCGAGGTAGGCCTCGACGTCCAGGCCGTAGCGCGGCTCGTCGCGGAACGGCGTCACGTTGGCGACGTAGACGCCCTCGAGGACGGCGGCGGGATCGGTCACCGGAGAGCTCACCTCCCGAGGTCGACGGTCCGGTCGAGGAACGCGGTCAGCTCGGAGCGGCTGGGCAGGCCCTCGTAGTCCCCGAGGTTCTGCACGCAGAAGGCCCCCATGGCGTTGGCCGTGCGCAGCCGGTCGGCCGGGGCGTGCCCCCACACGGTGGCGGCGAGGTACCCGGCGGCGAACGCGTCCCCGGCGCCGATGGGGTCGACCTGCCGCACCTCGAAGCCGGGTGCGGTCAGCCGCTCGCCGTCCACGACGGCCGCGCAGCCGCGGGCCCCCAGCTTGACCACGACCTCGCGGGGGCCGGCGTCGGCGAGCCGGTCCAGGCAGGCCGTCGGGTCCCAGCCCCACAGCGCGGCGGCCTCCTCGTCACCGACGAGCAGCACGTCGACGTGTGGGAGGAGCGCCTCCGTGGCGGCCCGGGCCGCGGCCGGCTCCCACAGCCGGCTGCGGTAGTTGACGTCGTAGCTGACCCGAACGCCGGCCTCCGCCGCCGTCTTCGCCGCCCACGGCAGGAACTCGGCGCACTCCGGGGACAGCGCCCCGGTGATGCCGGTCACGTGCAGGAAGGCGGCGCCGTCGAGCACCGCGGGATCGAAGGCGCCCGGCGCGAGGGTGGACGCCGCCGAGCCTCGGCGGTAGTAGTGCACCCGGTGCGCCGCGGCGACCTCCTCGCGCAGGTAGAGCCCGGTGGGCCGGTCCGGCACCCGGCGCACGGCCGCGGTGTCGACGCCCTCGGCCCGGACCCGGTGCAGCACCAGCTCGCCGAGCTCGTCGTCGCCGAGCGCGCTGATCCAGGCGGCCGGGACGCCGAGCCGCGACAGGCCGATCGCGACGTTGCTCTCGGCGCCGCCGATGGACAGCGTCACGCCGGTCGCGTGCCGCAGCCGTCCGGGCGACGTGGGGACGACGAGCACCATCGTCTCCCCCGCCGTGACCACGCGCCCCCCGTGCGACGACGTCACGTCCCCGCCTCACCCGCCGAACAGCTTGCCCAGCTGTTCATCGAAGGTGAGCACCGACAGGAAGCCGAAGAGCAGGAACGCCCACACCAGCGCCGCGATGCGTCCGGGGCCCGGGCGGATCTCCGGGGGCAGGGTGCGCCGGTTCACCAGCAGCAGGAGCGCCGAGTAGATGAACATCATCAGCCCCCCGGTCACCGCGGCGATGACCAGCAGCACCAGCGGCTGGTCCAGCCCGGAGAGCAGCACGATGCACCCGATCGCGACCAGGCCCCACACCAGCGCGAAGTAGATCTTGCTCTCGTTCGCGTTCTTCAGGTAGGCGGTCTTGAGGACGTCCGCCCCGAGCCGGCTGGTGTAGTCGACGATGCCGAGCGCGGCGGCGAAGAGCGAGATCGCGCCGATCACCCAGAAGAAGGTGCCGAACCAGCCGCCGACCGAGTCGTTGAGCGCCTGCCCCTCCACCTCGAGGAACGAGATGTCGCTGGCCAGCCCCTCCTCGCCGAAGACGGTGGAGTAGGCCAGCAGCGACGTGAACAGGATCGTCAGGAAGCTGATGAGGACGAAGGTCGTCAGCTGCTCGATGTTGGCCAGCCGCCACCAGCGCCGCCACCGCCCCAGGTTCTCCGCCGTCGGCTCGAACACGAAGCCGGTGGAGGGCGCCGCCTCCGGGTGACCGGTCACCGGGCTGACGATCCGGGGCACGTAGGCGCCCATGCCGAACCGCTTGTCCCGGATCCAGTTGCTCTGGCACAGGTTCTGCCCGCCGCCGGCGCCGGCGAAGGCGAGGGCACCGAGAAGCAGGGCGAAGCCGAGCTCCTCCGCGGGGATGTCGGCCTCGGTGACGATGTCGGGGACGTCGGACCACGCGGCCGCGTCGATGGCGAAGAAGCAGGCGACGATGATGAGGATCAGGACGGCGGCGACCTTGGCGAACTCGATCTTCTCGAGAGCCTGGTACACCACCGGCGCCATCGTCAGCGTGATGCCGATCAGGAGCAGCATGCCGATCGCGATCGGCACGACGCTCCCGCCGAACAGGTACGTGACGAGCGTGGCGGAACTGGTCACCCAGCCCGGCCAGATGTTGGCGAAGTAGGCCATGATCGCGAAGACCAGGCCCCAGTGCCGCCAGTACCGGCTGAACCCGGTGAGCGCGGTCTCGCCGGTGGCGAGCGTGTAGCGCTCGATCTCCATGTTGAGGAAGTACTGGGTGGCCAGCCCGACGAAGGCCGCCCACACGAACACCAGCCCCACCTGCGAGGCGATGTACGGGTAGAGGATGAACTCGCCGCTGGCCATCCCGACGCCGGCGGCGATGATGCCCGGCCCGATCACGTGCCGGAAGCTCGCCGGCGGCTCGGGCATGTCGCGCACCGACGGCGCCGGCAGGTGCTTGGTCGGGAAGCGGTCGAGGACGGATACCGGCTGGTCCTGGGCTCTGCGCGTGGTGGCCATGGGCGCCCCCTGTGATGCGGGTCACTTACCGGGCACCTGCCATTTCCCCACGGCAGCGGAGCGGCGGCAACCGGAGGCAAGGGGCCGTCACCGGGGCCGGTCGCCGGGGTGGGTCAGACCGAGACGCCCGGGTAGTCGCCGCCCGCGTGCGGGGTGAACGCGACGTGGCGGGAGCAGAGGTCGGCGCTGCGCCGCACACCCAGCAGCTGCATGCACCGCTGGTACTCCTCGGTGAGGATCTCGACCACCCGCAGCACGCCGTCCTGGCCCCCCGCCATGAGCCCGTAGAGGTAGGCGCGGCCGATCATCGCCGCGTCGGCGCCGAGCGCCCGTGCGGCCAGCACGTCCTGGCCGTGCAGGATCCCGCCGTCGATCAGCACGGTGGCCCGGTCCCCGACGGCCTCGCGGATCGACGGGAGGACGTCGAGGGTGGCCGCCGAGCGGTCGAGCTGCCGGCCGCCGTGGTTGGAGACCACCACGCCGTCGGCTCCCCGGTCCATGATCCGCCGGGCCGAGTCGGTCGTGGTGACGCCCTTGACCAGCAGCGGTCCCCGCCACCTGCGGCGGACCCAGTCGAGGGCGGTGAGGTCCATGGCGGGGTCGAACATCATGCCGGCCACCTCGCCCGGTGTCGGGTTGCCCTCGACCGCGCTGCCCAGCACGGCGAACGTCAGCCCGGCGGTGCTGAGCTTGTGGAACAGCCAGCCGGGACGCCGGGACATGTCCAGGACGGTCCGCGCCGTGAGGGCGGGCGGGATGGTGAGCCCGTTGACGACGTCGCGCAGCCGCATGCCCGAGACCGCCGTGTCGACCGTGAGCAGCAGGGTCGAGTAGCCGGCCTCCTCGGCCTGCGCCACGAGGGCCTCGTTCAGCCGCTCGTCGGCCGTGAAGAACAGCTGGAACCACAGGTCCGCCCCGGGGGCGGCGGCCCGCAGGTCGTGGATGGACGTCGACCCGACCGTCGACAGGCTGTACGGGATGCCGGTGTGCTCGGCCACGCGGGCGACCGCGGCCTCGCCGTGGTGGTGCATCATCCGCGTGTAGCCGGTGGGCGCGAGGACCAGCGGCAGCGGGATGCGCCGGCCGAGCAGCTCCACCGAGGTGTCGGGGTCGGCCACGGAGCTCAGCGCGTCCGGCCGGAAGGCCACTCGCCGGTACGCCGCGACGTTGCGCGCCGCGGTGATCTCCTCCTCCGCCGCGCCGTCCACGTAGTCGAACACCGCCCGGGGCGTCGTGCGCGTGGCCGCCCGCCGCAGGTCGCGGACCGTGAGCGCCGCGGCCAGCCGCCCGGCCCGCGGCGACAGCCGGGGCCGCCGGAACTGCACCAGGGCCCGGAGCTCGGCGGGCCTCGGCGCGCGCCGGGCGGTGGAGATCGGGGCCAGGGGTAGCCGTGGTGGCACGGAACGCCCTCCTCCGGGGGACGGATCCGGTTCCTCCCCGGATGGAACGCCGCAGGTCGGGCCGGGCGCAACTCGGGCCGGCGGCGCGTTCGGGCCGGCCCGCGTGAGCAGATCATGCCGAAGGACGCCGCCGACGTCCTCAACGTTGTGCCAGTGCGGCCCGTCCCGGTCCCTGCGTACCGTCACTTTCAGCAAACAGGGCGTACCGGTCCGTCACGACGGGTGCGCGTCTTCCCCGCCTGAGGAGCTCCCCGTGTCGTACTCGTCCCCGTACCTGTCCCTCGTTCCCGAGCCGGCCCCGGACGCCCGCACCGACACCTGGGCCGAGGCCTGCGCCGAGGACGTCTACGCCGTCGAGTGCGCCGTGGACGGCTACCCCAACGACGAGTGGGCCCCGGCGCCGGCGACCCTCCCCTACGAGGCCCCGGCGCAGGCCGACGCCGCCGACGGTGACGAGAGCTGGCGGCTGGACGCGCTGTGCGCCGAGACCGACCCCGAGGCGTTCTTCCCCGAGAAGGGCGGCTCCACCCGCGAGGCCAAGCGCGTCTGCGCCGGCTGCCCGGTGCGCCTGCAGTGCCTCGAGTTCGCGCTCGGCAACGACGAGCGCTTCGGCATCTGGGGCGGCCTGTCCGAGCGCGAGCGGCGCCGGATCCGCCTGCAGCGCCGCAGCATGCCGCTCAGCGCCTGACAGTGAGGATGTGGGCGAGCCCCGCAGCGGTCGTTCCTGACCCAGCGCCTGACTGACTTCGGGTCTTCAAGCCGATCTGTCGGTGCGGTCCGCTGCGAGGCTCGCTTGCACTCACCGGT
>NZ_JBJGZV010000050.1:0-39768 GCF_054050715.1 Blastococcus sp. SYSU D00669
GGGGCGGGGTCCGGGCGTCCGGACCCCGCCCCCTCCTGCACGGGTGAGAGGAGGGCCGACGTGTCGTTCGTCGCCGACAACTTCGACCTGCTGCGCAGCGCGTTCCTGACCACGCTGTCGCTGGCGGTCCTCAGCGGCATCGTGGCCCTGGTGCTCGGCACCGCGCTGGCCGGCATGCGGGTGAGCCCGATCCCGCCGCTGCGCGGGTTCGCGACCTTCTACGTCGAGGTCTTCCGCAACACCCCGCTGACCGTCGTCTTCTTCTTCCTCGTCTTCGGGATCGTCGAGATCGGGCTGCAGTTCCCGTCCCGGTTCCTCGCCGCGGTGGCCGCGCTGTCGCTGTACACGGCCGCGTTCGTCTGCGAGGCGCTGCGCTCGGGTATCAACGCCGTCCCGCCCGGGCAGGCCGAGGCGGCGCGCGCGCTCGGCCTCGACTTCGGGCAGACGCTGCGGACGGTGGTGCTGCCGCAGGCCTTCCGCACCGTCGTCCCGCCGCTGGGCAACGTGTGGATCGCGCTCGCGAAGAACACCTCGATCGCGGCCGGGTTCGCCGTCACCGACCTCACCGCCGCCCTGCAGCGGCTCTCGAACGTCAACGCCGACCGGCTGCTGGCCGTCTTCCTCGCGATCGTGGCCGGGTACCTGCTGATCACGCTGCCCTCGGCCTGGGCGATCCGCACCGTCGAGAAGCGGGTGGCGATCGTCCGATGAGCGCGACCGTCCTGTTCGACCTGCCCGGCCCCCGGGCCCGCCGCCGGCAGCGCCTGGGCACCGTCCTCGGCGGGCTCTTCGTCGGCGCCCTGCTGGCGCTGGCCCTGTGGCAGCTGGCCAAGAACGAGCAGCTGTCCCCCGACCGCTGGGCGATCCTCTTCGACCCCGCGGCCGGGGTGCCGCAGGCGTTCGGGCGCGCGCTGCTCAACACGCTGGCCGCCGCCGCGGTGGGCATGGTGCTCGCCACCGTGTTCGGCGCGCTGCTCGCCGTCGGCCGGCTCTCGGACCACGCCTGGGTGCGCGCCCCGGTCACGGTGGTGATCGAGTTCTTCCGCGCCGTCCCGCTGCTGATCCTGATCCTCTTCTGCCTGCTGTACCTGCCCACGCTGGGCGTGCCCATGACGGCGTTCCGCGCGCTGGTGCTCGGGCTGACGCTCTACAACATGGCGGTCCTGGCCGAGATCTTCCGGGCCGGGATCCTGTCGGTGGACCGGGGGCAGCAGGAGGCGGCCTTCGCGCTGGGGATGCGCAAGACCCAGGTGATGACGACGGTGCTGCTGCCCCAGGCGGTCCGGCGGATGCTCCCGGTGCTCGTCGCGCAGCTGGTCGTGCTGCTCAAGGACTCGTCGCTGGGCTTCATCGTGGGCTACCTGGAGCTGCTGCGGCAGGCGCGCAGCCTGGTGGAGTTCTTCAACTTCCGCTACGGCGACACCTACACCTTCCAGCTGTACGTGGCCGCCGCGGTGATCTACATCGTGGTCAACGTGCTGCTGTCCTGGCTGGCCCGCTACGTGGAGCGGCGCACCCGGCGGACGCCGAAGACCGCCGCCACCGCTCCGGTCACGCCCCTCGACGACGGGCGGGCGCTGGCGAACGAGGCGGTCTGAGCCGAACCGGCGCGCCCTGCCGGCCACGCCGCGTCACGACGGTGACACTTGTCGTCACCATGGAGACGACCCTCGCCGCCGGCCCCCTGCTGCCGGTCCCGGCCCCCGCCGGGGACGACCGCCAGGACCCCGCCCAGCGGTTCGTCGCGCGGCTGCGGGCGGCCGCCCCGGAATTCGCCCGCGCCGCGGGCGCGCAGACCGCGGTGGTGCGGGAAGCGGTGCCGCCGGCGCGGCACCGCCGCTGCCGGTGCCGCGTGGTGCTGCGGAGCGCGGACGGCACCGTCGTCGACGTCGCGCTCCTCGGGCCCGCCGGCCGGCCCGGCCGGGGATTCGAGGTGCAGATCGGGCGGTGGCTGGCCGCGGGCGCGCCGCGGGACCCCGCCTGGCTGGTGGCGGACGCCGACGCGCCGGACGGCGTCGCGGTCGACCTGCTCGCCTGGGTCGCCGGCGCCTGAACCCCCGCGGCCGCACGAGTTTCGCTCGGCGCGCGAGTGCGCCACGATGGCTGTGCCGCGTGCAGCCCTCGCGCGGCTGGTCCTGGGTGGCCGTCTCGGGCGGCCGCGTGGAGGTGGCGGCATGACCGCGATCGCCCCGAAGCCGATCGTCAGCAGGCCGAGCCCGGCCGCTCACCCCGTCAAGGGCTCACGGTTCACCAACCTGCTGCGGACGACCGACCACAAGACGATCGGCCTGATGTACCTCGTCACGTCGTTCGTGTGGTTCATCGTCGGCGGCTTCATGGCGATGCTGATCCGCGGCGAGCTCGCCCGGCCGGGTCTGCAGTTCCTGTCTCCGGAGCAGTACAACCAGCTGTTCACCATGCACGGCACGATCATGCTGCTGTTCTTCGCCACCCCGCTGTTCTTCGCGTTCGGCAACCTGATCATGCCGCTGCAGATCGGTGCGCCCGACGTGGCGTTCCCCCGGCTGAACGCGTTCTCGTACTGGCTCTTCCTCTTCGGCAGCTCGATCGCGGTGGCCGGCTTCCTCACCCCGGGCGGTGCGGCCGACTTCGGCTGGTACGCCTACACGCCGCTGTCGGACGTGGTGCACAGCCCGGGGGCAGGCGCCAACCTGTGGATCGCCGGGCTGGCCGTCTCCGGCCTGGGCACGATCCTCGGCGCGGTCAACTTCGCCACCACGATCGTCTGCCTGCGCGCGCCCGGCATGACCATGTTCCGGATGCCGATCTTCACCTGGAACACCCTGATCACGAGCCTGCTCGTGCTGATCGCGTTCCCGATCCTGACCGCGGCGCTGTTCGGCCTGCTGGCCGACCGCAACCTCGGCGCGCTCGTCTACTCCGACGAGAACGGCGGCCCGATGCTGTGGCAGCACCTGTTCTGGTACTTCGGCCACCCCGAGGTCTACATCATCGCGCTGCCGTTCTTCGGCATCATCACCGAGGTCATCCCGGTCTTCAGCCGCAAGCCGCTGTTCGGCTACAAGGGCATGGTCTTCGCGACGATCTCGATCGGCTTCCTGTCGTTCGCGGTCTGGGCGCACCACATGTTCGCCACCGGCGCGGTGCTGCTGCCGTTCTTCAGCTTCCTGACCTACCTGATCGCCGTCCCGACCGGCATCAAGTTCGTCAACTGGATCGGCACCATGTGGAAGGGCCAGCTCAGCTTCGAGACCCCGATGCTGTGGTCGGTCGGCTTCCTGGTGACCTTCCTCCTGGGCGGCCTCACCGGCGTGCTGCTGGCCTCGCCGCCGCTGGACTGGCACCTCAACGACAGCTACTTCGTCGTCGCGCACTTCCACTACGTGGTCTTCGGCACCGTGGTGTTCGCCGCCAACGCCGGCATCGCGTTCTGGTTCCCGAAACTGTGCGGCCGGATGCTCGACGAGCGGCTGGGCAAGCTCCAGTTCTGGATGACCTTCATCGGCTTCCACGGCACGTTCCTCGTGCAGCACTGGCTCGGCAGCGAGGGCATGCCGCGCCGTTACGTGGACTACCTGCCCACCGACGAGTTCACGGTGCTGAACACCATCTCGTCGATCTTCAGCTTCGTGCTCGGCGCCTCGATCGTCCCGTTCCTCTTCAACGTGGTGAAGTCGTGGCGGTACGGGCCGCTGGCGCTGCGCGACGACCCCTGGGGCCACGGCAACTCGCTGGAGTGGGCGACGTCCTCGCCGCCGCCGCGGCACAACTTCCTCGAGATCCCGCGCATCCGGTCCAACCGCCCGGCGTTCGAGGCGCACTACCCGCACCTCATCGAGCGGCTCGACGCGGAGGCGCACATGGGCAAGCGGCACGAGCCGTACGCCGGTGTGAGCGAGATCGGGGCGTCGGAGGGCCGCCGGCAGGGCCCGAAGGACCCCGACCCGACGTAGCCGAGAGACCCCCTGCCCTCACCGCTCGCACGCTCGCGGCGGAACCCTGCAGGGGGCCGTTCCAGCAGGTCGCCCGGCGTCAGGGGAGGAAGGCGTCCAGGCCGAGGTCGGGGTGGGACGCGTCGGCGTCGTCCTCGGCGCCCCGCTCGTCGAGCGCCTCGCGGACGACGTAGGCGGCCAGCCCGCCGCCGTAGCCCTTGCGCGCGAGCATGCCGATCAGCCGGCGCTCGGCGGTCTGCCGGTCGAGCCGCTGCATGGACGGCAGCCGCCGGGCCACCAGGCGGCGCGCGGCGTCCCACTCGTCCTGCGGGTCGATTTCCTCCAGCGCCTCGGCGGCCACCTCGGGCGCGACACCCTTGGCGCGCAGCTCGGCGCCCAGGGCCCGCCGGGCGAGCCCGCGACCGGCCTGCCGGCTGCTCACCCAGGCCCGGGCGAACGCGGCGTCGTCGATGAGGCCCACCTCGGTGAACCGGTCGAGCACGGCCGCGGCCGCCTCGTCGGGCACACCGCGCTTGGCCAGCAGGTCGGCCAGCTGCTGGCGGGTCTTGGCCGCGCCGGTCAGCGCCCGGAGGCAGATCGCCCGGGCGACGGCCTCCGGGTCGCCGGGCTCGTCCCCGGGGGCGCCGGGCGCGTCGACCGAGGAGAGGACCTGCTCCTCCCCGTCCCTCGCACGCTCGGGCCAGGCCCCGGGAGCAGGCCTGGATGGCGGCGCTCCGGCGTCCCCCTCGGAGGGACCCCGGCGGCGCGACCCGCCGGCACGCGGCCGGCGGGTCGTCCGGGAGGTCATCGGCGAGCTCAGAAGTCGACCGGGGCCGGCGCCTCGACGGGGGCGTCGAGGGTGGCGCCGATGCCGAGCTTCTCCTTGACCTTCTTCTCGATCTCGTCGGCGAGGTCGGGGTTGTCGCGGAGGAAGGCGCGGACGTTCTCCTTGCCCTGGCCCAGCTGGTCGCCCTCGTACGTGTACCAGGCGCCGGACTTGCGGATGAAGCCGTTCTCGACACCCGCGTCGATCAGGCCGCCCTCGCGGCTGAACCCGGTGCCCCACAGCAGGTCGAGCTCGGCCTGCTTGAACGGGGCGGCCACCTTGTTCTTGACGACCTTGACGCGGACCCGGCTGCCGACCGCCTCGGTGCCCTGCTTGAGGGTCTCGATGCGGCGCACGTCGAGCCGGACGGAGGCGTAGAACTTCAGCGCGCGACCACCGGTGGTGACCTCGGGCGAGCCGTAGACGACGCCGACCTTCTCGCGCAGCTGGTTGATGAAGATCGCGGTGGTGCCGGAGTTGTTCAGCGCACCGGTGATCTTGCGCAGCGCCTGGCTCATCAGCCGGGCCTGCAGACCGACGTGGCTGTCACCCATCTCGCCCTCGATCTCGGCCCGCGGCACGAGCGCGGCGACCGAGTCGATGACGATGATGTCGAGCGCGCCGGAGCGGATGAGCATGTCGGCGATCTCCAGCGCCTGCTCACCGGTGTCGGGCTGGCTGACCAGCAGGGCGTCGGTGTCGACGCCGATGGCCCGGGCGTACTCGGGGTCGAGCGCGTGCTCGGCGTCGATGAAGGCCGCGATGCCGCCGGCGGCCTGGGCGTTGGCCACCGCGTGCAGGGCGACCGTGGTCTTGCCGGAGGCCTCGGGGCCGTACACCTCGATCACGCGGCCGCGAGGCAGGCCCCCGATGCCCAGCGCGATGTCGAGGGCGATCGAGCCGGTCGGGATGACCTTGATGGCCTGGGCGGTGCTGTCGCCCAGGCGCATGACGGAGCCCTTGCCGAACTGCTTGTCGATCTGGGCGAGGGCCATGTCGAGGGCCTTGTCGCGGTCGAGCGTTGCCATGGTGCTCACCTTCGGGAAGTCACGTGGAGCGGTCGGGATCGACGCTAGGGCGGGGGTCCGACACTTTCGGGTGATCGGGTGGACCTGTGGAGAGCGAGGTCACCTGTGGACGCACTCTAGACCGAACAGGCGTTCGATCACCATGTCGACACGCCACCCGTCACAGCGGTCACGCGCACATCGGTCACCGCAGCTTCGCGGGGACCTCGAACTCCTCGCAGATGGCCAGCCAGACCCGCCGCACGGGCACCCCCGCGTCGATCGCGTCGACGGCGCTGCGTCCACCGAGGGAGGCGAAGACGTGGTCGCGCGCCACGCTCTCGGCCCGCATGGTGCCGAAGTGGTCGCGGAGGCGGGACCAGAACTCCTGCAGGCGCACACCCCGACGCTAACCCGTCGGGACGGCCGCCCGCCGGGACGTCAGGACGGCGCCCGCGCCGACAGCTCGGCCCGCAGCCGGGCGGCCAGCGCCTGGGCGTCGTCGGCGTAGAGGCGCACGACGGCGACCGGCTCGCCCCCGGTCCGGCGCACCGGCAGCACGCGCGGCTCGCGCAGCTCGACGTCCACGGCGGTCTGGCTGCCCACGCCGACCGACAGCGCGCGGCCGGGGCCCTCCCCCGCCACCTGGATGTTGCGCATCCCCTCGAGCGAGCGCGTGCGCAGCCGCACCGACGCGATGTCCGTCCAGGGCAGCAGCACGTCGACCGCCGTGCCGTTGCGCACCCGCAGCCCGCCGTCCTCCACGACGTGCGGGTGCACCTTGAGGCCGGCGAGCATCCCGACCATCCAGAGCAGCCCGTAGACCCCGGCGAGGTCCACGACGAAGCGCACCGTCTCCCAGGGCACCAGCAGGTGGAAGACCGGGATCTCGATCGCCGAGACGACGATGAACGCCCAGATGACGGGCGTGACGACGCCCGCGTAGGGGAACGCCGTCCCGCTGCTGACGGCCGGCCGGCGGGTGACCCAGCGGAACAGGCTGCGCCACATCCCGAGCTCGTAGACCAGCGCCGTCCACGCCAGGCGGCCGGCGGCCGCGAGCCGGCCGCTCACCGCTCGGCCTGCGCGTCGAGGGAGACCCCGTGCTCGCGCAGCCGGGCCAGCACGTGGTCGAGGACGTCGGCGAAGGCGCGGAAGCGGTCGGCGGGGAGGTCGGCGAAGAGGATGCGGGCGAACTCGGCGTGCTCGCGCTCGAGCCGGGCGGCCACCTCCGCGCCGTCGGGCGTGAACGAGACCAGCGTCGCGCGCCGGTCGGTCGGGTGCGGCTCGCGGGTGACGAAGCCGCTCTCGACCAGCCCGTCGACGAGGCCGGTGACGTTGCGGGGGCTGACCCGCAGCGCCTCGGCCAGCCCGCGCTGCGGCAGCGGGCCGCGGTGCTGGAGCTCCCAGAGCAGGTGCGCGCGGGCCGGCGTCAGCCCGTCGCGGGCCAGCCCCTGGCGGGTGTCCACCTCGAGCACGGCGACGAGCTCGAGGATGCGGTCGAGCACCGCCGTCGCGTCACCATGCATGCGGAAGTCCCTTCACCGTGAAGTGTCTTCACGATACCAGCCGGGACTACCCTCCTGCCATGGGGCTCAGCACGGGCTCGGGTTTCTGGGACGCCGTCCTGCAGGTCGGGATCGCGCTCTGCCTGGTGGTGACGATCGTGCTGCTGATCCGCGGCTACCGGGACCGCTGAGCGGTCAGCAGCCGCCCGGCCCAGACGACCGCCAGCGGCAGCACCAGCACCGCCGAGACGGTGGCGACCAGCCCGAACCCGCCGACGGCGAGCAGCGGCCCGCCGACCGCCCCGGCGACCGCGGCGCCCAGGCCCATGAGCAGGTCGGTGCCGCCCTGCGCCCGCGGCCGCAGCTCGACCTCGACCGCCTCGGTGACCAGCGTCGAGCCGGCGATCAGCCCGCAGGACCAGCCCAGGCCGAGCAGGAACAGCCCGGCGCCCAGCTGGACGGCGGCACCGGGTGCCGCCGTGCCGGCCAGCGCGGTCGCTGCGAGCAGCAGCACCGCACCGACGGCGACCGTCGCCGTGCGACCCGCCCGGTCGGCGAGCAGCCCGACGAGCGGTGAGAACAGGTACATGCCGGCCACGTGGACGCTGATCACCAGGCCGATGACGCGCAGGGTGGCGCCCTCGTCGCCGCCGGCGTGCCCCATGTGCACCGGGGTCATGACCATCACGCCGACCATCACCGAGTGGGCGACGACGACGGCGGTCAGCCCCAGCCGGCCCCCCGGCTCGGCCCACACCGCCCGCAGCGCCACCGCCGTCGCACCGCGGGGGCGACCGACCGGCCCACCGGAGCCGCCGAGGCGCCGCGCCAGCAGCAGCGGATCGGGCCGCAGGAACAGCACCAGGCCGGCGGCCACGACGCCGAAGACGGCGACCGAGACGACGAAGGCACCGCCGAGGGCCGGCAGGCCGAGGGCCCGCCCGAGGTCGTCGCCCGGGCCGGCGAGGTTGGGGCCGAGCACCGACCCGACCGTGGTGGCCCACACGACCAGGGACAGGTCGCGGCCGCGCCGCTCCGGCGCCGCCAGGTCGGCGGCCGCGTAGCGCGCCTGCAGCCCGCAGGCGGTGGCCGCGCCGAACGCGAACAGGCCGACCAGCAGCAGCGCCAGCGACGACAGCGCGGCGGCGACCACGGTCAGCACCGCGCCGAGGACGGCGACGCCGTACCCGGCCGCCAGCCCCGTCCGCCGGCCGGACCGGTCGGACAGGCGCGCCAGCGGCACCGCGATCACCGCGGCGCCGAGCACGCCCGCGGTCTGCCCCAGACCGGCCGCGCTGTCGGTGCCGGCGACGTCCCGGGCGAGCAGTCCGCCGACGGTGATCCCGACGGTGACGCCCAGACCGGCCAGCGCCACCGCGCCCGAGAGCACCCCGACGGTGCGCCGCTGGACGGCGAGGGTGTCGCGGGCGGGCAGCGTCGTCACGGCCGGAGTCTGGCAGAGGCCACCGACCGGATCGGGCCCTGTCCGCTACAGGCCGAGCGAGCGCCCGACGATCTCCTTCATGATCTCGTTGGTGCCGCCGTAGATCGACTGCACCCGCGCGTCCCGCCAGGCCTTGGACACCGGGTACTCGTCCATGTAGCCGTAGCCGCCGTGCAGCTGCAGGCACCGGTCGGCGACCTTGTTCTGCAGCTCCGTCGTCCACCACTTGGCCATGGCGGCGTCGACGGCGGTGAGGTCGCCGGTGTTGAGCTGGCGGACGCACTCGTCGACGAACGTGCGGGCGATCGTGGTCTCGGTGTGCAGCTCGGCCAGCACGAAGCGGGTGTTCTGGAACGAGCCGACCGGCTTGCCGAACGCCGTGCGGCCGGTGACGTACTCACGGGTCTGCGCCAGCACCGTCTCCGCGGAGGCCACCGCGCCGACCGCGATCGACAGCCGTTCCTGCGGCAGGTTCTCCATGAGGTGGTAGAAGCCGCGGTTCTCGGTGCCGAGCAGGTTCTCGGCCGGCACGCGGACGTCGTCGAAGAACAGCTCGGCCGTGTCCTGCGCCTTGAGGCCGACCTTCTCCAGGTTCCGGCCGCGGCTGAAGCCGGGCATGTCCCGCTCGACGACGAGCAGGCTGGTGCCCTTGGCCGCCGGCGCGCCGGTGTCGGTGCGCGCGACCACGATGACCAGGTCGGCGTTGATGCCGTTGGTGATGAACGTCTTCGCCCCGTTGAGCACCCACCCGTCGCCGTCCCGGCGGGCGTTCGTCGTGATGCCCTGCAGGTCGCTGCCGGTGCCCGGCTCGGTCATCGCGATCGCGGTGATCAGCTCGCCGCTGCAGAACCGCGGCAGCCAGCGCTGCTTCTGCTCGTCGGTGGCCAGGTCGCGCAGGTACGGGGCGACGACGTCGTTGTGCAGGCCGAAGCCGACGCCGCTGGCGCCGATCCGCGTCATCTCCTCGTCGAGGACGGCGTTGTAGCGGAAGTCGCGCACGCCCCCGCCGCCGTACCGCTCGTCGACGTCCATGCCGAGCAGCCCCTGCTGCCCGCCGGAGAGCCACACCTCGCGGGGCACGATGCCCGCCTTCTCCCACTCGGCGTGGAAGGGCGCGACGTTCTTCTCGGCCCAGGCCCGGACCATGTCGCGGAACTCGTCGTGCTCGGTCTCGTACAGGTCGTGCCGCATGCCGGGCAGTGTGCCCGACGTCACCGGTGCGCCCGCGGGTAGGCGGTGCGGGCGCCGTCGGTCCCCGGCGAACTGTCGTCCCCCCGTGGAGACTGGTCGGCGTGTCCGCTCTCGACCGGTTCTCCGAGGCCACCCGGGCCTGGTTCACCGGTGCGTTCGTGGCGCCGACGCCGGCGCAGGAGGGTGCCTGGTCGGCGATCAGCAGCGGCGAGCACGCGCTCGTCGTCGCCCCGACCGGCTCCGGCAAGACGCTGGCCGCGTTCCTGTGGTCGCTCGACCGGCTGGCCAGCACGCCGCCCCCGGCCGACGAGCAGGCGCGCTGCCGGGTCCTCTACGTGTCCCCGCTCAAGGCGCTCGCGGTCGACGTCGAGCGCAACCTGCGGGCGCCGCTGACCGGGATCGGCCAGGCCTCGCTGCGGCTGGGGCTCCCCCGGCCCGAGGTGACGGTCGCGATCCGGTCCGGCGACACCCCGGCCGACGAGCGCCGCGCCTTCACCCGCCGGCCCACCGACATCCTCATCACCACGCCGGAGTCGCTGTTCCTGCTGCTCACCAGCTCGGCCCGCGAGGCGCTGCGCGGCGTGGAGACGGTGATCGTCGACGAGGTGCACGCGGTCGCCGACACCAAGCGCGGGGCGCACCTGGCCGTCACCCTCGACCGGCTCGACGAGCTGCTCGAGCGCCCGGCGCAGCGGATCGGCCTGTCGGCGACGGTGCGGCCGATCGAGGAGGTCGCCACCTTCCTCGCCGGCGGCCGCCCGGTGCAGGTGGTCGCCCCCGAGGCGAGGAAGCAGTGGGACCTCTCGGTCGTCGTCCCGGTCGAGGACATGAGCGAGCTGGGCCAGCCCAGCGGCGAGTTCTCCGGCTCCGCCGCCGGCGCCGAGCCGCGGACGTCGATCTGGCCGGCGGTCGAGGAGCGCGTCCTCGACCTGGTCGAGGCGCACCGCAGCACGATCGTGTTCGCCAACTCCCGCCGGCTGGCCGAGCGGCTGACCAGCCGGCTCAACGAGCTGTCCTACGAGCGGTCCACCGGCGAGCCGGTGCCGCCGGGCACCAACGCCGCGGCGCTCATGGCGCAGGCCGGCTCCGGCGGCGGGCTGCCCGAGGCCTTCCAGCCGGTGGCCGCCGCGCACCACGGCTCGGTGTCCCGCGAGCAGCGGGCGATCGTCGAGGAGGCGCTCAAGTCCGGCCGGCTGCCCGCCGTCGTCGCCACCTCCAGCCTCGAGCTCGGCATCGACATGGGCTCGGTCGACCTGGTCGTCCAGGTCGAGGCCCCGCCGACGGTGGCCTCCGGCCTGCAGCGGGTCGGCCGGGCCGGCCACCAGGTCGGCGCCGTCAGCCGCGGGGTGCTGTTCCCGAAGTACCGCGGTGACCTCGTCCAGTGCGCCCTGGTCGCCGAGCGCATGAAGGCCGGCGCCATCGAGTCGATCCGCTACCTGCGCAACCCGCTCGACGTCCTGGCGCAGCAGGTGGTGGCGATCGTCTCCGAGGGGCCGCGCACGGTCGACGAGGTGGGCGCGCTGGTGCGGCGGTCGGCGCCGTTCGCCTCGCTGCCGGAGTCGGCGCTGCACGCCGTCCTCGACATGCTGGCCGGCCGCTACCCCTCCGACGCGTTCGCCGAGCTGCGGCCTCGGCTGACCTGGGACCGCGTCACCGACACGCTCACCGCCCGCGCCGGCGCCCAGCGGCTGGCGGTCACCAGCGGCGGGACGATCCCCGACCGCGGCCTGTTCGGCGTCTTCCTCGTCGCCGGCGCCGGCGAGACCGGCGGCCGCCGGGTCGGCGAGCTCGACGAGGAGATGGTCTACGAGTCGCGGGTCGGCGACGTCTTCCTGCTCGGCTCGTCGTCCTGGCGGATCGAGGACATCACCCACGACCGGGTGCTGGTCAGCCCGGCGCCCGGGCAGCCCGGCAAGATGCCGTTCTGGCACGGCGACGCGCCCGGCCGGCCGCTGGAGCTGGGCCGCGCGCTGGGCGCGTTCCTCCGCGAGGTGGGGTCGGCGACGGCGGAGGCGGGCCTCGAGCGGGCGCGCGCGGCCGGCCTGGACGAGTGGGGCGCGGCCAACCTGCAGGCATACCTGGCCGAGCAGAAGGCGGCGACCGGGCACCTCCCCGACGACCGCACGCTGCTGGTCGAGCGGTTCCGCGACGAGCTCGGCGACTGGCGGCTGGTCGTCCACTCCCCCTTCGGCGCGCAGGTCAACGCGCCGTGGGCGCTGGTGCTCGCCGCCCGGCTGCGCGAGCGCTACGGCGTCGACGTCGCCTCGATGCACTCCGACGACGGCATCGTGCTGCGGCTGCCCGACACCACCGGCGAGCCGCCGGACGCCGACCTCGCCGTCCTCGACCCCGACGACGTCGAGCGCGAGGTCACCGCCGAGGTCGGCAACTCCGCGCTGTTCGCCAGCCGGTTCCGCGAGTGCGCCGCCCGCGCGCTGCTGCTGCCCCGTCGCGACCCGCGCAGGCGCACCCCGCTGTGGCAGCAGCGCCAGCGCGCCGCGCAGCTGCTCGGCGTCGCCAGCGAGTTCCCGGGCTTCCCGATCACGCTCGAGGCCGCCCGCGAGGTGCTGCAGGACGTCTACGACGTGCCGGGCCTGGTCGAGCTCATGCGCGACGTGCGGGCCCGGCGGGTCCGGGTGGCCGACGTGCAGACCCAGAGCGCCTCGCCGTTCGCGCAGTCGCTGCTGTTCGGCTACGTGGGCCAGTTCCTCTACGAGGGCGACGCACCGCTGGCCGAGCGGCGGGCCCAGGCGCTGGCGCTGGACACCGGCCTGCTGGCCGAGCTGCTCGGCCGCTCCGAGCTGCGCGAGCTGCTCGACGCCGAGGCGATGGCCGAGATCGAGCGCGAGCTGCAGCGGCTGCCCGCCGAGCGGCACCCGCGCGACCTCGACGGGGCCGCCGACCTGCTGCGCTTCGTCGGCGACCTCACCGCCGCCGAGGCCATGGCGCGCGGGGTCACCCCCGCCTGGCTGGAGGAGCTGGTCGCCTCCCGGCGCGCGCTCGAGGTGCGCATCGCCGGGCACGAGCGCTACGTCGCCATCGAGGACGCCGGCCGGCTGCGCGACGCCCTGGGCACCGCGCTGCCCGTCGGCGTGCCCGAGGTGTTCACCGAGCCGGTCGCCGACCCGCTGGGCGACGTCATCGGCCGCTACGCCCGCACCCATGGTCCCTTCCAGCCGGCCGAGGTGGCCGCTCGGCTCGGGCTCGGCGTCGCGGTGGTGACGGCGACGCTGCAGCGGCTGGTCGGCACCGGCCGGCTGGTCACCGGTGAGTTCCGACCCGGCGGCGTCGGCCAGGAGTGGTGCGACGCCGACGTGCTGCGGGCGGTCCGCCGGCGCAGCCTGGCCAAGCTGCGCCAGGAGGTCGAGCCGGTGCCCATCGGCACCCTGGCCCGGTTCACGCCGTCCTGGCAGTCGGTGGGCAGCCGGCAGCGGGGCGCCGACGGCGTCCTGGCCGTGGTCGAGCAGCTGGCCGGGGCGCTCGTGCCGGCGTCCGCGCTGGAGTCGCTGGTGCTGCCGACCCGGGTGCGCGACTACTCCCCCGCGATGCTCGACGAGCTGACCAGTGCCGGTGAGGTGCTGTGGGCCGGCGCCGGCGGGCTGCCCGGCGGCGACGGCTGGATCAGCCTCGTGCCCGCCGACCTCGCCGACGTGCTGCTGCCCGAGCCGCTGGAGAGCCCCGAGCCGGAGTCGGTCGGGGCGGCGGTGCTCGGTCAGCTCGCCGGCGGGCAGGCGCTGTTCTTCCGGGGGCTGTCCGACCTGGTCGGCGCCACCGACGACACCGCCCTGGCCGACGTCGTGTGGGACCTCGTGTGGTCGGGCCACCTCACCAACGACACGCTGGCGCCGCTGCGCACCCGGCTGGCCGGCGGCGGCACGCACAAGCGCGCGGCGGCACCCCAGCCGCGGCTGACCCGCTCCCGCTACGGCCGCCCCCGGCTCGGCCGGCCCGCGATGCCCTCGCGGACCGGGCCGCCCACCGTCGCCGGCCGCTGGTCGCGGCTGCCCGACCGCGAGCCCAACGCGACGAAGCGCACCACCGCCCGCGCCGAGGCGCTGCTCGAGCGGCACGGCGTGCTCACCCGGGGAGCGGTGCAGGCCGAGCAGGTGGTCGGCGGCTTCTCGGCGGTCTACCCGGTGCTGCGGGCCTTCGAGGAGAACGGCCGGGCCCGCCGCGGCTACTTCGTCGAGACCCTCGGTGCCGCGCAGTTCGGCACCGCGGGGGCGGTCGACCGGCTGCGCAGCTTCGCCGCTCCCGACCGGGTGCCGGCCGGCGCGGTCGTGCTGGCGGCGACCGATCCCGCCAACGTCTACGGCGCCGCCCTGCCCTGGCCCGAGCGGGGCGGACCCGACGGCGAGGAGGCCGTCGACATCGGCGAGGGCACCGGGCGCCGGGGCAGCGGCCACCGGGCCGGGCGCAAGGCCGGCGCGCTCGTCGTGCTGGTCGACGGCGAGCTGGTGCTCTACGTCGAGCGGGGCGGCAAGACGCTGCTGTCCTGGACCGAGGACGAGCAGGTGCTCAAGGAGGCGGCGACGGCGCTGTCCGGCGCGGTGGCCGCCGGGGCGCTCGGCCGCATGGTCGTGCAGAAGGCCGACGGCGCCTCCGTCCACGAGTCGACGCCGCTGTCAGCGGCGCTGCAGGCGGCCGGTTTCGCGGCCACCCCGCGCGGTCTGCGGCTGCGCGGCTGACCCGCCCGCGCACGGACGGCCCGACGCTGGGACGCTGGGTACGGAAGATCGCGCCCGGAGGCGGGCGCGTCGGAGGACGCGGGCACCGGCCCGCGGGAAGTAGAGCAGCAGATGGCAGTCGGCACGGTGCGGTGGTTCAACCCGGAGAAGGGCTTCGGGTTCATCGAACCCGAGAGCGGTGGGGACGACGTCTTCGTCCACTTCTCGGCCATCGCCGACACCGGGGGGTTCCGCACCCTCGAGGAAGGCCAGCGGGTCGAGTACGCGGCGTCGCCCGGCCCGCGCGGCCCGCAGGCGGACGAGGTGCGACCGCTGGGTGGTGACAGCCGCGGCGGCCGGCGCGACGACCGCCGCGACGACCGCCGCGACGACCGGCGGGACGACCGGCGGGAGCCGCGCGGCGGCCGTGACGCCGGGCGCGGGTCCGGCGGCCGCGGTCCGGTGCTCACCGGCACGGTGGCGCGCTTCGACGGCGACAAGGGCTTCGGGTTCATCGTCCCGGACGACGTCTTCGTGCACGTCTCCGCGGTCCGCGGCCGGGGCGAGGAGCCGGAGGAGGGCGACCGCGTCGAGTTCGAGCTGGTGGAGGGACCGCGCGGGCTGCAGGCCGACGCCGTCCGCTTCCTGGCGCCGTCCCGCCGCGACCCGCGGCCGGCGGGCCGCGACCGGGACCGCGACCGCGGCGACCGGCGCGACGACCGCAGCGCCGGCCGGCGACCCGCCGCCGGCGGCGCGGCCCAGGGCACGGTGCAGTGGTTCAACCCCGAGAAGGGCTTCGGGTTCATCTCGCCCGACGACGGCGGGGACGACGTCTTCGTGCACTTCTCGGAGATCGAGGACACCGGCGGCTACCGCGAGCTCGCCGAGGGGCAGCGGGTCGAGTTCACCCGCACCAGCGGCGACCGCGGCACCAGCGCCACCGGCGTCCGCCCGCTGGACTAGGGCTCAGCGCTCCGGCCAGTGCCAGGCCGGCCGGTCGAGCGGGTCCTGCCCCTCGATGGTCGTCTCGCCGCGGACCTTGACCAGCTGCACGTCGCGGTGGTCGAGGTCCGCGGCGGCGTCGGCGAGCCGCTCCCGCAGCCGCGCCGAGTGCGTCACGACGACGACCTGCGTGCGGGCCGCCGCCCGGGCCACCATCCCGGCCAGCGGCGCCAGCAGGTCGGGGTGCAGGCTGGTCTCGGGCTCGTTGAGCACGAACAGCTCCGGCGGCCGCGGGGGGAGCAGCGCCGCCGCCCACAGCAGGAAGCGCAGCGTGCCGTCGGAGAGCTCGGCGGCGTCCAGCGGGCGCAGCAGACCGGTCTGCCGCAGCTGCAGCCGGAACAGCCCGGCGCTGTCGACGACCTCCAGCCGGCTGCCCGGGAACGCCCCCTCGACGGCCTCGTCGAGCTCGCGGTCGTGCCCGAGCTCGCGCACCGTCTGCAGCGCCGAGGCGAGGTCGGCGCCGTCGTCGGCCAGGACGGGCGTGAAGGTGCCCATGCGGGCGCCGCGTGCGGGCGCCTCCGGGTCGGTGCGGAAGGAGTCGTAGAACCGCCAGCTGCGCACCCGGTTGCGCACCGCGAGGACCTCGGGTGCGGCCACCGCGTCGGACACCTCGGTCAGCAGGCTGTCCTGCCGCTCCAGCCGGCGCCCGGTGTCGGCCCAGCTCCGGCCCTCCCGCGTCAGCACCGCCGGCCCCGCCCGCCGGCAGAGCACCGCCGCGGGTCGCAGCACCGGGCCGGCCCACACCACCTCGAGCTCGATCTCCGGGTCGCGGTCGAACAACGACGTCTCGTCGGGCCGCGGCAGCCCGAAGTCGACGGCGTAGCCGAGGTCCTCACCCCCGAGGCCGATCCGCAGCGCGACCGGGCGGGTCCGCACCGTGCCGGTGACCGGGTGCCGGCCGCTGCGCACACCCGCGCCGAACACCTCCGGGCCTGCTCACAGCACCGACTCCAGGCCGCCCTCGGCGGCCAGCGCGCGGACCGCCCCGCCGTGCGCGGTGGCGGCCAGCAGCCGCAGCACGCGGTACAGGCTCGACTTGCCCGAGCCGTTGGCCCCCGTGACGACGGTCAGCCGGCCCAGCGGCACCACCAGGCTGCGCAGCGAGCGGTAGCCCTCGACCGCGACCGTCTGCAGCACGGCGAGACGGTAACCAGCGCCACCGTCAGGACGGCGAGGGAGCGGGACGGTGGGCGTGCCCGGAGAAGACCCAGAGCCGCAGCGCGGCGAAGCGCACCAGGCCGATCGCGCCGGTGACGGCCGCGATCAGCACCACGTCCGCCCACCACGCCGCGCCCAGGGTGCCGTCGAGCGCGGCCAGGGCGAGGCTCGTGGCCGCCAGCCCCGCCACCGCCAGCCCGCCGCTCTCCCACTGCGCGGCCAACCAGCCCACCCGGCCGCCGGCGTGGAACGTCACCCGCCGGTGCAGCTCGTTGGCCAGCACCGTGGAGACCACGAAGGCGACCGCGTTGGCCGGGAGCGCCCCGGTGCCCCGCAGCGCGAGGAAGAGCGCGAAGTAGACCAGGCTGCTGGACACCCCGACGGTGACGAAGCGGGCGAACTCGGCGACGGCGTCGTCCTGGTGCAGACGCGCGCGGGTCCCGCAGACGGCCACCTGCCAGGCGCGGCCCGGCCGCCCGCAGGGGCCGCAGGTCGCCGGGGTGGCCATGCCCCACACCGTAGGGCGGGAGGACGGCCGCGCGTCAGTCCCGGCGCGGGTGCAGCCAGCGGTGGAACAGCCGGGTGAGCCCCGGCATGACGACGTAGCCGAGCAGGACGACGACCACGACGGCCGAGAGCAGCAGCCGGGCCGGCAGCGGCCAGCTCGCCAGGTGCGGGAGGACGAACAGCTGCAGCAGCGAGGTGATCGCGAAGACCGCGGCGATCGTCAGCAGCGTCGACCGCCAGCGCGGCCCGGGCGTGGCGGGCCGGGTGAAGAAGCTCTCCAGGCCGGCGACGCGGGCGTAGCGCACCTCGTCGACCATGGCGTCGAGGCGCTCGAGCGCCGCGCGGCGCTCCGCCGAGCGCTCCCAGCCGGCCAGCGACTCGCCGTCGGCGAAGCGGTAGACCAGGTGGTACTCGCGGCTGCCCGGCCCCGGGTGGAGCAGCGAGGTGCCGAGGTTGCCCGGGAAGCGGGCGGCCAGGGCCAGCACGTCCTCCGCCCACCGCTCGAACTCGGCGCGGTGCTCGGGGCGCACGACCCGCGCGACGGTCACCGTGACGGGCTCGGCCTCGGGCTCGGCCGCCGTCCCACCGGCCAGCAGGCTGCGCAGTCGCATCGCTCCGTCCACGTCGCTGGACAGCGCGGGAAAGGGTCGCCGTCATCCCGCTGTCAGCGGTCTCACAGCGTGCGGAAGCAGGGACGACGGCCGGCGGGGAGACTGGGGGACGTGCCCGAGGGAGACACCGTCTGGCTGGCCGCCAAGCGCATGCAGCAGGCGCTGGCCGGCGCCACGCTTCGCCGTGGGGAGTTCCGCGTGCCGCAGCTGGCCGCCGTCGACCTCGCCGGCGTCGGTGTACGCGAGGTGGTGCCGCGCGGCAAGCACATGCTCATCCGCCTCGACGACGAGCGGACCCTGCGCACGCACTTCCGCATGGACGGCAGCTGGCACCTCTACCGCCCGGGGGCGAAGTGGCGCGGCGGGCCCGCCTACGACATCCGCGCCGTCCTGGCCACCGACGACTGGGAGGCTGTCGGGTACCGCCTGCACGACATGACCCTGGTGCCCACCGCCGACGAGGACACCCTGGTCGGTCACCTCGGGCCCGACGTGCTCGGCCGCGACTGGGACCTGGAGGAGGCGCTGCGCCGCCTCCGCGCCGACCCCGACGAGCAGGTCGGGGTCGCCATCCTCGACCAGCGCAACCTGGCCGGCATCGGCAACCTCTACAAGGTCGAGTCGCTGTTCCTCTGCGGCGTCCACCCGTGGGCGCGGGTCGGCGACGTCGGCAACCTGCGGGAGCTCGTGGAGCGCGCCCGCACGCTCATGCTCGCCAACCGCGAGCACCCCGAGCAGAGCACCACCGGCGTCCTCCGCCGCGGCGAGGACCACTGGGTGGCCGGCCGCAAGGGCCGGCCGTGCCGCCGCTGCGGCACCCCGATCCTGCTCGGCGAGCAGGGGCCCGAGACGCAGGAGCGGGTCACCTGGTGGTGCCCCCGCTGCCAGGCGGCCCGCTCGCCGGTCGACCCGCGGGCCCGCACCGGCGAACCGGGCCGGCCGCCGCCGCTGACGGTGCGCTGACTAGCCGCCGTCCACCCAGAAGGTGTCGTGGCGGAGGTAGAACTCCGTCCAGTCGTCGGCGGTCATCGCCTCGCGGCGGACCTTGTCGGCCAGCGTCTCGAAGTAGTCCTCGCGCGGTGCGCCGGGGGTGAACAGCAGCAACAGCGACGCCGGCTCCCCCGACTCGTTGCGGAAGCCGTGGACGCCGCCCTCGGGGACGAACAGGAAGTCACCGGGACCGGCGTCGACCCAGCCCCGGCCGTCGTGCAGCCGCACCGTGCCGGACAGCACGTAGAAGGACTCGGTGATGCTGCGGTGGAAGTGCGGGGCAGGGCCGCTGGGCCGCGGTCCCATGTCCCACCGGTAGAGCCCGAACGCGCCGCGGGTGCCGGCCCCGGTGGCGAGGTAGGAGGCCCCGCCACCGGCACCGTGCGACAGCTCCGGCGGGGTGTCGGCCCGCCGCAGGACGGCGCTGACCTCCCCGCCGTCGCCCGGGTGGACGTCGGGGGGATAGCCGAAGCCCGACACCCCGGCCGGCTCAGGCAGTCGGTTCCTGGCGCTGCGCCGGCTCGGCGACCGGCGCCTGGGCCGGCTGCTCGACCGGCGGCGTGCCCTGCTCGATCGCCTGGGCCCCGGTGCCGCTCTCGACCGCCGCGGGACCGCCGCCCATCGAGGCGCGGATCTGGTCCAGCCGCGACGCGCCGGCCACGTCGAGGGTGGCCTTCTGCACCTCGAGCATGCGGCCCTCGACCGAGGTCTGCGCCAGCTCGGCCTGGCCGAGCGCGTTGGCGTAGCGGGCCTCGATCTTGTCGCGGACCTCCTGCAGGCTCGGGGTGTTGCCCGGCGCGGAGAGCTCGTTGACCTGCTTGAGCGAGGCGGCCACGTGCTCCTGCATCTTGGCCTGCTCGAGCTGGCTCATGAGCTTGGTGCGCTCGGCGAGCGTCGTCTGCAGCCGCATGCGGCTCTGCTCGACGGCGCCGCGCGCCTGCTCGGCGGCCTGCAGCGCCTCGTCGTGGCTGCGCTTGAGGTCCTCCATCGCCTGCTCGGCGGCCACCAGCTGCGTCGCGAACGCCTGCGCGGCGTTCTCGTACTCGGCGGCCTTGGCGGCGTCGCCCTTGGCGCGGGTCTGGTCGGCCAGCACCAGCGCCTGCCGGGCGGAGGCCTGCAGCTTCTCGACCTCGCCGAGCTGGCGGTTCAGCCGCATCTCCAGCTGGCGCTGGTTGCCCAGGACGGCGGCCGCCTGGTTGGCCAGCGCCTGGTGGCGCTGCTGCTCCTGCTCGATCGCCTGGGCGATCTGGATCTTGGGATCCGCCTTCTCGTCGATCTTGGCGTTCGCCGAGGCCGTGAGGTACTTCCAGAACTTCACGAACGGGTTGGGCATTCGTTCCTCCTGTCCGGCGCGAGGTCCGGCCGGACCACGAGCAGATGTCGTCCGGTTCATCGTCGCAGGTCTTCCGCTACCGCGGGCAACTGCTCGGCTCCCCCGAGGGTTCCCACGGCTAGGGTCGCGCCGTGCCCCCTGGGAACCCGGTGCTGAGCGTCCTCGGTGAGTTCGTCGTCGACCTGATCCCCGACCCGTCCGGCGACGCCGGCCCCGAGGGGACGGCGCCGCGGTACGTGGCCCGTCCGGGCGGCAACGCGCTCAACGTCGCGGTGGCCGCCGGCCGGCTGGGCGCCCCCGTGCGGCTGCTCGCCCGGCTCGGCACCGGGCCGCTGGCTCCGGCGCTGCGCCGGCACGCGGAGCTGTCCGGCGTGGCGCTCGACGGCCTGGTGGCGGCCGCGGAGCCGGTGAGCCTGGCCGTCGTCGGCCTCGGCCCCGACGGCTCCCCCGACTACGGCTTCCACGTGCTCGGCGCGGCCGATTGGCAGTGGGACGACGCCGAGCTCGCCGCCGTCTACGGCGACACCCCGGGCATCGTGCACGTCGGGTCGATCTCCAGCTGGACCCCGCCGGGCTGCGACGCGATCGCGCGGCTGGTCGAGCGGCTGGCCGACGACGGCGCGACGCTGCTGAGCGTCGACCCGAACATCCGCCCGATGCTCGCCGACGGGCCGGTGGGGACCAGCCTCGGCAACGGCGCCGCGGCGGTGCGCGCGCGGCTGGACCGGCTCGTGGCCCGCGCCGACGTGGTGAAGGTGAGCGCCGAGGACCTGGCGTGGCTCGAGCCCGGCACCACCGACCTGGACGAGGCGGCGGCCCGCTGGGCCGAGCGCGGCCCCGGCCTGGTGCTGCTCACCGACGGCGGCGGACCGCTGCGGGTGGCCCGGCCCGGGCGCCCGGTGCAGTCCCGCACGCCGCCGGTCGTGACCGTCGCCGACACGGTGGGCGCCGGGGACTCGCTGGCGGCCGGGGTGCTCAGCGGGCTGCTCGCGGCCGGCGTGACCGCGCGCGCCGCGCTCGACGGCCTGGGCGACGACCGGCTGACCGAGATCATCGACGACGCGCTGCTGGTCGCGGCGCTCAACTGCACCCGGGTGGGCGCCGACCCGCCCACCCGCGCCGAGCTCGACGCGGCGAAGGCGTCCCGCTGAGCCACGATCAGGTCACCTGACCCGAAGGGGTCCTCCCCCACGCCGCACCGTGGGGGAGGAGCTCTCACGATCAGGTCAGCTGATCGTCGCCGCCGGCGCCAGGGTGGCGGCGAGGCGGGCGGCGGCGCGGTGCCGCAGCCCCGACCGGCCCGGCTGCAGGACGACGCCGAGCAGCCACCGGCCGGCGAGCTCGGCGCCCTCGTCGTCCACGCCCAGCGCGGTGGCCAGGCGGGCGGTCAGGTCGGCCCACCGCTCCGCGTCGGCGCCCAGCAGCGCGGCCAGCACCGCCGGCTCGCTCTCGGCCAGCCGGCGCAGCACCGGGTGGCCGGCGGCCTCGTCGGACAGCGCGGCCAGGGCGTCGGGCAGCGGCAGCGCGGCCGCCAGCGCGGTCACCCGGTCCAGCTCGGCGGCGAGCAGGGCGCGGGCGACCTCGTCCTTGGTCCGGAAGTGGTTGTAGAGGGTGGCCTTGGCGACGCCGGCCGCGGCCGCGATCGACTGCATGGTCGCCTGCCGCGGCCCCGCGTCGGCGAACGCCCGCGCGGCGCCGTCCAGCAGGCCCTGCCGGGTGCGGGCCAGGGCCTGCTCGGCCCGGCTGCGGGCGCTCCCCCGGGCGGGCACCGGCCGCTCAGGCGGCGAGCGAGACCGCCCCGCGGCGGGTGGTGGCACGGGCCGGCGAGCCGGCGCCGACGAGGGCCAGGGCGGGCTCCGGGGCCGGGGACTCCTGCGCCGGGACGGCGGCCTGCTCGGCGGGCTCGGCCGACGGGGTCAGCGGGCGGACGGTGGCCGCGCCGTCGCCGCGCCGCAGCGAGGTGCTGACCTCGGCGAGCAGGTCGGCCAGCTCGACCTCGAGGGCGTCGCAGATGGAGGCGAGCAGCTCGGAGGACGCCTCCTTCTGCCCCCGCTCCACCTCGGAGAGGTAGCCCAGGCTGACCCGCGCCTTGCCGGAGACGTCGCGCAGCGTGCGGCGCTGGCGCAGCCGGTGCCCCCGCAGGGTGTTCCCGAGCTGGGTGCGCAGCAGCGTCATGGCCGTCTCCTGTCCTGCCTGTGGGAAGCGGCGGTGCCTCGCCGAGGCGCCGTGCGCTCACGGTACGCGGCGCCACCCCCGGGAACCCACCCGACCGGGCCGCGTCCGCTCATGGCGTAACGCCGAGGTCGGACCGGGCGTTCCCGAGCCGGGCGAGCAGCCCGTCGAGGGCGGCCGTGACCGCGCCCTCGCGCACCGCCTGCCGCTCGCCCGGCAGGTCCAGCTGCACGACGTCGGTGTGCCGCCCGTCGGACAGCCCCAGGTACACGCGCCCGGGGCCGTGCCCGTCGACCGGGTCCGGCCCGGCCACCCCGGTGAGCCCCACGCCCCACGTGGCCCCGCAGCGCGCGCGGATCCCCTCGGCCAGCGCCGCCGCCGTCTCCGGGGCGACCGGCCCGTGCGCGGCCAGCAGGTCCTCCGGCACGCCGGCGAGGACGGCCTTGAGGTCGGTCGCGTAGACGACGGCGCCGCCGCGCAGGGTGGCGCTCGCCCCGGGCACCGTGGCGAGCGTGGCGCAGAACAGCCCCGCGGTCAGCGACTCGGCGGCGGCCACCGTCTCGCCCCGCGCGAGCAGCGCGCGGTGGACGCGGGCGGCGCGCAGATCGGTCACGCGGCGGTGTCGGCGATGGGGCCGGGGTTCTCCTTCGCCGCGCGCCGCTCGGCCGCGGCGGCCATCGCCCGGGCGCTCGTGCGCCGCAGGGTTAGCGCCCGGTACACGTAGTCGAGGCCGGTGACCACGGTGAGCACGAGCGCGATGCCCATGACCCACCAGCGGGCGCTGGCCAGCACGCCGGTCAGCGGCAGGATGTAGAGCCCGATCGCCAGGGCCTGCAGCACGGTCTTGGCCTTGCCGCCGCGGCTGGCGGCGATCACGCCGTGCCGGATCACCCAGAACCGCAGCAGGGTGACGCCGACCTCGCGGGCCAGGATCGCGATGGTCACCCACCACGGCAGCAGCTCCAGCACCGACAGCGCGATGAGCGCGGTGCCGGTGAGCGCCTTGTCGGCGATGGGGTCGGCCAGCTTGCCGAACTCCGTCACCTGGCCGGTGCGGCGGGCGATCAGCCCGTCGTAGCGGTCGGTGATGATCGCTGCCGCGAAGAACACCGTCGCCCAGTAGCGCCCCGCGGTGGAGGAACCGTGGTCGGACAGCAGCAGGACGGCGAACACCGGGACGACGGCCAGCCGCAGCACGGTGAGCGCGTTGGGCAGGTTCACCAGGCGCACGGACGAGGGCGGCGTGGCAGCCGGGTCTGGGGCCACGTCGCTCACCGCGGTCACCGCCCGGCCGGGGTGGTGGCGGGTACGAGGGCGGCCGCGACCAGGTCGACGCCGTCGCTGGCGACGACGTCGGCGGCCACGACCTGCCCGGCGACGGCGTCGGCGGGTACCCCGGTGACCGTCGTCGTGCCGTCGCTGTCGGGGTCCTGGTGGGCGGCCGATCCGGTCCACTCCCCGTCGCCGAGCTCCTCCAGCAGCAGGACGTCGACCCGCTCGCCGACGCGCTCCTCCGCCCGCTGGGCGGTGAGCTCCTCGACCAGGTCGGTGATCCGGCGCACCCGCGCGTCGATCTCGTCCTGGTCGAGCTTGCCCGGCAGGTTCAGCGCCTCGGTGCCCTCCTCGTCGGAGTAGCCGAAGACGCCGACCGCGTCGAGCCGGCCCTCGACCAGGAAGCGCTCGAGCTCGGCGACGTCGTCCTCGGTCTCGCCGGGGAAGCCGAGGATGACGTTGGTGCGGAACCCGGCCGTCGGGGCGAGCGCGCGGGCCCGCTCGATCAGCGCGAGGAAGTCCTCGGTGCCGCCGAACCGCCGCATGCGGCGCAGCAGCGTCGGCGAGGAGTGCTGGAACGACAGGTCGAAGTACGGGGCGATCCCCTCGGTGCCGGCGATGACCTCGAGCAGCCCGGGCCGCAGCTCGGCCGGCTGCAGGTAGGCCACGCGCACCCGGGCGATGCCCTCGACCGCGGCCAGCTGCGGCAGCAGCCGCTCCAGCGACCGCAGGTCGCCGAGGTCCTTGCCGTAGGAGGTCGAGTTCTCGCTGACCAGCACCAGCTCGGTGACGCCCTGGGCGGCCAGCCACTGCGCCTCACCGAGCACCTCGGCCGGCGGACGGGAGACGAAGGCGCCGCGGAAGGTGGGGATCGCGCAGAACGCGCACCGGCGGTCGCAGCCGGAGGCCAGCTTCAGCGCGGCGGAGGGCCCACCGGCCAGCCGCCGGCGGCGCAGCCAGCCGTGCCCCGGGATGGCTGCGACCTCGGCCGCGCGGGTGCGCTCGACCGGGCTGATCGGCAGGAGGGTGCGCCGGTCGCGCGGCGTGTGCGGCACCAGCGGCCGACCGGCCAGCACGTCGTCCAGCCGGTCGCCGATCTGCCCGTAGTCGTCGAAGCCGAGCACGGTGGCCTCGGGCAGCGCGCCGGCGAGCTCGCTGCCGTAGCGCTCGGCCATGCAGCCGACGGCGACCACCCGCGCCCCGCCGTCACCGGCGGAGAGCAGGGCGTCGACCGAGTCCTTCTTGGCGCTGTCGATGAAGCCGCAGGTGTTCACCAGCACCGCGTCGGCGCCGTCGGCGTCGTCCACCAGCTCGTAGCCGTCGGCGGCGAGCCGGCCGGCGAGCTCCTCGGAGTCGACCTCGTTGCGGGCGCACCCGAGGGTCACCACCGCCACGGTGCGGGCATGGCGGGGCAGCGAGGTCACCGAACCATCGTAAGCGCCGTCCGCCACCCCACCCGGGGACGCCGGGTCAGGCACCGCCGCGCAGCGTGAACAGCGTGGCCTCGAGCTCGTCGGGCTTGATCAGGACGTCGCGGGCCTTGGACCCCTCGGACGGGCCGACGATGCCGCGGCTCTCCATGAGGTCCATGAGCCGCCCGGCCTTGGCGAAGCCGACCCGCAGCTTGCGCTGCAGCATCGAGGTGGAGCCGAACTGGCTGGTGACGATGAGCTCCACGGCCTGCAGCAGCAGGTCGAGGTCGCCGCCGATGTCCTCGTCGATCTCCCTGGCCTCGCCCGCCGCGGCGGTGAAGACCTCCTCGCGGTAGTCCGGCTCGGCCTGCCGCTTGGTGAACTCGACGACCGCCTCGATCTCGGCGTCGGAGACGTAGGCCCCCTGGACGCGCTGCGGCTTGCCCGCCCCGATGGGCAGGAACAGCGCGTCACCCATGCCGATGAGCTTCTCCGCGCCCGGCTGGTCGAGGATGACCCGGCTGTCGGTGATGCTCGAGGTGGAGAACGCCAGCCGCGACGGCACGTTGGCCTTGATCAGACCGGTGACGACGTCGACCGACGGGCGCTGGGTGGCCAGCAGCAGGTGGATGCCGGCCGCCCGCGCCTTCTGCGTGATCCGCACGATCGAGTCCTCGACGTCGCGCGGGGCGACCATCATGAGGTCGGCGAGCTCGTCGACGATCGCGAGGATGTACGGGTAGGGCCGGTAGACGCGCTCGCTGCCGGGCGGGGCGGTGATCTCGCCCTTGTCGACCTTGCGGTTGAAGTCGTCGATGTGCCGGACGCCGGTGGCCCGCATGTCCTGGTAGCGCTGCTCCATCTCCTCGACCAGCCAGGCCAGCGCGGTGGCGGCCTTCTTGGCGTCGGTGATGATCGGCGTGATCAGGTGCGGGATCCCGTCGTACGGCGTCAGCTCGACCATCTTCGGGTCGACCAGGATCATCCGCAGCTGGTCGGGGGTGGCCCGCAGCAGCAGCGAGACCAGCACCGAGTTGACGCAGCTGGACTTACCCGAACCGGTGGCACCGGCGACGAGCAGGTGGGGCATCTTCGCCAGGTTGGCGGTGACGAAGCCGCCCTCGATGTCCTTGCCGAGCCCGACCAGCATCGGGTGCGGGTCCTGCTTGGCCGCGCCGGAACGCAGCACGTCGCCGAGGCTGACCGTCTCGCGGTCGGAGTTCGGCACCTCGATGCCGACCGCCGACTTGCCGGGGATCGGCGCCAGGATGCGGATGTTGTCGTTGGCGACCGCGTAGGCGATGTTCTTCGTCAGCGCGGTGATCTTCTCGACCTTGACCGCCGGGCCGAGCTCGACCTCGTAGCGGGTGACCGTCGGCCCGCGGGTGAAACCGGTGACGGCGGCGTCGACGTTGAACTGCTCGAGCACCCCGGTGATCGCCTCGATGGCGACGTCGTTGGCCTTGGAGCGGGCCCGCGGCGGCGTGCCGGGGCGCAGCGTCGACAGCGCGGGCAGCGTGTAGTCGCCCTCCACCGGCTGGATGGACAGCTGCTCCGGCTCGGTCACCGGCTCGAGCTCCTCGGGCGGAGCGGTGCGGTCGACCACCTGCGGCCGCGCGACGGGCATCGGCGGCGGAGGCGGGGTGACGGTGACCGCCTCGGCGGCCTCGTCGTAGGCGACGTGGTCGATCGGCCCGGTCGCGAGCAGGTCCTCGCTGAGCGGGGTGGCCTTGCGCCGGCCGCGGCGGGGCTTCTCCTCCTCGACCTCGTCGACGTCCTCGTCGTCGTACCCGTCCTCGTCGTACTCGTCGGCGTAGTCGCCGCGGCCGAGCATCCGGTCACCGAGCTCGCGCAGCCGCTCGGGGATCTGGTGCACCGGGGTGGCCGTGACCACGAGCAGGCCGAAGAAGGCGAGCAGCACGAACAGCACCACGGCGACGACGTCGCCGACGCCGGCCGCCAGGGGCGTGCCGGCGGCCCAGCCGAGCAGCCCACCGGCACCGGGGCGCCCCTGGGCGGGGCCGTCGGTCGCGCCGTCGCCGACGACGGAGACGGTGCCCTGGACGGCGGCGACCAGCGAGATCCAGCCGATCAGCAGCCGGCCGCGGGCCTCGGGGTTGGCCGGGTGGCGCAGCAGCCGCAGCGCGACGAGGAAGAAGAACACCGGCAGGACGACGACGACCGACCCGACGAGCCAGCGCGAGCCGCTCGCGATGACCGCGCCGAACGGCCCGATGCCGTTGGTCCACACCGCGGCGCCGAGCACCACGGCCAGGCCCAGGACGGCGAGCCCGACGCCGTCGCGGCGGTGCTCCGGGGCGAGCGGCTCGCGCTCCTCCGGCCGGGCGATCGAGCGGGCCAGGCCGCCGGCGCCGCGCGCCAGCAGCGACCAGCTGCTGCCCACGAGGCGGAGCAGGCCACCGCTGGACTGCTGCTTCTTGGCGGCGGGCCTGCGGGTGCCAGCGGTGGACCGCTTGGCGGGCGGCCGCTTGCGGGACGCCGTCGACCCGGAGCGGCCCCGGGAGGACGACGCCGGCCGGCGGCTCGGCGTGGTGCGGGCAGGCATGCGTCAGACGGTAATGGCGCCGGGACCCCCGACCGGGCAGGCGAGCGGTCGTGTCCGCCACCTAGCGTGGGGCCGTGACCCTCCCCCACGGCAGCTGGCCGACGCCCATCACCTCCGCGCTGGTCGTCCGCGCGGCGGCCCGGCCCACCGGTGTCGTGGTCGACGGCGACGCCGTCTGGTGGGCCGAGGCCCGCCCCGGCGAGGGCGGCCGGACGGCGGTCGTGCGGGACGGCACCGACGTGCTGCCGGCCCCGTGGAACGCCCGCACGCGGGTGCACGAGTACGGCGGCGGTGCGTGGGCGGTCGGCGGGGGCACGCTGTGGTTCACCGACTTCCGCGACCAGCGGCTGCACCGGCTCGCGCCCGGGGACGCCGGGCCGGTCGCCGTGACGCCGGCCCCGGAGGTCCCGTCGGGGGTGCGCTACGCCGACCTGCGCGTGCTGCCCGGCGGCGACGGCGTCCTCGCCGTCCGGGAGACGCACCCGGCGGGCGGCGCGGTCGCCGACGTGGTGAACGAGGTGGTCCGGGTCGCGGCGGACGGTTCCGTCACGGTCCTCGTCTCGGGCCCCGACTTCGTCTCCGACCCCGCCCTCGGGCCGGACGGCGCGACCCTGTCCTGGCTGCGCTGGGACCACCCGGACATGCCCTGGGACGCGGCGCAGCTCGTGGTCCGGGGGCCCGACGGCGCCGAGACCGTGGTGGCCGGCGGCCCGGGGGTCTCGGTGGTGCAGCCGACGTGGGCACCCGACGGCTCGCTGTGGTTCCTCTGCGACACCACCGACGTGTGGTCGCTGCACCGCCGGCGCCCCGACGGGGGCGTCGAGCTGGTGCTCGACGTCGGCAGCGACATCGCCGGACCGCAGTGGGTGTTCGGCCAGCGCCGCTTCGCCCTGCTGGCCGACGGCCGGATCGCGCTGGCCTTCGGGCGGGACGGCGGCGACCGGCTCGGCGTCCTCGGCCCGGACGGCCTGCTGCGCGAGCTCGACCTGCCGTACGCGGCGTTCGGCTCGGTCACCGCGGCGGGGACCGACGTCGTGTGCGTCGCCGGCGGCCCGACGTCGGAGCCGGTGGTGCTGCGGGTCCGCGCGGACGACGGCTCCGCCGAGGTGCTGCGCCCGGCGCGCGACCTCGGGCTGGACCCGGCCTGGTTCTCCCGCCCCGAGCACGTCACGTTCCCGACCGAGGACCGCGGGACGGGCATCGGCGTCGCGCACGCGCTGGTCTACCCGCCGACCAACCCGGAGGTGCCCGCACCCGCCGGCGGGAAGCCGCCGCTGCTCGTGGTGGTGCACGGCGGGCCCACCGCGGCGGCCTCGTCCGTGCTCGACCTCGGGGTGCAGTACTGGACCTCGCGCGGGTTCTGCGTGGCCGACGTCGACTACCGGGGCTCCACCGGCTACGGCCGCCGCTACCGCGAGGCGCTCAAGGGCCGGTGGGGCGTGGTCGACCTCGACGACGTCGTCGCCTGCGCGCGGTTCCTGGCCGACGCCGGCCGGGTCGACCCGGCCCGCATGGCGATCCGCGGCGGCTCGGCGGGCGGCTACACGACCCTGGCGGCGCTCACGCTGCGGCCCGGCGTCTTCACCGCCGGCGCCAGCCACTACGGGGTGGCCGACCTCGCCGCGCTGGCCGCCGAGACGCACAAGTTCGAGTCGCGGTACCTCGACGGGCTGGTGGCGCCGTACCCCGAGGGTGCCGAGGTGTACGCCGAGCGCTCGCCGATCACGCACGTCGACCGGCTCGACACCCCGCTGGCGGTCTTCCAGGGCGCCGAGGACGAGATCGTGCCGCCGGCGCAGGCCGAGGCGATCGTCGCGCAGCTGCGCGCCACCGGTGTGCCGCACGCCTACGTGCTGTTCCCGGGCGAGCAGCACGGCTTCCGCCGGGCGGAGAACATCCGCGCCGCCCTCGACGGCGAGCTGTCGTTCTACGCCCAGGTGTGGGGCTTCGAGCTGCCCGCCGAGGAGGGCATCACCCCGATAACACTGCGACGCTGCGCGCCGCGCCGCGGCCAGGAGCCGTCCCCCAGCTGAGCGGAACGGCTGCTGTCCCTCCTCGGGGAGGCCTCCGGCCCCCCGCTCGTCGGGACGGCCCCTGCCGGCTAGACCTCGAGGACCGTCGGGATGATCATGGGGCGGCGGCGGTGGGTGTCGGACACCCACTTGCCCACCGTGCGGCGGATCAGCTGCGAGAGCCGGTGCGGGTCGACCTCGTCGTCGGCCAGCGCCCGCTTGAGGTTCTCCTCGACCAGGCCCAGCACCTCGTCGAAGGCCGACGGGTCGTCGGAGAAGCCGCGGGTGGACAGGTGCACCGGGCGCACGATCGTCCGCGTCGACGGCTCGATGACGACGGTCAGCGCGACGAAGCCCTCGTCGCCGAGGATGCGCCGCGCCTGCAGCGACTCCTCCCCCACGTCGCCGACGTTGAGCCCGTCGACGTAGACGTCGCCCACCGGCACGTGGCCGGTGATCGCGGCCTTGCCGTCGACGAGGTCGACGACCACGCCGTTCTCGGCCAGCAGCACCCGGTCGCCGTTCATGCCGGTCTGCTCGGCCAGCGCGGCGTGCGCGCGCAGGTGCCGCCACTCGCCGTGCACCGGCATCAGGTAGCGGGGCTTGGCGACGTTGAGCAGGGTCCGCAGCTCGCCGGCCGGGGCGTGCCCCGACACGTGGACCATCGCCGTCTCCTTGTGGATGACGGTGGCGCCGAGCCGGGCCAGGCCGTTGATGACCTTGTAGACGGCGGTCTCGTTGCCCGGCACCAGCGAGGACGCCAGCACGATCGTGTCGCCGGCCTCGATGGTGACCTGGTGGTGCTCGCCGCGGGCCATGCGCCCCAGGGCCGACAGCGGCTCGCCCTGCGAGCCCGTGCTCACCAGCACGACCTGCTCCGGCGGCATCGACGTCGCCTCGTCCAGCGACACCATCAGCCCCGGCGCCACCCGCAGCAGGCCGAGGTCGCGGGCGACGCCCATGTTGCGCACCATCGACCGGCCGACGAAGGCCACCTTGCGGCCGTGCAGCGCCGCGGCGTCGAGCACCTGCTGGATGCGGTGCACGTGGCTGGCGAAGCTCGAGACGATCAGCCGCTGGGTGGCGCGCCGGAAGACGTCCTCGAGCACCGGCCCGATCGCGCGCTCCGGGACGACGAAGCCGGGCACCTCGGCGTTGGTGGAGTCGGCCAGCAGCAGGTCGATGCCCTGCAGCCCCAGCCGGGCGAAGGCCCCGAGGTCGGTGAGGACGCCGTCGAGCGGCAGCTGGTCCATCTTGAAGTCCCCGGTGTGGACCAGGGTCCCGGCCGGGGTCTGGACGGCGACGGCGAGCGCGTCGGGGATCGAGTGGTTGACGTCGATGAACTCGCAGTGGAACGGCCCCGCGACGTGGTCGTCGCCGGCGGCCACCTCGACCAGCACCGGGTCGATGCGGTGCTCGCGCAGCTTGGCGCTGACCAGGGCGAGGGTGAAGCGGGAGCCGACCAGCGGGATGTCGCCGCGCAGCCGGAGCAGGTAGGGCACCGCGCCGATGTGGTCCTCGTGCCCGTGGGTGAGGACGACGGCGGCGATGTCGCCGAGGCGGTGCTCGATGACCCCGAAGTCGGGCAGGATCAGGTCGACGCCGGGCTGCTCCGCCTCGGGGAACAGCACCCCGCAGTCGATCACCAGCAGCGCGCCGTCGTACTCGACGACGGCCATGTTGCGGCCGATCTCGCCGAGCCCGCCGAGGGCCATGACGCGCAGGCCACCGTCCGGCAGCGGGGGCGGCGCCTGGAGGCCGAGGTGGGGCTGCACCGGGACACTCACAGGGTCAGACCTCCGGCGGTCAGGTCGGCGCGCAGCTTCTCCACCTGCTCGGGGCTCGCGTCGACCAGCGGCGGCCGCACCGGCCCGGACGGGAGGCCGAGCGCGTGCAGCGCGGCCTTGACCATCATCACGCCCTGGCCGCCGCCCATGATGCCGGTGTAGACCGGCAGCAGGCTCTCGTGCACCGCCCGGGCCTTGAGCAGGTCGCCGGACTCGACGGCGGCGACCATCTCGGCCAGCCGCGGCCCCACCACGTGGCCGACGACGCTGACCATGCCGACGGCGCCGATCGCCAGCAGCGGGAAGTTCAGCATGTCCTCGCCGCTGTAGTAGGCGAGGTCGGTGCGGGCGAGGGTCCAGGAGACGGCGCCCAGGTCGCCCTTGGCGTCCTTGACCGCGACGATCCGCGGGTGCTCGGCGAGGCGGACCAGCGTCTCCACCTCGATCGGCACCACCGAGCGCGGTGGGATGTCGTAGAGCATCACCGGCAGGTCGGTGGAGTCGGCCACGGCGGTGAAGTGCCGCAGCAGGCCGGCCTGCGGGGGCTTGTTGTAGTACGGCGTCACGACCAGCAGGCCGTGCGCGCCCAGCCGCTCGGCGTCCCGGGCCTTGTCGATGGTGTGCGCGGTGTCGTAGGTGCCGACCCCGGCGACGACGACGGCGCGGTCGCCGACCGCGTCGAGCACCGCCTCCAGCACCGCGTGCTGCTCGGCGTCGGTGACGGTGGGCGACTCGCCCGTCGTCCCGGCGATCACCAGGCCGTCGTGGCCGCACCGGTCGACCAGGTGGGCGGCCAGCTCCTGCGCGCCGGCGAGGTCGACCGACCCGTCCTCGGTCAGCGGGGTGACCATGGCCGTCAGCACGCGCCCGAACGGCCGGGCGGGGTCGGTGCTCATGGGTGGAATCTACCGACCCGCGGGGCGGCCGGCGGCGACCTCGTCCAGCCAGCCCGTCAGCGCCGCCCGCACCGGACCGGCCGCGTCCCCGGCGCCGTGCCGGCGCCACCAGGACACCGAGAACCCCAGCCCCGAGGACGAGGGCAGCACGCCCTCCTCCGGCACCCGCAGCGCCGGGCTCCAGCCGCCGTCCAGGCGGGGGGCCCAGGTGTCGCCGTCGAAGCGGCCGGCCACCTCGGTGACGACGGCCTCGGCGGCGTGCGGCAGGAACGCCTCGTAGACCCCGCCGCCGCCGATCGCCCACAGCTCGTCGTGCGCGGCGAGCACCTCCTCGACCGACGTCGCGACCTCCACGCCGACCCCGGCCGCGTCCAGCGTCGTGCTGAGGACGACGTTGCGCCGGCCCGGCAGCGGGCGGGACCGGGGCGGCAGCGAGAGCCACGTGCGGCGGCCCATGACCACGGTGGAGCCGAGGGTGAGCGCCCGGAAGAGCTTGAGGTCCTCGGGCAGGTGCCAGGGCAGCGCTCCCCCGGCGCCGATGACCCCGCCGGTGTCCTGCGCCCAGACGAGCCGGACGCTCACACCGCGACCGCGCCGCGGATGGGCGGGTGCGGGTCGTAGTCGTGCACGTGGAAGTCGGCGTACTCGTGCTCGAACAGCGACGGCGCCGGGTCGACGGTCAGCCGCGGGAACGGCCGCACCTCGCGGGAGAGCTGCTCGCGCACCTGCTCGACGTGGTTGGAGTAGACGTGGCAGTCGCCGCCGACCCAGATGAAGTCGCCGGGCTCGAGGCCGACCTGCTGGGCCACCATGTGGGTCAGCAGGGCGTAGCTCGCGATGTTGAACGGCACGCCGAGGAAGAGGTCGGCGCTGCGCTGGTACAGCTGGCACGACAGCCGGCCGTCGGCGACGTGGAACTGGAACAGCGCGTGGCAGGGGGCGAGCGCCATCTCCTCGAGGGCCCCGACGTTCCACGCCGAGACCACCATGCGGCGGGAGTCGGGGTCGGTCCGCAGGGTCTCCAGGACACCGGAGATCTGGTCGATGCTGCGGCCGTCGGGCGTGGGCCAGGACCGCCACTGGACGCCGTACACCGGGCCGAGACCGCCGTCGGCGTCGGCCCACTCGTCCCAGATCGAGACGCCGTTCTCCTGCAGCCACTTCACGTTGCCCTCGCCGCGCAGGAACCACAGCAGCTCGTAGGCGATCGACTTGAAGTGCACCTTCTTCGTCGTCACCAGCGGGAAGCCGCGGGAGAGGTCGTAGCGCAGCCGCTCGCCGAAGAGGCTGGTGGTGCCCGTGCCGGTGCGGTCGGACTTCGGGGTGCCGGTCTCCAGGACCCGGCGCAGCAGGTCCTCGTACTGGGTGTCGGTCGTCCGGTCTGCCACGGGGGTCGACTGTAGGCGCGGATCAGCCCTCGGCCACGTAGGGGCTCGCGGCCACCTCGCTGCCGTCGGTCAGCCGGCTGATCCGGAAGTCGCGGAAGACGTGCGGAGCGACCGCCTGCAGCTCGCGCAGGCAGGCGATCGCCAGCTCGCGGATCTCCACGTCGGCGTGCTCGCTGGCCCGCATGGCGATGAAGTGCCGCCAGGCGCGGTAGTTGCCGGTGACGACGATCCGGGTCTCGGTGGCGTTGGGCAGCACGGCCCGGGCCGCCTGCCGGGCCTGCTTGCGGCGCAGCGTGCCGTTGGGGACGTCGGCGAACCGCTTCTCCAGCCCCTCCAGGAGCTCCCGGTAGGCGGTCAGCGCGGCCTCGGTGGCGGCGACGAACTTCTCGTGCAGCTCCGGGTCCTCGGCGATGACGGCGGGCTCGACGAAGCCGGCGTCGTCCTCGGGCACGTAGCGCTGCGAGAGCTGGCTGTAGGAGAAGTGCCGGTGCCGGATGAGCTCGTGGGTGAGCGACCGGGAGACGCCGGTCAGGTACATGCTCACCGTCCCGTGCTCGAGCACGGAGAGGTGGCCCACCTCGAGGATGTGCCGCAGGTAGCCCTCGTTCGTGGCCGTGGCCGGGTTCGGCTTGTCCCACGACTGGTAGCAGGCCCGTCCGGCGAACTCGGCGAGCGCCTGCCCGCCCTGGACGTCGGTCTCCCACGGCACGTCGGCCGGCGGGTCGAAGCGCGTCTGCGCGATCACCTGGGCCTGCAGCCGCACGAGGGGTGGCACGGCGCCGAGCCTACGGCGAAGCACCGTGACTGCACCGTGACGGCACCATGGTGTTGCTGTGGCGTCAGAGTGGTGTCATATTGACGTCATGGAGAACTGGACGTACACCGAGGAGCTCCGGGCGCAGCTGCGGCGGCCGCACGGCCGGCGTCCGGGGCGCGACCACGACCGCGACGTCGCCCGGCTGCTGTCACCGTGGCGCCGCCACGCGGCCGGCCCCGACACCGTCGTGCGGGGGGACTGACGCCACCATGGCGTCCATGGATCTCAGCGACTACGTCGACGCCCTGCGCACCGCGCTCACGCGGGCGGCGGCCGCCGGCGGTGAGCAGGCCCGCGGGACGGCCCGGCTGCTCGCCGACACGATCGAGCCCGCGGTCCGGCTGACCGTGATCGACGCGCTGTCGGACATGGCGGCCGAGGTGACCGCGGCCCTCGAGGGCGCGCTGGTCGACATCCGGGTGCGGGGCGGCGATCCCGAGGTGGTCGTCGTCCCGCCGGTGCACCACGAACCCGCCGAGGAGCCCGAGCCGGAGGCGGACGACGCCGACGACGACGGCTCCGTCGCCCGGATCAGCCTGCGGCTGCCCGAGCCGCTCAAGGCCCGCGCCGAGGCTGCCGCGGCGGCGTCCGGCGTCTCGCTCAACGCCTGGCTCGTGCGCGCCGTATCCGGCGCGCTGCGCGAGCCCCGCCCCACCCCCTCGTCCGGGCGCGGCCCCCGCCGCTTCTCGGGTTTCGCCAACAGCTGATCACTCCCCCACCCACCATCCCCGGAGGACCCCCGTGGAGACACGGACGCACCGCTTCCCCGTCGGCGCCGGCCCGCACGCGGTCGAGATCCGCAACCCCGCCGGCACGGTCACCGTCGAGGCCGGCCCGGACTGCGCCGAGCACGTGGTCGAGATCGCGCCGCTCGACAGCGCCGCGGAGGAGCTGGTGGACAAGGTCGACCTGTTCCTGGTCGGGTCGCGGCTGCGGGTGCACGTCCCGGAGCGCCGCCTGCTGCGCACGCCGGCCTTCGCCGTGCGGGTCACCGCGCCGACCGGCACCGCGGCCCGGGTCGCGGTCGCGTCGGCCGACGTCGACCTGCGCGGCGACCTCGGCCGGGTGGAGCTCACCGGCGCCAGCGGCGAGTCGGTGGTGGAGTCGTGCGCCGACCTGCAGCTGCGGACCGCCAGCGGCGACGCGCGCATCGGCTCGGTCGCCGGCCGCGCCACGGTCGGCTCGGCGTCGGGCGACCTGCGGGTCGACTCGGTCGGCGGTGGGCTCGAGGTGCGGACCGCCTCCGGCGACGTCGAGGTGGGAACCCTGGCCGGGGACGTGTCGGTGACCACCGCCTCGGGCGACGTCGGCATCGTGCGGGCCACCGGCGGCACGGTGGGCGTGAAGACGGTGTCGGGGGACGTCTCGATCGGGGTCGCCCCGGGCCTGCGGGTCTGGCTGGACCTCTCCAGCGTGTCCGGCCGGATGGAGTCGCAGCTCGACGACGGTGCCGGCGGCGAGGGGCCGGCGCAGCTCACGCTCGCCGTGCGGACCGTCTCCGGTGACCAGCGCATCGTGCGGGCGGTGCCGGCGTGAGCCAGGTGCTGCTGCGCCGGCTGCTCAGCGGCCGCCCCGCCGGCCTCAGCCGGCCTCGGCCGCCGGACCCAGGACCGTCTGCAGGTCGCGCGCCAGGTCTCCCCGGTCGCTGACGGCGACGGCGTCGAGCTCCATCCACCCGGCCATGAGCGCCAGCTCGCCGGCCAGCTCGGTGGCGACCAGGGACCGGTCGACGCCGTCCTCGGTGTAGGCGGCCTGGACCCGCAGCACGCCGGCCTTGCGGTCGGCCTTGAGGTCGGCGCGGCCGACCAGCCGGTCGCCGAGGAGGAAGGGCAGCACGTAGTAGCCGTGCACCCGCTTCTCGGCCGGCGTGTAGATCTCGATGCGGTACCGGAAGCCGAAGATCCGCTCGACGCGCGGGCGCTCCCAGACCAGGGAGTCGAAGGGGCTGAGCAGCGCGCGGGCGCGGATCCAGCGGGGCCGGCGGGCGCCGGGGTCGAGCCAGGCGGGGGCGCCCCAGCCGTCGACGTCGACCGGCAGCAGCTCGCCGGCCTCCTCCAGCTCGGCGATCGCCTGCCGCGCCGGGGCCGGCTTGAGGCGGAAGTAGTCGCGCAGGTCGCGCTCGGTGGCGACGCCGAGGGCACGCGCCGCCGTCCGGACCAGTTCGCGGATCGCGTCGGCGGGCTCGGGGGTGGGCACGGCGAGCACCTCGGCGGGGACCACCCGATCGGTGAGGTCGTAGACCCGCTCGAAGCCGGCCGTGCGGTGCCGGGCGGTGAGGGCGCCGGTGTAGAACAGCCACTCGAGGGCGACCTTGCCGGCGTGCCAGTTCCACATGGTGCCGGGGCGCTCGGGCTTCGGCTCGACCAGGTCGCTGGCCTTGAGCGGGCCACCCTCGCGGACCCGCTCGAGGATCTCGGCGACGTAGCCCGGCCGCTCGCGCTGGATGCGGACCATGGACCCCCACGCGTGCTCCTCCGCGGCGGCCATGCGCCAGCGGAGGTACGGCTGCAACCGGACCGGCAGGAACGAGGCCTCGTGCGCCCAGTACTCGAAGAGGTGCCGGCGGCGACCGGCGAGCGCGTCGAGCGACTCCCGCGGGTACGGGCCGAGCCGGCTGAAGGCCGGCAGGTAGTGCGAGCGGGAGAGGACGTTGACCGAGTCGATCTGCACGACGGCCAGCCGCGAGGTCAGCCGGCGCAGCCGCCGGGTGTCGACGACGCCGGTGGGACGCGGCTCGGCGAACCCCTGCGCGGCCAGGGCGATGCGCCGGGCCAGGGCGGCCGGCAGCAGCTCCGGTCGGGTGCTCACCTGCCCGATCCTGCCGCGCGGGTACGACAGCCTCAGGCCGGGGTCTAGGTCGGCTCCACCGGCAGCGCGCCCTCGTCCCGGTTCGGGAGCGCCCGCCGGGCGCTGCGGGACTCCGCGGTGATGACCAGGGCGACCGCCGCGATGATCACCGCACCGCCGACGAGCACCGGCGCGGAGAGCGGCTCCCCGAGGAACAGCGCGCCCAGGCCGACCGCCACGGCCGGGTTGACGTAGGCGTACGTGGTGACCAGGGAGACCGGTGCGTGCGCGAGCAGCCACACGTACGCGCTGTAGGCGACCAGGCTGCCGACGAGGACCAGGTACCCGAAGGCCAGCCACGACGGCGCGTCCACGGAGCCGAGGTCGAGCCGCCCCCACTCGCCGCCGATCGAGCCGAGCAGGACCATCGCCGTCCCCCCGGCCGCCATCTCGACGACCGTGGTGGTGAACGGGTCGGCCGGCAGCGGGCGGCGGGTGGCGAGCACCGTGCCGATGGACCAGAGCAGGGAGCTCGCGCAGACCAGCAGCAGCGGGCCGATCCCGTGGGCGCCGCCGAACCCGGGCCGCAGCAGCACCCCGACCCCGACCATGCCCAGGACGAGCCCGCCGACGGTCGCCGCGGCCGGCCGGTCACCGAAGAGGGCGCGGAGGACGACGACCCACAGCGGGGTCGCGGCGATGAGCAGCGCCGCGAGGCCGGAATCCACGTACTGCTCGGCGACGGCGACCAGGCCGTTGCCGCCGACCAGCAGGAGCAGGCCGCACGCGACGGCGGTCGTGACCTGGGCCCGGGTCACCCGCAGCGCCTGCCGGCCGCGGGTGGCCAGGACGACGAGCAGCAGCAGGGCGCCCGCGATCAGGAAGCGGGAGCCCATGGCCAGCAGCGGCGGCAGGTCGGCGACGGTGTACTTGATCGCCAGGTAGGTGGAGCCCCAGACCACGTAGACGATGAGCAGCGCCCCGACGACCCCGGCGCCGACCGGACGGAAGGCGGGTGCCGCGGGGCGGGTCTCGGGCGTCGTCGTCACGACCCGATTCCAGCACCACGGTCCCGTCCGGTCGGCGCGCGGTCCTACGCTGCCCGGGTGGACGCCGCGACCCCCTTCCCCCGGCTGACCGGGACGGCGGACGTCTCGGTGCGCCCGGCACGCCCGGACGACGCCGCGGCGGTCGCGCGGGTGCAGGTGGTGACGTGGCGGACCGCGTACCGCGAGGTGCTGCCGCCCGCCGTGCTGGACGAGTGGGACGACGACGCCGCGGCCGCCGCGTGGCGGGCGGCCATCACCGCACCGCCCACGCCGGGGCACGGCGTGCTGGTGGCGCTGGAGCGCGACGAGGTCGTCGGCTTCGCCGCGTACGGGCCGGCGGAGCTGGCGCCCGGGGAGGCGTCCGACCCGGCCGGGCCGACCACCGAGGTCGCGACGCTCCTGGTGGAGCCGCGGTGGGGACGGCGCGGGCACGGCAGCCGGCTGCTGGCCGCGGTGGCCGACCTCGCGCGGGCGACCGGTGCGGCCCGGCTGCAGACGTGGCTGCCGGAGGCCGACCGGGTCTCCGCGCGCTTCCTCGAGTCGGCCGGGTGGGCCGAGCAGGGCTGGGCGCGCACGCTGGACACCGGAGGGGCGCCGCTGCGGGAGGTCCGCTGGCACACGGTGCTGGACGCCCCAGCCGACGGGGAGGAGACCCGGTGACGTTCGAGGGGTTCCCGGACGAGGGCCTCGTCTTCTACGAGGGCCTGGAGGCCGACAACACGAAGACGTACTGGACCCGGCACAAGGGCGACTACGACGCCTTCGTCCGCAAGCCGCTGCTGGCGCTGGTGGAGGAGCTCGGCCCGGAGTTCGGGACGGCGAAGGTCTTCCGCCCGTACCGCGACGTCCGCTTCAGCAACGACAAGACGCCGTACAAGACCCACCAGGGGGCCGTGGTCACCCCGGAGGGCCGCGGTGCCGGCTCCTGGTACGTGCAGATCTCCGCCGACGGGCTGTACGTGGCCGGCGGGGCCTGGCGGCTGGAGTCGGACCAGGTGGACCGGTACCGGCGCGCGGTCGCCGATGACGTGCAGGGCCCGCGCCTGCAGGCGGAGGTCGACCGGCTGGCGGGGCTGGGCTTCGAGATCGGCGGCGAGCGCCTCACCCGGGTCCCGTCGGGCCACCCGGCCGACAGCCCGCGGGTCGAGCTGCTGAAGCACAAGTCGCTGCACGCCTCGCGCCACTGGGAGCCGGCCGACTGGCTGCACGGGCGCCGCGCCCTGGACGAGGTGCGCGCCGCCTGGCGGGATCTGCAGACGCTGAACGCCTGGCTGGCCGACAACGTCGGCGCGACGACGAAGGAACCCCGCCGCTGACCCCTCCGCTTTCGGCGCCGAAAGCGGTCGTCGGGGAATGCGAACGGGGCCCGCAGCCTGTGGCTGGGGCCCCGTTCGGGAGGTGTGTCCGGCGGCGTCCTACTCTCCCACCCCGTCTCCGGGGCAGTACCATCGG